>CAJFNZ010000201.1 GCA_904395905.1 uncultured Oscillospiraceae bacterium | reverse complement strand
CTTGCCCATCCTCGGCCTAAGAGCCGCCCTGCGGGCGGTTGGCCTCGGAAACGCGCCTGCGGGCGCAGTCCTTCTCCCCACGGGACTAGCGTCCCGCGGGGCCCCGTTCTGCAAAGGCTGCTCAGCCCCATCCCCCGTCGCACGGCGAAAACTCCGCCGGCCGGGTCCCTCACGCCTTCCGATACACCCGCACCACCGCCTGGCAGACGTCCTCCAGGCCCTCGGCGGCCCGGGCGCGCTCGGCGCCCTCCCGGGAGATCCGCAGGAAGTGCGGCGTCATGGCCAGCAGCGCCTGGACCTGGCTGCCCTCGGTCAGGTGAATCGGGAACGCCACCAGCTCCTGCCGCTCCAGGATGAAGCCCGGCAGCCGCCCATCCCCCAGCGGCGCCCGGGGCCGCAGGACCGGATAAATCATCCGCCGCAGCGCCAGCAGGTGGTCCGGCCCCGCCGTCACCTGGAGGAACCGGCCCCCCGGCGCCAGGACCCGGGCGAACTCCGCCGGGGCCGTCAGGGCGAACAGGGACGTCAGGCACGCGAAGCCCCCGTCGTCAAAGGGCAGATGGGCGGCCGAGGCCGTCAGGAACCGCGCCCCCTTGTCCCGGCCGGCGGCCAGGCGGACGGCCTCCTTGGAGATGTCCACCCCCCACCGGCGGGCCGCCGGCAGCCGCCGGCCCCGGGCCTCCAGGTAATACCCCTCCCCGCAGCCGGCGTCCAGCAGGGACGCCGGGGGCTCCTCGGCGGCCAAATCCGCCACGGCCTCGGCCAGGGGCCGGTAGTGGCCCTGGGCCAGGAAGGCCCGCCGGGCCCGGACCTGGGCCGGCGAGTCCCCCGGCTGCCGGGAGTGCTTCTGCTGCACCGGCAGCAGATTGACATACCCCTGCCGGGCCACGTCGAAGCTGTGGCCGGCCGGGCACCGCCAGACGGCCGGCCCCGTCTCCAGGGCCCCGCCGCAGACGGGACAGCGTACTCGTTCCATCGTTAGGATTCCTCATTTTCCCCGGCATATGTCGGCCGCGGCAGGTCCCTCGGCCCTTTGTTCCGGGAATGTTCTAATATTACTGCATTTTTCCGGTTGCGTCAATTTTTCTTTGGCGCATACTAAGGCCAGGATTCCGCATGGACGGGCCCGGCGGCTCCCGGCGCGCCGCGGCGTCCAGACGAATGAGGGGGCGTTTCCTTTGAGCAAACGGATGGCGGCGCTGCTGCTCTGCGCGGCGCTGGTGGCTACCCTTCCGGCCCGGGCGGCCGGGAGCCTCGACGGCGGCGGCGACGGCCGCCGCTACGTGGCGCTGACCTTTGACGACGGCCCGACCCCGGGCCTCAGCGAGCAGCTGCTCGACGGCCTCCGGGCCCGGTTCGTCTCGGCCACCTTTTTCCTCTGCGGCTACCGGGTAGACCAGTGTCCCGACACCGTCCGCCGCATGGCCGCCGAGGGCCACGAGCTGGCCGTCCACGGCCAGAGCCACACCTACCTCCACAACCTCCCGGCCGAGGCCGTCCGCCGGGAGATTCTCGGCCCGGTGGAGCGCATCGAGGCCCTGACCGGCGTCCGGCCGAAGCTCCTCCGCCCGCCCGGCGGCCTCTGCGGCGGCGAGGTCCGCGCCGTGGCCGGGGAGCTGGGGATGCCCATCATCCTCTGGAACGTGGACCCCCAGGACTGGGCGTGCCAGGACGCGGCCCAGGTGACCCGCCACATCGTGAACCATGTCAGCGACGGCAGCATCCTCCTGCTCCATGACCTGTCCGCCGCCTCGGTCTCCGCCGCCCTGGCCGCCGTGGACGCCCTCCAGGCCCAGGGCTACCAGTTCTGCACCGTCTCGGAACTGGCCTTCCTCCGCCGCGTCGCCCTGGTGCCCGGCCTGGCCTTCCGGCAGCTGCCGCCGTGAGGTTGCCTTTCCTGCGGCCGTGTGGTAGACTGGCCTCATCCAACGACTGTGATTTGAGGAGGTCCGTACCATGAAACTTGCCATCTGTTACTTCTCCGCCACCGGCCGCACCGAGCGGCTGGCCAAGGCCATCGCCGCCGGCGCCCTGGAGCAGAATCCCCAGTGGGACGTCCGCTGCCTGCCCATCGGGGAGGTGGACAAGGCCCATCCGGAGAACGTCGAATTCGTCAACGGCGCCGAGGGCGTCCTGGTGGGCTCCCCCGACTACTACGCCGCCGAGAGCTGGCAGATGAAGCAGTGGCTCGACACCTGCCCCTGCCGCCTGGCCGGGAAGCTGGCCGGCGTCTTCGCCACGGCCAACTTCGCCGTGGGCGGCCCCGGCGTGGCCATGGAGCACATGCTGACCCACCTGCTGGTCCAGGGCTGCATGGTCTACTCCGGCGGCGGCGCCTACGGCCAGCCCTTCATCCACCTGGGCCCCATCAGTCTCCGGGACCACGAGGAGGACGGCGACGGCCTGGGCCGCCTCTTCGGCCAGCGGTTCGCCGCCCAGCTGGCCCGGATTGCCCGCTGAACCCCGCCAAGTTTTTTCGGAAATCCCTATACACAAATCCGGAAAAGTCTGATATAATAGCGGCGAGCGCCGCCCATCGGACGGCCGCTCCCAGCACGATTTACGGATAGGGGGTTTCCACATGGCTTTGGTGTACTACGAAACAGGGATCCGGCTGCCCACCGAGGACGGCGGCTACGACTACGTCAACGTCTTCGTCACCCAGAACGAAGAGGAGGCCCGGCTGGCCTACCAGGCGGACCGGCGCAATTATCTGGCGCGGCTCTCCTTTGACGACCACGGGACCTGTACCGAGTTCTGGAACGCCCAGTCCGGCGCGTGGGAGGCCCAGTCCGCCTCCTGACGCCCCGCCCGGGCGGCATCCGGCCCGCCAGCGCCCCGGCGCACCCGCTGGGGCGTCCAATCCATCCAACACAAGACGGCATGGCCCGCAGGCCATGCCGCTTTTAGTGTGGTGGCGTGTATCTTGCATGGGAAAAAGCCCTCGGCAGAGTTTCGCCCGCCGAAGCGGGCGAAAGCAAGTCAAATCCATTTTTCCGGGGACACAAGGTGAATTGCCCCGGAGGGGCAAGAGAAGGTCCCTTGGGGGATGTGCCTCCTCTCCCGTTTTGCACACGACGGACGCCGTGTGCGATACGATTGTATCCTACCATACGCCGCGGGATAAGAGAAGCCTCTCAGGCGGCCAGCAGAGCCGTGGCCAGCACCAGCAGGCTCACCGCCGCCCCGAGGGCGTACGCCACATCCCGCTCCCCGCCGTTCACGGCGTCCCGGACGGCGTACACCAGGCAGAAGACGAAGGAAAACGGCGCAATCCACCACACATACCCGCAGACGGCCGCAAAAGTCCGCAGAATTCCCTCCACCATGACAGGTTCTCCTTTCCGCAAGTTAGTTTTAACTAATTTCAGGGGTAACGTCCGCCCCGCCGGGGGGCGGGGCGGAGGATGTCCTAAAGATGCAGCAGCCGTTCCGACACGGCCACCGCCTCGGGGCGGCTGTTGGTCAGCTCCACCCGGCCGGGACCGGGGCGGCCGCTGCGGAGGCCGGCCGCCTCCAGCCGGCGGCAGGTCTCCCGAGCGGTGCCGGGGCCGCCGTCGTAGAGGGCCGCCGGGTGGCCCAGACTCCGGAGGATGGCCTCCCGCACGAAGGGAAAGTGGGTGCAGCCCAGCACCACGGCGTCGATGGGCACCTGGCGGTAGGGGGCCAGCAGCCGGTCCAGATAGGCCGAGAGCCGCGGCCCGTCCACGTCGCCGGCCTCGACGGCCTCGACGATGCCCGGCGCGGGCGTCTGGTAGATCTGCGCCCGGCCGCCGTAGGAGGCCAGCAGGCGGCGGAACTTCTCCTCCCGCAGGGTCATTTCCGTGGCCAGGACCAGGACGTGGTCGTGGGCCAGGACGGCCGGCTTCAGGGCCGGCTCGATGCCCACCACCGGCAGCGCCGGGTAGGCCGCCCGCAAATCGTCGATGGCTGCGGAGGTGGCGGTGTTGCAGGCCACCACCAGGGCCTTGCAGCCCCGGTCCAGGAGCCGCCGGGCGGCGGCAAAGGTGAGCCGCCGGACATCGGCCGTCTCCCGGGTCCCGTAGGGGGCGTTGGCGGAATCGCCGAAGTAGAGGAAATCCTCGTTGGGCATCCGGTGAATCAGCTCCCGCAGGACGCTGATGCCGCCGTGGCCGGAGTCGAAGACGCCCACCGACGCATCTCTGGACGGCATATGGGAGTTCCCCCTTTCCCAATGGTACGGCCCGACGGCCGGCGCGGCGGCTGGGGCTTTTTCCAGTATAGCACAAACCCCGGCCCCTGTCATCCGCCTTTCAAACGCCGGCCCGGGAAAAGGCCGCGTCCAGGACCTCGGGCGCCGGCTGCCAGCGGCACCGGTCCAGGTCCACCCGCCCGTCGGGCAGGAAAACCGCGCCCTCCCCCTCCAGCAGCAGCCGCTGGAGGTCCGGCGTCGGGAAGGCCGCAGCCCCCGACAGCTCGCCCCGGCGGTTGACGACCCGGTGGGCGCAGCGGGAGACGCCGCGGCCCAGGGCCTGTCCCACCATCCGGGCTCGCCGGGGGCAGCCGCACAGGGCCGCCACCTGGCCGTAGGTGACCACCCGGCCCGGCGGCACGGCGTCGCAGACCAGAGCCACCCGCCTGGCAAAGTCCATCGCGCATCCCCCCTCCGCCGTTTTGCCACCAGTGTACCACAGCCCGCCGCCGGGCGCAAGGCGGGACGCCCCCGCCGGGCCCGCCCCGGCAGGCGGAAAAAGCCCTTGCAATTCTCCCGGCGCCGTGGTATGCTGAACACAGAACAACAGACTGAAATATCAATCCGACGGAGATTCCCCATGAGAAAAGGAAAAAGCGACACCGCCTACCAGCGGGTGAAACAGAATATCATCGACGGCACCTACCCGCCCCTGAGCGACATCTCCGAGGAGGCCCTCCAGCAGGAGCTGGGCGTCAGCCGCACGCCGGTCCACGAGGCGCTCCAGCGGCTGAGCGACGAGGGGTTCGTCCACATCTATCCCCGGAAGGGCACCATCGTCACCGACGTGACCCTGGACACCATCTACTGGGTGTACGAGGCCCGGGAGCTGAACGAGCCCCACCTCACCCGCCAGGCCTGCGGCCGCCTGCCCGGCGAGTGGCTGCGGCAGATGCAGCGGGAGTACCAGTTCCGGCAGAACAACGCCATCCGGCCCATGACCGACGAGGAGCGGGCGCGGTTCATCCAGCTGGACTTCGAGCTGCACCGGACCATCACCGCCGCCTGCCGCAACGAGTTCCTCCGGGGCCTGATGCAGCGGGTGGGCGACCACAGCCACCGGCTCCGGATCCGCACCAGCCGGCTCAACCGGGAGTACGACTGCTCCATCCAGGAACACCTGGCCATCCTCGAGGCGCTGCTGCGGGGCGACGGCGACGGGGCCGAGGAGGCTGCCCGCCGGCACATCCGGGCCGCCAAGGCCAAAGCCTTTGAATACTACTGACGCGCCCGCCTGGCGCAGCCCGCCTCCGGGCGGGCCGGATTTTTAGTCAACTCATATTTCAGTCCAACATCAGATAAATATCAAAAACATGACGCCTTTGGAAAGGAGCGGTATCGATGGATACGCCAACTTCCCGCGACGCGCTGCGGATTCACCCGGCGGACGACGTGGCCGTGGCCCTCCGGGACCTGGCCCGGGGCAATCCGGTGACCGTGGACGGCCGGACCTGCACGCTGCTGGAGGACATCCCCTTCGGCCACAAGTTTGCCCTGCGGGACCTGGCCCCGGGCGAGCCGGTCCGCAAATACGGCCACCCCATCGGCCGCGCCAGCAGGCCCATCCCCGCCGGCGCCTGGGTCCACGTCCACAACCTGGAGACGGCCCTGGGCGGCCGCCAGGACTACCGGTACACCCCGGCGCCGCCCCACCGGGAGGACACGGCCGGCTGCCCCGACACCTTCGACGGCTATCGCCGGGCCGACGGCGCCGTGGGCACCCGCAACGAGCTGTGGATCCTGCCCACGGTCTCCTGCGTCAACGCCACCGTCGAAACCATCGCCCGGCTGGCCCGGGAGCGGTATCCGGGGCGCTGCGACGGCATCTACGCCTTCCCCCACAACGCCGGCTGCTCCCAGCTGGGGGACGACCACCGGACGACCCAGCGGCTGCTGCGGAGCATTGTCCGGCACCCCAACGCCGGCGGCGTGCTGCTGGTGAGCCTCGGCTGCGAGAACAACAACCTCCGGGAGTTCCTGCCGGTGCTGGGGCCGGTGGACCCCCGGCGCGTCCAGTGGCTCGTCTGCCAGGAGGCCGAAGACGAGGTGGAGGAGGCCCTGGCGCGCATCGGCCGGATCCTCGAGGCCATGGCCGGCGACCACCGGGAGCCGGTCCCGGCCGCCCGGCTCCGCCTGGGCTTCAAGTGCGGCGGATCCGACGCCTTCTCGGGCATCACCGCCAACCCCCTCTGCGGCCGGATTGCCGACCGGGTGACGGCCCTGGGCGGCGCCGCCATCCTGACGGAGGTGCCGGAGATGTTCGGCGCGGAGCAGAGCCTGATGGACCGGGCCGCCGACGAGGCCGCCTTCCGGAAGATGGTGGACCTCATCAACGGCTTCAAGCAGTACTACCTGGACTACGGCCAGCCGGTCTACGAGAACCCCTCCCCCGGCAACCGGGACGGCGGCATCACCACGTTGGAGGAGAAGTCCCTGGGCTGCATCCAAAAGGGTGGCAGCGCCGTGGTGACGGACACCCTGGACTACGGCCAGCCCTGCACCCGGGGCGGGCTGAACCTGATGACCGGCCCGGGCAACGACAGCGTCTCCCTGACGAACCTGGTGGCGGCGGGGGCGCAGCTGATTCTCTTCACCACCGGCCGGGGCAATCCCCTGGGCACGGCCGCGCCGGTCCTCAAGCTGGCCTCCAACAGCGGCCTGGCCCGGCGGAAGGCCAACTGGATCGACTTCGACGCCGGGCAGCTGCTGACGGGGGCCTCCGCCGAGGCGGCCCGGGACCGGCTCTGGCAGCTGGTCCTGGACACGGCCTCGGGCCGGTACCGCACCCGCAGCGAGACCCACAACAACCGGGAGATTATGCTGTTCAAAAACGGCGTCCTGCTGTGACGCCCCGCCATTTTGCAGACGACAAGGAGGAAACGCCCATGGCGCTGTATTCCCGTGAGGAACGCAACATTGTCACCCAGCTGGCCGATACGGTCCGGCTGCCCAGGATGTTCCGGGCCCGGCAGAAATTCGACGAGCAGCACTTCGAGCCATCGGAGATCCCCGCCATCGTCCGGGCGGAGCTGGCGGGCAGCGCCCTGGCGGCGCGGATCCGGCCCGGCATGGAGGTGGCCATCACCGGCGGCAGCCGCGGCGTGGCCAATCTGGCCCTGGTGCTCAAGGCCATGGCCGACTTCGTCAAGGAGCGGGGCGGCCGCCCCTTCGTGTTCCCGGCCATGGGGAGCCACGGCGGCGCCACGGCCGAGGGGCAGCGGGAGATCCTGGCAGGCTACGGGGTCACCGAGGCGTTCCTGGGCTGCCCCATCCGCGCCACCATGGAGACCGTCCACCTGGGGGACACCGCCGAGGGAATGCCCATCTTCACCGACAAGCTGGCCTGCGCCGCCGACGCCATCCTGCTCTGCAACCGCATCAAGCCCCACACCGCCTTCCGCGGCCCCTACGAGAGTGGCCTGATGAAAATGGCGGTCATCGGCATGGGCAAGCAGCACGGCGCGGAGCAGATCCATGTGGACGGCTTCTACGAGCTGGGGCGGCTGCTTCCCATCATCGGCCGGGTGGTGATGGACAAGACGCCCATCATCGGCGGCGTGGGGCTGGTGGAAAACGCCTTCGACCAGACGTGCCGGATCCGCGCCCTGACGGCGGAGGAAATCTGGACCGAGGAACCGGCGCTGCTCCAGTACGCCAGGGAGCGCCTGGGGCAGATCTACGCCCGGGACATCGACGTCCTGGTGGTGGACCGCATCGGCAAGGACTGCAGCGGCGACGGCATGGACCCCAACGTCACCGGCCGGTTCGCCGTGCCCTACCTCCAGGGGGAGCTGAAGGTCCAGCACATCGCGGTGCTGGACCTGACCGACGAGACCCACGGCAACTGCAACGGCATCGGCCTGGCCGACGTGACCACCCGCCGCCTGGTGGACAAGATTGACGTGGACGCCACGTATCCCAACGTGGTGACCAGCACGGTCCTCTGCACGCCCCGGATTCCCCTGTTCACCCACAGCGACCGCGCCTGCATCCAGATTGCCCTGCGCACCTGCAACTACATCGACCGGGCCAACCCGCGGATGGTGCGGATCCGGGACACCATGCACCTGCGGGAGATCTGGATGTCCGAGGCCATGCTGGAGGAGGCCCGGGCAGACCCCCGGCTGGAGGTGCTGTCCGACCCGGAGCCCTGGGCCTTCGACGAGCGAGGCAATCTCTGGTAGCCCGCTTCCGAACGTTCCTGCCGCGGCCCCGTCCATACTTAGACGGGGCCCCGGCAGGTCGAGTTTCTTGACACGCTGAGAGCTCCTGCGGAATCCATCCGCAGGAGCCCTTGCTATTATTCTTTTGCAGACTGATTTTACGGTTTCCAAAGGCCGGCGGCAATCAGAGCCTCCCAGTCCGGAGCGATGACTTTCACTTTCCTGTTGAAATCCACCCTTCGGTCTTTTCGTCGTACAAGGCCCTTGTCCAGCATTTCCTGCAATGCGGCTGATATTTCTTCTTCGCCAACGCCGTTTTGACGGGCGACAGCGGCAACGGTGCCCTTGAACGAGGGAATGATGGCGTCGTGTTCCGCCACATAGGCCAGATTCTCCACAATCATCGCGTATCGCGACTTTATCACCGTCTGCTCTGCGGGGAGCTCATGGACCTCCGTGGCCACCGCTTTCAGGCTCTTGCTGACGGCGTTCGTTACCCCATAGATAACGACGCGCTTCCCGAGGTTCTGCGTTAAGTACTTTACAACAGAGTGAAAATGGCCGTCGCCGGTGAACAGGATATAGGTCCCGACCGCGTCGTTCGCGGCGGACACCTGATAGATGTAATCCAGCATGATAAAGTCCGTCATGTCCTTCTTGTGATGGCTCGAGGACTGCTGGGTCGAGATGACCGTGCTTGTAATAGAGCGAACTTCGTCCAGGCTTTTCGCCAAAATGCAGTTTGAGAAGTCGCCGAACGCCATGATGTCGTCCATGGTATACTGCCGCGCCAATTCTTCGCGCCAAGCAGGCAGGTCCGGCGTCAGGCCGTATAAATTCTTGTATGAAAAAAACCAGTGTTCCAAATCCACGAAGGCAATCGCCCGATTCGGGTCCGCTTTGCGTCTTCGCTTCAGAATCGCGTCTAAGAACACTGTATCACCTCGCTTTTCCCGCATCTGGCCAATATCCGCATGTCACGCAAGAGGGCCGCATAGTACCTCTATTTTAGCAGATATGACGCGGTTGTCAAATTGGACGCATGACAAAAAAGGAATCGGGAGGAAAGCCGTCAGCTGCCGCCGGATTAGCCGCGCCGCCGCGGCCGCCCGGGTTTACTTCCCGCGGCCGCCGTGGTATAATATCCAAAATCGCGTCGGGCGCGGTGCGCCGAACGTTCCCCTGCGAAAGGAGTCTCCCCTTGCAAAAGCTACTCTCCGCCATCGGCGAATTCCTCCGCAAGGCCGATATGCTGCTGCTGGGCCTGTGCGTGACGGCCACGGTGTTCGGCATTGTGGTCATCTCCAGCGCCACGGCCTATATGGGCGCAGAGCGGTTCGTCCTGATTCAGACGGTGGCCATGTTCCTGGGCATCGTCCTGTATATCATCCTGACTCTCATCGACATCGACATCGTCGCCGAACGGCGGGAAATCCTGCTGGTGTTCAACGTGCTCTTCCTCTCGACCCTGTACTTCTGGGGCGAGGCCGGCGACACCGGCAACCGCAGCTGGCTGTCCTTCAGCTGGCTGCCCTTCAACATCCAGCCGGGCGAGATCTGCAAAATCACCTACATCATCATCCTGGCCAAGACCATGAGCATCTACCGCAACCGGGTCTCCTCCCTGCTGTCGGTGGGGCAGATGGTCGTCATCCTGGGCCTGATGGTGGGGCTGATTGTCGGCTTCTCCTCGGACACCGGCGTGGCGCTGCCGTATGTGTTCATCTTCCTGGTCATGGCCTACGTGGGCGGCGTGAACCTGGGCTGGTTTCTGGCGGCCGGGGCAGCGGTGGCCGTCTCGCTGCCGATTCTGCTGACACGCTTCCTGCGGGACGACCAGCTCCAGCGGGTCATGATGATTTTCGACCCCACCATCGACCCCACCGGCCAGGGGGTCCGGTGGCATACCATGCGCAGCCTGGTCTCTCTCCAGGGAGGCGGCATGATGGGGCAGGGCCTCTACCACGGCGTCCAGACCCAGGCCGGCGGCCTGACGGCCCAGCACACGGACTTCATCTTCTCGGCCATCGGTGAGGAGCTGGGCATGGTGGGCTGTCTGGCCGTGCTGCTGCTGCTGACGGCCATCGTGGTCCGGTGCATCTACGTCGGCGTCAAATCCGGCAGCTATATGAACCGGCTCATCTGCATCGGCATCGCCGGGATGCTGGTGTTCCAGATTATGGTCAACGTCGGCATGTGCATGGGGGTCTTCCCGGTGATTGGCCTGACGCTGCCGTTCATCTCCTACGGCGGCAGCTCGCTGGTGACCATGTACGCGGCGGTGGGCATCGTCTCGGGCATCCGGATGCGCCCCGCACCGGACGCCACCGCCCGGTATATCCGTCCGGCATACAACACGCTGTAAGCAAAGCCCCGCCTGCCGGCGGGGCTTTGTGCTGCATAGAGCCCGGAAACCGCCGTAAAATCCGACCAAAAATAGACGCCGCCCCCAGGGCGGCATCCCAGCCGCGGGCCCAGCGCCAGCGGCTGCGGTTGGGAAAGGAGGAGCAAAGCGGACTTT
>CAJFNZ010000200.1 GCA_904395905.1 uncultured Oscillospiraceae bacterium | reverse complement strand
TCATGGACGAGGTCTATGAGCACATCGTCTACGCCCCCCACAAGCACCTGTACATGAACAGCATGCCCGGTATGTGGGAGCGGACGGTGTCCTGCTCCTCCCTGAGCAAGACCTACTCGGTCACCGGCTGGCGCCTCGGCTACGCCATCGCCCCGAAGGAAATCATGGACAAAATCAAGCAGTACCACGACTTCAACACCGTCGGCGCCCCCTCCCCGCTGATGGAGGCCGCGGTGGTGGGCCTGGATATGCCCGACAGCTACTACGAGGAGTTCGGCGCCCACTACGCCCACATGAAGAAGCTCTTCACCGAGGGCCTGGACCGCATCGGCATCCCGTACACCGACCCCCAGGGCGCCTACTTCGTCCTGGCGGACATCACCCCGTACCTGAAGCCCGGCCAGTCGGACGTGGACTTCTGCGAGGAGATGGCCCGGAAGGTGGGCGTGGCCGCCGTGCCCGGCTCCTCTTTCTTCAACGAGGACATCAACCACATCATCCGCCTGCACTTCGCCAAGGTGGACGAGACCCTCAACGAGGCCCTGGAGCGCCTGTCCCACATCCAGGAGAAGATGGCCTGATCTATCTGTTCGACAACCCGGCGGCGGGCCCCAGGCCCGCCGCCTCCGTGTTCCCCCGGGAAAGGAGGTCCCCATGGAACTGCGCCCCTACCGCCCCGCCGACTGCCCGGCCCTGCTGGAGCTGTTCCGCCAATCGGTCCACCGGGCGGCGGCGGGGGAATACACCCCGGCCCAGTTGGCCGCCTGGGCCCCGGAGGACCTGGACGCGGCGGCCTGGCACGCGCGCCTCGCCGCCCACGTGACGCTGCTGGCCTACCGGGCGGGCCGCCTGGCGGGCTTCGGCGACGTGGACCCGGCGGACGGCTATCTGGACCACCTGTACGTCCACCCGGACTGCCTCCGCCAGGGCGTGGCCACGGCCCTCTGCGACGCGCTGGAGGCCGCCGTGCCCGGCCCGCGGATCCGCACCGACGCCTCCCGGACGGCCCGGCCGTTCTTCCTCCGGCGGGGCTACCGCGTGCTCCGGGCCCAGCAGGTCCTCCGCCGGGGCGTCTGGCTGGAGAACTTCGCCATGGAAAAGGCGTTCATTCGGTAACACAGACGAAACCGCCGGCGCAGATGGTCTCTGCGCCGGCGGTTTTCGATGGTCTTTACAGCTCGCAGTTGCCGACGGTGCGGGGGAACGGCAGCACGTCGCGGATGTTGCCCACCCCGGTGAGGTACATAATCATCCGTTCGAAGCCCAGGCCGAAGCCGGCGTGCCGGGCCGTGCCGTACTTGCGCAGGTCCAGATAGAAGCCGTAGTCCGACTCCTTGAGCCCCAGCTCCTGCATCCGGGCGCGGAGGGTCTCGTAGTCGTCCTCTCTCTGGCTGCCGCCGATGATTTCACCGATGCCCGGCACCAGGCAGTCCATGGCCGCCACGGTCTTCCCGTCGGGATTCAGCTTCATATAGAACGCCTTGATTTCCTTGGGGTAGTCGGTCACGAAGACCGGCTTCTGGAAGACCTGCTCGGTCAGATACCGCTCGTGCTCCGTCTGGAGGTCGCTGCCCCAGTGGACCGGGTACTCGAACTGGTCGTTGTGCTTCTCAAGGAGCGCCACCGCCTCGGTGTAGGTGACGTGGCCGAACTCCGAGTTCAGCACGTGGTGGAGCCGGTCCAGCAGGCCCTTGTCCAGATACTGGTTGAAGAAGGCCATCTCCTCCGGCGCGTGCTCCAGCACGTAGGCGAGGATATACTTAATCATGTCCTCGGCCAGGCGCATATCGTCCTCCAGGTCGGCGAAGGCGATTTCCGGTTCAATCATCCAGAACTCGGCGGCGTGGCGGGTGGTGTTGGAGTTCTCGGCCCGGAAGGTGGGGCCGAAGGTGTAGATGTTCCGGAACGCCATGGCAAAGGTCTCGCCGTTCAGCTGGCCGGAGACCGTCAGGTTCGTGGGCTTGCCGAAGAAGTCCTGCCGGTAGTCCACGGCCCCGTCCTCGGTGACCGGCAGCCGGTCCAGGGGCAGCGTCGTCACCTGGAACATCTCGCCGGCGCCCTCGCAGTCGGAGCCGGTGATAATCGGCGTGTGGACGTAGACGAAGTCCCGCTCCTGGAAGAAGCGGTGGATGGCGTAGGCCACCAGCGACCGGACGCGGAAGACCGCCTGGAAGGTGTTCGTCCGCGGGCGCAGATGGGGGATGGTCCGCAGATACTCCAGGGTGTGCCGCTTCTTCTGGAGGGGGTAGTCGGGCGTCGAGGGGCCCTCCACCTCCACAGACTCGGCCTGGATTTCAAAGGGCTGCTTGGCCTCGGGGGTCAGCACCAGCGTGCCGCGGACCACCAGCGCCGCGCCCACGTTGGTCTTGGAGACCTCGGCGAAGTTCCCCAGCGTGTCGTGGTAGACCACCTGGAGGGGCTGGAAGTACGTGCCGTCGCTCAGGACGATGAAGCCGAAGGCCTTGGAGGCCCGGACGCTCCGGACCCAGCCGCCCACGGCCACGGTCTTGCCGGCGTAGGCGTCGGTGTTGCGGAAAAGTTCCCGGATGGGAATCAGCTGTTCCATAGTGTTCTCCGTTCTCTCAAAAAAGTTATAACAAGGTGATGCCGGCGGCCTCGCAGGCGTCCCGGGTGCGCTCGTCCCAGAGGCTGCACTGGACCTCGCCGATGTGGCACGTGCCGATGAGCTGCATACACAGCCGCGACTGCCCGATGCCGCCGCCCATGGTCTGGGGCAGCCGGCCGGCCAGGAGCATCCGGTGGAAGGGCAGCTGCCGGCGGTCGTCGCAGCCGGCCAGGCGCAGCTGCCGGTCGAGGACCTCCGGGCTGACGCGGATGCCCATGGAGGAGAGCTCCAGGGAGCGCTCGAGCACGTCGTTCCAGACCAGCAGGTCGCCGTTGAGCTGCCAGTCATCGTAGTCCGGGGCGCGGCCGTCGTGGGGCCGGCCGGAGCGCAGCTTGCCGCCAATCTGCATCAGGAAGGTGGTCGGGTGCTCCCGGACGAAGGCCGTCTCCCGCTCGGAGGCCGTCAGGTCCGGGTAGGCGTCCTCCAGCTCCTGGGTCGTCACGAAGACGACGTCCCGGGAGATTCGGGGGCACAGCCGCGGGAACTCCACGCCCAGGGAGTCGGCGGTGTCGGCAATCGCGCCGACGATGGCCCGGACGGTGGCCTTCAGATAGGCCTCGTTCCGGTCCGCGGGGTCGATGACCTTCTCCCAGTCCCACTGGTCCACGTAGACCGAGTGGAGATTGTCCACCACCTCGTCCCGGCGGATGGCGTTCATGTCGGTGTAGAGGCCCTTTCCGGTGCGGAATCCGTACTGCTGGAGCGCCAGCCGCTTCCACTTGGCCAGGGAGTGGACCACCTGGCCGTGGGTGCCGACATCCGGGATGTCGAAGGCCACGGGCCGCTCGACGCCGTTGAGGTTATCGTTGAGGCCGGAGCCCCCGTCCACAAACAGCGGCGCGGACACCCGGCGGAGATTCAGGGCGTTGGCCAGCTCCTGGGGAAAGATGTGCTTGATGAACTCGATGGCCCGCTGCATCTCGTAGCCCGACAGCGGCGGCCGGTAGCCCTGCGGAATGGTGATGTTGCTCATAGTATAACCCCTTTGCGCGGCCCGCCGGGGCAGGCCGCGGAAAATCTCTTGCCATGTGCTTTCATGTTCTTTATAGTATACGACATTTTCCCCCGGCTGACAAGGCCGGCGTCCGGTTTTTTAGAGCGGCCCGGCTACGGCGCCTCCAGCAGCTCCAGCAGGAAGGCCCGCGCGTCCAGCGCCCGGGTCAGGTGGTAGTTCGTCACGACGTTGACCTCCGCCGGCGCCGTCCGCCGGGAGAGGTCCGGGATCTCCAGCCCCAGCTCCGCCAGGCGGCGGCAGTTCTCCTCGCTGGGCACGCCCATGTCGTCCATGCAGCGCAGGCTGTCCACCTCCCGGACCATCTGGGCCGCCAGCTGCGCCAGGGCCCGGAGGTACGTCACGTCCCGCTCGTGGGCCTCCCGCTTCCGGAAGTGCTGGCGGCGGTAGACGTCCAGCTCCACGTTCAGCGCCCGCAGCCCCGTCTCCAGGGCCGTCAGGTCCGTGTCCAGGCCGCGGAGCACCCGCTCCTCCAGCCGCGGCGGGACGCCGTCGGCCAGACGGCGCAGCTGGGCCGTCACCCGGGCGCGGTTGTTGTAGGGCTTGACGAGCATATTCACCGCCAGACCGGCCGCCAGCCCCACGGAGGTGTCGAGAATCCGGTAGAGGATGTCGAGAATCGGGTCGCCGCTGGTGCTGACGCAGGCCGAGAGCACGATGATGGCCGCCAGGGACATGGCGTAGTACAGCTTGCACACGTTGCACAGACACAGCACCGCCAGGACCCCCACGCCGGTCAGCAGCGGCGAGGGCATCGGGTCCACCAGCAGCAGGACCACGGCGATGATGGCGCCGAATATCAGGCCGACCAGCTGGACCTTCGCCGCCTGGACGGCCTCGTCGAGCGTCCGGGTCATGACGACCACCGCCCCGAGGCCGGCGAACAGCGGGCTGTACGCCCCCAGCAGCTGGGCAATGGCCAGGGCGATGGTCACGGCCAGGGCCGTCTTGCCGATGCGCATTCCCACGTGCAGCTGTCGTTTTGGATGGCGTTGCATGGGCGTCTCCTTTCCGAGCGGACGGACGGTCGTTCCCCTATACCATACCGCAACCGGCGGCCAAAAGGCAAGGGGCGGCGGCAAAGTTTTCCCCGCCGGCGGGCTTGCCGCGGCCGTTCCGGGGGAGTATACTGGAAACAAGGCGGTCAACTCCTTTTGATTGCGTTGCCCGCTTCCATACCGCTGCCCAAAAGGCTCGGTTTTCTTCGCTCCCAGTGCCGCGCACGGGCGGCGGCAGCCGTGTATGGAGGATGAAACAAGGAGGGGATTTTGTGGAGCAGACCACCCTGTTCGATGCGGCCGGCAGCCAGCCCCTGGCCGCCCGGCTGCGGCCGGAGACGCTGGAGGAGTACGTCGGCCAGCAGCACCTGCTGGGGGAGGGCAAGGTCCTGCGGCGGCTCATCGAGAGCGACCAGATCTCCTCGATGATTTTCTGGGGCCCGCCGGGGGTGGGCAAGACGACCCTGGCGCGCATCATCGCCCGGCGGACGAAGGCGGCGTTCATCGACTTTTCGGCCGTCACCAGCGGCATCAAGGAGATCCGCGCCGTCATGCAGCAGGCCGAGGAAAACCGCCGCTTCGGCGAGCGGACCATCGTCTTC
>CAJFNZ010000199.1 GCA_904395905.1 uncultured Oscillospiraceae bacterium | reverse complement strand
TTTGGCGAGGGGATGCAGCCTGCTGCGCGCACGGCCCTGCGGGCCGCACACTTGCAGGCTGAGAAGTGTTTTTTCCGAGGCACATGTCCCCGGAAAAAACGAATTTGACTTGATTTCACCCGCTCCGGCGGGTGAAACTCTGCCGAGGGCTTTTTCCCGTGCAAGATGCACACTGCCTGCTTGCACAGCATTGCGGTTTTTGAACAATCTGTCCGCCCTGTGCCGAACGGCACAGGGCGGTTTTGCGGCCGCGCCGCCGAACTGCCGGCACTGCGGCGTTCAGACGGCCGGCTTCTGGACGTCCATGTTCTTCAGCTGTAATTGCAGCTTGTCGGCAATCAGCGCGATGAATTCGGAGTTGGTGGGCTTTCCCTTGGTGTTGCTGACGGTGTATCCGAAGAACCGCTGGAGGGTCTCCAGGTCTCCCCGGTCCCAGGCCACCTCGATGGCGTGGCGGATGGCCCGCTCCACCCGGGAGGGCGTCGTGGAAAACGTCTTGGCCACCTGGGGGTACAGCACCTTGGTGATGGCGTTGATGACTTCCATGTCGTCCACGGCGATGAGGATGGCCTCCCGCAGATACTGGTACCCCTTGATGTGGGCGGGGACGCCGATTTCGTGGATGATGGACGTCACCATGGCCTCCACGTTGACCTCCTGGCGGCGGGCGGCGGGCTTCTTCTGATTCTGTGCCGCCTCCCACATCTCCCGGACCCGGTCGGCCACGGCCGAGGCCTCGCAGGGCTTGAGCATGAAGTACTGCACCCCGAGGCTGGTCGTCATCTGGGCCACGTAGTCGGTCAGGAAGCTGGAGGTCACCAGGGTCAGCGGGCGCTTCTCCATGGCGCTCGCGGCCTTGAGGACCGACAGCCCGTCCATCTGGGGCAGAGCCATGTCCAGCACCAGCACGTCCGGCTGCAGTTCCCGCAGGAGCGTCACCGCATGGACGCCGTCCTGGGCCATGGCCAGCACCTGGCAGGCGCCGTCTCTCTCCAACGCCGTGCGCAGGTGGCCGCAGAAGTCCTCGCTTCCGTCGGCTATCACCACATTGATTCGATGTTCCATCTGTAATTCCTCTCCTGTCCTTATGATGAGTTCTCCACAAAAGCCGCCGGATTTCCATGTCCTGCGACACTTATAAATTACCATAACTGTCAAATTTTTTCAAGTCCACAAGCCAAAAAAATCGGCCTTTTTTCATCGACCGCTTTCCCCATTTCCCAGGCCCGGCGCCGGCATTTTTTCCCGCCCATCCGGGTGGAGCCGACGGCGTACGGGGCTCCCCGGAAATCGGAAGGCGGCGGACGCCCGCTCCGGACGCCCGCCGCCGCTTTGGTTTGAGTCTCGTGCTCCCGGCCGGTGAAGCGGCGCGGCTGCACACGCCGAAGGCCCGCTATTCGGCGTACGCCGCGCAGTTCTCCAGCATATTGGCGATGAAGATGCCGTAGCCGCAGGTGGGGTTGTTGACCAGCACATGGGTCACCGCCCCCACCAGCTTCCCGTCCTGGAGGATGGGGCTGCCGGACATCCCCTGCACGATGCCGCCGGTCTGCCGCAGCAGCCGCGGGTCGGTGATGGTCAGCAGGAGGTTCCGCCCCGACGTGCTCTCCTCCGGGAACAGCTTCGTAATCTCCACCTGATAGGCCTCCACCGTGGTGTTGTGGATGTTGGCCAGGATGGTTGCCTCGCCGGTGTGCACCTCGGCGGCGTCCGCCAGGGGCACCGCCGCCCGGCTGCTCAAAGACGCCCCGCCCCGGCCGAAGATGCCGTGGTCGGTGTTGGCCTCCACAGTGCCCAGGGTCTCGGAGGTGTTAAAGGCCCCCTTCAGCAGGCCCGGCGCGCCGCAGGCGCCCTTCTGGACCGCCACCACGCTGGACGGCAGGATGGCGCCCGCCTCCAGCGGCAGCAGCACCATCGTCTCCAAATCGTTGACGCCGTGGCCCAGGGCGCCGTAGGCGTCCCGCTCCGGGTCGTAGAACGTCACCGTGCCGATGCCGGCCATGGAGTCCCGCAGGCTGACGCCCAGCCGGTATCCGTCGCCGTCGGCCGCGGGCCGCAGGGCCAGCTGCCGGGCCTGGCCGTCCCGCTCCACGGTCAGCGTCAAAACGCCGCCGCCGCAGGCGGCCACCATCTCCTGCAAGGCCTGACAGTCCTCCACCGCCTCACCGTTGACCGCCTTGAGCACGTCCCCCTTCCGGAGGCCGGCCTGGCGGGCCGGCGACGGGCGCCCCCGGTCGAACCCCACCACCAGCAGCCCGTCGGCCTCCAGCCGGATGCCCACGGTGGCGCCCACCGGCACCAGCCGCTCCGGCATGGCCGCCGCCGCGCCGGTGGCCAGCAGCACCGCCGCCAGCAGCAGCGGCAGCAGCACCCTTCCAAAAACACGTTGCATTTGCTCCCCATCCTTTTCGTTGAAGTTCCGCCCATGCTAATATGGCCCGATTGCCGCCGTCCCGGACCTGGCAAATGGCAACACCGTTTCCTAGGGGAAAAACGGAAAGCCGCGGCGGGCGCGGCTTTGGACGGGGAGCGGCCGGCAGAGGCTGCCGGCCTTGGCAAAAGTTTAGTCTGTCAAATTTTGCAGCGCCGCGTAGAGGGGCAGCAGGCCCTTCCAGGTTTCGGCCACCTCCTGCGCCAGCGCCGGGGAGAACAGGGCGTCGCCCACCGGCTCCTCCCGGCAGCAGAGCAGCTGCTTGAGCTGGAAGTAGGAGGCCAGCCGCCCGTCGGGGCACGGCTTCTTCCGCCGGTACGTCTCGCCGGACAGCGTCAGGCCCGTCGCCCGGGCCGTCCGGTCCAGCAGCGCGAGGAAGTCGTCCGGCCGGTCGGCCATCCAGGCGCGGAACCGCTCCATGGTTTCGGCCTGGGGGTAGACCACCGCCAAGCCGTACCCAAAATACTCCGGGTGCAAATCGAAATACAGGCACGGGTGCTGGGCCCAGTAGTCGGCGTCGCCCCGGACGCTGAACCAGAGGCTGTCCTTATAGGGCAGCCCCCGGGCGTACCGGGCGTCCCGATAGATCCGCGACACGTGGAGCCGTGCGCCGGGCAGCTCCGGCATGGCGGCCCAGACCGCCTCGGCCAGGGCCTTCATGGGCTCGTAGAGGCACTGGAGGTACTGCGCCTTATGCGCCTCAAACCAATCCCGCCGGTTATTCAGGCGGATGCCCCACAAAAAATCAATCGTTTCCGCTTGAAATCCTTCAAACATAGTATCCCTTATTTTTTGACAACAATACACAGCTGCCGGTGCTTGACCCGACAGCCTTCACCGCCGTGCGAACACGGCTCGGAAAAACTCTGAAAAACGCACTTTTTTAGACAACAATACACAACTGCGGTGGCTCGAGCGGGAGGCCACTACCGCCGTGCGCGCACGGCACGTCGGGGCAAAGTCCGCTCAGCTCCGGTTCCACCTGCGGGCTGCGCCCTCCGGCGAAACCTGCGCCCGCTCCCTTGCCCCTCCTTTTCCCCACGGGACTTCGTCCCGCGGGGGCCCCGGTTTCATCCCACCGTTGGGAAGCGCAATCATAGTTTTCGTCCACCTTTTCAAAAGGTGGCGGGTGTCCAGAGGGCAGCGCCCTCTGGTCGCGGCGCGCACGCCGCGAAATCCCCCC
>CAJFNZ010000198.1 GCA_904395905.1 uncultured Oscillospiraceae bacterium | reverse complement strand
CGGGCGCGAGGCGCTGGAGATGGTCAGGAGCCAGCCCATCCACCTGATTCTCATGGACATCATGATGCCGGAGCTGGACGGCATCGCCGCCACGGCCAAGCTCCGGGAGGAGGCCTCCAATGTCCCCATCATCCTTCTGACGGCCAAGAGCGAGGACAGCGACAAGGTGCTGGGCCTGAACATCGGAGCCGACGACTATATCACAAAGCCCTTCAGCCCAGCTGAGGTCCAGGCGCGGGTCCGGTCCCAGCTGCGGCGGTACACCAATCTGGGCGGCATGACCAAGGACCCGGACCGGATGGCCATCGGCGGCGTGGAGCTGTGCGATGAGAAAAAGGCCGTCACGGTGGACGGCGAACCGGTCGCGCTGACGCCGATAGAATTCAATATCCTCCGCCTGCTGATGGCCCATCCTGGCCGGGTGTTCTCCTCCAAGCAGATTTATGAGGAGGTCTGGCAGGAGCCGGCCCGGGGCGGGGAGGGCGCCGTGGCCGTCCACATCCGCCATCTGCGGGAGAAGATTGAAATCACCCCCTCCGAACCGCGGTATTTGAAGGTGGTCTGGGGCCAAGGCTATAAGATGGAAGGAGGCGCAGGGCGGTGAAGAAGCTGCAATGCAGCCTGGCGGCCAAAATTGCCGCGTGGGTGCTCGAGGTCGTCTTCCTGACGGCGGCCGGTTTTTCCCTGGTTATGGTGGTCTTCGGCTGGAGCGGCGGCGTTTTTGAGCGCGGCACGGCGGATTTCTTTGACAGCGGCATCGTTTCCGGCGACGCATACCGGTTCGGCGATTATGTGGCCACGGCCTATGGGGAGGCCAGCCAGCTGCAAGAGCTCGAGCAACTGTCCTTGAGCAACGACTGCAACTACCTCTACGAGATTGCGACGGAGGACGGCCGCGTCCTGTCGTCCACGCTCCAGTCCGGGGAAGATGTGGCGTGGGAAGGGACGTATTGGTTCGCCGATTATGACGCCTGGGGCAATTCGGAAGACCAGTATCAGGTCACTGTGGCCGTCAAGGCGAGCCTGCCCGACCGGGGGAGCAATCTCTACCAGTCCTATCTCCTGTTCCAGTTTGTGGAGGACAATGCCGGCGCGCTGGTGGCGATGCTGATTGTCTCGGTGGTGCTGGCCCTGCTCCTGGTGGTGTTCCTGGTGGCATCCGCCGGCCATAAAGTTCGGGACGGACAGCGGGTGCTTCTGCCCAACTGGACGGATAAAATCCCCTTCGACTTGTACACGCTGGTCCTGGGCGTTGCCGTGATTCTGCTCCTGGCGGTGGTGGCCGAGTGGGGGTTCTACGGCGGCGACTGGCTGCTCCAGCTCCTGCCGCCGGCCGCGGCCCTGCTGGCGGCCGCCCAGCTGGCTCTGATGTGGCTGCTCTCCCTGGCCACGCGGGTGAAGTTGGGGACGTGGTGGCAGAATACGGTGGTGTGCCGGATTCTTCGAATCGTCGGCCGGTTCCTCCGGGCAATCGGCGCCTCGCTCCGGACCCTCGTCCGGTCCCTGCCCATTCTGTGGAAGCTCCTGGGCGGCACGGCGGTGCTGCTGCTGGTCCTGTTCCTCCTGGGGCTGTTCTCCTATGAGTCTGGCTTCGCCCTGCTGCTGGACTTCCTGCTGTGCCTGGCCGTCCTGGCGGCGGTGGGGTTCGCCGGGCTGCAGATGCGGACGCTCCAGAAGGGCGGCGAGGCCCTGGCAGCCGGGAACCTGGAGGCCCGGGTGGACACCTCCCGGATGTTCTGGGACCTGAAGCGCCACGGGGAGAACCTCAACGCCATCGGCCAGGGGATGGCCATCGCCGTGGAGCAGCGGCTCAAGTCCGAGCGGCTGAAGACGGAGCTGATTACCAACGTCTCCCATGACATCAAGACGCCCCTGACCTCGATTCTCAACTACGTGGACCTGCTCCAGCAGGCCGAGACGGAGGAGCAGCGGCGGGAATATCTGGCGGTCCTGCAGCGCCAGGCCGGCCGGCTGAAAAAGCTGACCGAGGACCTGGTGGAGGCGTCCAAGGCCTCCACGGGGAATGTGTCGGTGAATCTGGTGCCCACCAATGTGGTGGAGAGCGTCAACCAGGCCCTGGGCGAGTATGCCGAGCGGCTGGCCGCCGGCGGTCTCACGGTGGTCACGGACTTCCCGGAGGAGAGCACAACCATCCAGGCCGACGGCCGGCTTCTGTGGCGGGTCCTGGACAACCTCCTGGGCAACGTCTGCAAGTACGCCCTGGCCGGTACCCGGGTCTACCTGACGGTGACGCCCGAGGCGGCCACGGTGGAGATTTCCCTGAAGAACATCTCCCGCCAGCAGCTGAACATCAGCGCCGAGGAGCTGATGGAGCGCTTCGTCCGGGGGGACAGCGCCCGGACGACCGAGGGCTCCGGCCTGGGCCTGAACATCGCCAAAAGCCTGACGGAGCTGCAGGGCGGTTCCCTCCAGCTGTCGGTGGACGGCGACCTCTTCAAGGCGGTGCTGCGGTTCCCCAAACTCTCATAAGACGCCCCGGCGGACGGAGAGAGCCTCTCCGTCCGCCGGATTTTTTTCGGTACCGCGTTGCCATTCCCGGCGGAATGTGGTACGATACTGGTGTCAGCATCCCACCAAAGACTTCAACGGAAACGAGGTAGCTTCCATGATAAACCTGAAGGAGAAAAAGGGATTCCTGTGCGATATGGACGGCGTCATCTACCACGGCGAGCGCCTTCTGCCGGGCGTCAAGGACTTCGTCAACTGGCTGGTCACCAACGACAAGAAATTCCTGTTCCTGACCAACGCCAGCAGCCGCAGCCCCCGGGAGCTGCAAATGCGCCTGGCCCGCATGGGGCTGGACATCGACGAGAGCCACTTCTACACCAGCGCCCAGGCCACGGCCCAGTTTCTCAACAGCCAGTCGCCGGGATGCAGCGCCTACGTGGTGGGCGACGCGGGCCTCTACAACGCCCTCTATGAGGTGGGCATCACCATCAACGACGTGAACCCCGACTATGTGGTCATCGGCGAGACGGTGAACTACAACTTTGACACCATCACCAAGGCCATGCGCCACGTGATGAACGGCGCGCGGCTCATCGGCACCAACACCGACTTGACCGGCCCGTCGGACACGGGCATCCTGCCGGCCTGCCGGGCCCTGGTGTCGCCCATTGAGGTGACCACCGGGAAGAAGGCCTACTTCGTCGGCAAGCCCAACCCCCTGATGATGCGCACCGGCCTGAAGCTGCTGGGCGTCCACTCGGCCGAGGCCTGCATGGTGGGCGACCGGATGGACACCGACGTCATCGCCGGCATCGAGTCGGGCATGGACTCCATCCTGGTGCTCACCGGCGTCACCACCCGGGAATCCATGGAGCAGTACCCCTACCGGCCCCGGCTGATTCTCGACGGCGTCGGGGACATCGCTCGGCTGGGAAAATAACCCGTATCAATGAGGCCGCCGGCATCCGCCGGCGGCTTTGCTTCGGCCGGGCGGGAAAGAGCCTGGGCCGTTTTTTGTTATGCAACCCCATGGCAGCCTGACCCTGTGCCGGTTTCCGCGGCACAGGAAGTTTTTATGAATACGCTCTTGTATATTCATGGATATTGTGGTATACTGCTAGGAGCGGCGCAGTATCCTAGTCAGCGCCCGCCGGCATCTGAAGAAGGGCCTAAAAATCCTTAAAAGGGCATATCGATGAAGTCCCTGGTGTCTGCTTTTTACGCCCAGTTTAGGGTGGATGCTG
>CAJFNZ010000197.1 GCA_904395905.1 uncultured Oscillospiraceae bacterium | reverse complement strand
CGGGGAATTTCGCCCGCTGCGGCGGGCGACCGGGGGACGCTGTCCCCCGGCTCCCTGCCACCTTTTGAAAAAGGTGGACGAAAACTTTTGATGACGCTGCCCGTAGGCGGAAACAAACGGGGGCCCCCGCGGGACGTCAGTCCCGTGGGGAGAGGAGGGGCAAGGGAGTGAACGCAGTTTTCGCCGTCAGGCGGCAACGGAGTGGAACGGACTTTGCCCAACGGGGCCCCCGCGGGACGAAGTCCCGTGGGGAAAGGAGGAGCAAGGGAGCGGGCGCAGGTTTCGCCGGAGGGCGTCAGCCCGCAGGCGGAAACGGAGCTGAGCGGACTTTGCTCCGACGCCGAGTCGCGTGCGCGCGACGGCAGAGGATAGATAGTCAAGCACCAGCAGTTGTGTATTGTTCTCTAAACATATCCGTACATACCGCGGATGGAGACTTCGCCGGAGTTGACGATGCTGCGGGTGCCGTCCTCCCAGGTGACGACCAGGGCTCCGTCGCCGGTGACCGCCTCGGCGTGGGCCGGGCGAACCGCGCCGCCGCTGACCACCTGGACATCCTGCCCCACGGTGATGCAGCCGGCCGCGTACCGGGCCATCCAGTCGGCCCGGCCGGGCCCCAGCAGCGCCCGGTCCGCCATGGACAGCTGGCGAATCAGCGCCGCGGCATACCGGCTCCGCTCCACCGGCCGGCCGCAGGCCTCCCGCAGGGAGACGGCCATGGGCCGCACATCGGGCGGGAAATCCTTGTCGCCGTGGTTGCAGTTGGTCCCAATGCCGATGACCGCATAGTCCACCAGCCCGCTCTCGGCCTGGAGAGACATCTCCGTCAGAATCCCGGCACACTTGCGCCGGTCCAGCACCAGGTCGTTCGTCCACTTGATGCCCGGCCGCAGACCACAGGCCATCTCCACCGCCTCCACCGCCGCCACGGCTGCCATGGCCGTCAGGTGCATCAGCTCGCCCGGCGGCGCGTTGGGCCGCAGTATGACCGAAAGATACACCCCCACCCCCGCCGGCGAGGCAAAACTCCGTCCCAGACGGCCGCGGCCGCCCGTCTGCTGCTCGGCCACCACCACCGTGCCGTGGGGCGCCCCCTCGGCCGCCAGCTGCTTGGCCAGCGTGTTGGTGGAGTCCACCGTCTCCAAAACCGTCACCCGGTCGGCCCACGGGTGGGCGCCCAGCGCCGTGAGAATCTGCCCCCGCTCCAGCCGGTCCGGCACGCCCCGGAGCCGATAGCCCCGGTTGGTGGACGACTCGATGGTATAGCCCTCATCCCGCAGCGTCTGCACCGCTTTCCAGATGGCAGCGCGGCTCAGCTGCAACTGCCGGCTCATCTCCTGCCCGGAAACAAAACCCTCCGCCCGCTGGAGCAGAGCCAGAACCTTATCCTTCGTCATGGCAACTCCTTTCCCCCCTTGACAAGGGGCCGGCTATGGGGTAAACTCCTATTGTAAACCACAAGATTACAATAGGTTGACAATAGGAGGCATCCCATGCAACGCACCCGATACCTGGTTTTCACCGCGCTCCTGGCCGCCCTGACCGCGGCCGGCGCCTATTTGCAGATCCCGCTGCCCCCCTCGGCGTTCACGGCCCAGTCCTTCTGCACGGCCATGGCCGGCATCCTGCTGGGGCCGCGCTACGGCGCTCTCTCCCAGGGGCTCTACGTGGCCCTGGGGCTGCTGGGGCTGCCCATCTTCGCCGGCGGAAGCGGCGGCTTCTCCACC
Source organism: uncultured Oscillospiraceae bacterium (assembly GCA_904395905.1). Lineage (GTDB taxonomy): Bacteria > Bacillota > Clostridia > Oscillospirales > Oscillospiraceae > Avoscillospira_A. The sequence goes on along the minus strand of CAJFNZ010000197.1, from coordinate 30,925 downwards.
GTGCTGCAGCCCACCTTCGGCTTCCTGCTGGGCTTTGTCGTCATGGCCGCCGTGACCGGGTATCTGACACGGCGGCTGGGGACGACCTTCTGGCGGCTGTGCCTGGCGGCGGCGGCCGGCATGGCGGCCCTGTACGCCGTCGGTCTCCCCTATATGCACTTCATCCTCAACGTAGTCCTGGACACCCCGATGACCTTCGGCCAGACGGCCTTCAGCGGCATGGTGCTGTTCCTGCCCTGGGACGCGGTCAAAGTGGCGGGCTCGGCCCTGCTGGGCCGGCGGCTGCTGCCCGTCCTTCAGCCCAGCACGGCCGCCAGCGCCGCCGCGGCCACCAGCGCCGCAAACAGGCCCAGGAAGACGAACACCATCCGGTAGCCCTCGGTCGGGGCCGGCTCCGCCTCCTCCGGCGAGGCCGCGCCGAAATCCGCCTCGTAGTCCGCGATGGCGGCGTCCAGCTCCTCGTCGCCGAAGGGCCGGCGGTAGTCCTCGTCGAACCGACGCAGGAGCCGCAGGGCCCGGTGGGTGTAACGGCTGTCCACATACAGCGCGCCGCCGCCCTGGCCGCGGGTCATCCGCCGGTAGCCGCTGCCGCCGCGGCTGCGGCACTGGAACGGAATCTCCGCCTCCTCCAGCAGGTCCATGGCCTCTTCCAGCTCCGCCCGGTCGGCGATATACAGTAGGAACTCCAGCTCCGGCTCCGGCGGCCGCACGGAGACCAGCATCTCCACCAGCGGCACGCCGCAGTCGGCGCAGACCGTCTCCCCGCCGCTGTATTCCCGTTTGCAGTTGGGACACCACATGGGCCGCAGCCTCCTCTCGTTACGTCAACTTTGCCACATTCCGCGGCCATTGTCAAGGCGGCTTGTCCAAAAAAGTCTCCTGCCTCCTTCCCGGGCCGGACCGTTTTGACGGCCCGTCCGGGCCTCTCCGCCTTGCATTTCGGCGGGAAACGTGGTATGCTGTCACAAACGAAACGCAGGAGGCGCCATCCGTGAATCTCAACCACATCTTTCCCCTGACCACCCTCGTCCGCCGGGGCCAGCCCAAGTCGCTGGCCGTGGTCATCGGCATCTATCTGGCCGTCAGCGCCATCGTGAAGATTGCCGACTGGCTGGTGGGGTGGCTGCCGCTGGTGGGGGCCATTCTCTGGGCGCTGTTCTGGCTGGTGGGCATCTACTGCGCGGCAGGCATCATTGTCGCGGTGCTGTCGTACTTCGGCAGCGGCGACTGACGCGCAGCCGGGCCCGGAGAGAGGAGGGGCATGGATGGGAGAATCCCCGAGAGAGCAGACGCGCACCCGTCAGCCGGGCCGCGTCCGGGCCGGCACGCCGGTGACGGCCCGCCGGGAGCGGATGGACGCCTTCCACGGCAGCTTCGCCGCCTGTCACTGGCATGAGGAGCTGGAATTCCTGGCCGTGACGGCCGGGACGATGCTCTGCCGGACCGACGGGCAGCTCCATCGGCTGGAGACCGGCAGCGGCATGATGTTCAACGCCGGCATACCCCATATGTGCTACCCGGAGACGGGGCGGGGCGCGGAGTACCTCTCCGTTTGGATCCATCCGCGGCTGCTGGCCGGCGGCCCCGACAGCGCGCTGGAGCGGCAGTACCTGGGGCCCTTCACCCGGGCCCAGGGGCTGGCGGCGCTGCCGTTCCGCCGGGACGGCGCGGGCTGGCGGCAGAAGGCCTGGGAGACCTGCCTGGCCATGGAGCCGCTGCTGGCCGAGCTGGGCTACGGCTGCGAGCTGGAGGCCGCGGGCCTGGCCACCTGTTTGCTGGCGGCCATCCTGCCGGAGGTGCGCGAGGCCATGGAGCACCCCGGCAGCGCCCTGGGGCCGCAGCGGCTCAAGGGGCTTTTGAACTGGCTCCACAGCCACTACGCCGAAACCCTGAACCTGACGAATATGTCGGAGGCCCTGGGCGTGTCCCGGGAGGGCTGCTGCCGGCTGTTCCGGCGGGAGCTGGGGATGACCATCAGCCAGTACCTGGCCGCGTACCGGGTCGTTCAGAGCGTGCCCATGATGCTCGAGGGCGGCTGCTCCGTGCTGGAGGCGGCGGACCGGGTGGGCTTCAGCAACGCCAGCCGGTTTGCCGCGGCCTTCCGGCTGCAGATGGGCTTTACCCCCAAGCAGTATCTCAACCGCGTCACCGCCACCCGGCGCTGAGGCAGTGCAGGTTCCGAAAAACCCAGGGCCGCCGGCAGTTCTCCGCTGCCGGCGGCCCTGGACCGTTCTCTGCTCAGGTCTTTTTGGGGAACCGCTCGCCGCAGGAGGGGCAGCGGATGATGATCTTCCCCTTGCCCCGGGGCACCCGGACCCGCTGGCGGCAGCGGGGACAGGAAAAGTAACGGTACTGCCGGTCCCGGAAGCGGTCAAAGAGCTGGAGAAAACGCCGGTTCTCCTGCTGCCGCTTGTAGATGTTGCGGGAATACATCCGGAAAATGGCCAGAATCAGCGGCACATACGCGATGATTCCCAGGAAGTACAGCTGGGAGAAGCTGCTCAGCAGGCACAGCACTACGCCGACAATCAGCAAGAACATACTCAGCTTGTCGAAGCCGTAGCGGCCGTACATGAACTGGCGGATTTTTTCGCCCAACCTTTGGAACATGTCACATCACCCAGCTACATTATATCGGCCCTGCCGCCAATTACAACGGGGCCCGGCGAAAATTCACGAAATGTTTACGGTTTTCCGGCAATTCAGCAGGACAATGGCCCCCAGGACGAAACAAATGCCCAGCAGTGTCCGCGGCGCCAGCGCCTCCCGAAAGGCCAGCACCCCCACCACAGCCGCCACCACCGGCTCCACCGAGGCCAGAATCGAGGCCCGGCCGGCCTCCATCCGCTCCAGGCCCCAGGTGTACAGCAGGTAGGCAGCGAAGGCCGTGGCCAGGCCCATGGCCGCCGTCCAGGGCCACAGCCCGGCGTCGGCGGCAAAGGCGGCCGCGACCGCGGGCCAGTCGCAGAGGAACGCCCCGCCCGCGGCGCAGAAGAGGAAGGTGTAGAAGGTGATGGTCCAGGCGCCGTACCCCCTGGCGATGGCGAAGCGGCCGAAAATGGAGTACAGCGCATAGAAGAACCCGGAACCCAGGCCCAGCAGCAGCCCCGCCGCCGAGAGATCCCCGCCGCCACCGATGCCCGACACCAGGGCGCAGCCGGATACGGCCAGGGCCAGCGCGGCCAGCTTCCCGCCGGTCAGGCGCTCCCGGAACAGCAGGGCGCTGAGCAGCGCCACGAAGACCGGCGCCGTGTACAGCAGCACGCCGGCCACGGCCAGGCTCGTCAGCGTCATCGTGCGGAAGTAGCAGTAGGAAAACAGCAGCAGGCTCACCACACCGGTGCCCAAGAAGCACCACACGTCCCGCAGCCGTACGCGCAGCTTCTCCGGCCGGCGGAGCGCCAGGTACGCCCCCAGCAGCACCAGGCCGCAGAGGATCCGCACCTGGGTAATCTCCAGGGAGCCCAGCCCGGCCGCCGAAAACCGGCGGACAAACAGGCCCATCAGCCCCCACAGGGAAGCGGCCGCCACCACGGCGGCCGCCGGCAGATTTCGTCTCACGGCGTGGCCCTCCCCTCCGATTTCAACACCACCACCGGCAGATGGGGCCGGTTGAACAGCCGCAGGGGCAGGCCGGTGTTGCCCAGGCCGCGGCTGACCACCATCTCGGTCCGCCCGGCCTCGTAGAGGCCGCCGGTGTACGACGGCAGCCACTCCCGCCCCGGCCCCACCAGACCGCCCACGAAGGGCAGGCGGACGACGCCCCCGTGACCGTGGCCGCAGAGGATTGTGTCCACCTCCAGCCCGCTCCAGAGCTCCAGCTGGTCGTTCCGGTGGGCCAGCATCAGGATGTACACGTCGCCCAGGGCCGCCCGGATTTCGGCCACCAGCGCCTCGGGCGTCTTCTGGTCCCAGGGGCCGTTGGGGTCGTCCACGCCGGCCAGGACGATGGTCTCCCCCGCCACGGTCAGCGGCTCCCACTCGTTGTGCAGGACCGTCACGCCGGCCTCCTCCAGCAGCCGGAAGAAGCCCCATGGGTCCTCCATGACCCACTCGTGGTTGCCCGAGACGTAGTAGACCGGCGCAATCTCCGTCAGCCGGCCCATCTCCCGGGCCACCGCGGCCGGGTCGCTGTTCTCGTCGGCGATGTCGCCGTTGAGGGCGATGAGGTCCGGTTCCGCCGCGGCGACGGCCTCGGCCAGCCGCCCGTCCGGGAACACCCGGCCGTGGAGGTCGGCCAGCGACACCACCCGCAGGCCGTCAAAGGCCGGCGGCAGCCGCGGCGAGGCCAGGGAGAAGGTCTCGGCCTCAATGACGTAATTTTCCACATACCAAAACCCGGCGGCGGCCAGCACCGCCGCCAGGAGCACCACCAGCGTCCGCAGCCGATGCCGCTTCATGGGTACCACCTGCCCGTCCGCAGTTTTCTCCATCTTACCACACCGGCGGCGGGCATTGTGGGGAAGGGCGTCGCATCACGGCGCAACGAATTTTTCCCGGATGGCCGCCAGCACCTCCGGTTGGACGCCGGCGTCGAGGAGGTACCCGGGAACGGAGCCGTAGCGCGCCTCCAGATACGCCAGCAGGCCGGCCATGGCCGACGGCGGCGTGTGGAACACCGACGGGTCGTAGGCCGGCGGGCCGCCGGGCCGGAGGGTCAGCGCGCCGCTGCGCATGGCCTCGAAGACCGGCTGGAGATAGACCTCGCTGACGCAGTAGTCGGCGACGATGTCCGCCGGGCTGACGCCGGCAATGGCGAGCAGGAAGCAGGCGATGAGGCCGGTGCGGTCCTTGCCGGTGGTGCAGTGGAAGAGGACGCCGCCCTCCCGCCGGGCGGCCAGCTCCAGCGCCCGGCGGACCCAGGGGCGGTTGTCCTCGCAGCGGCGGATGTAGACCGCCTGCCAGTCCACGTGGCGGGAGGAGCGGAAGGTCTCGTCGTCGCCGTCCTGGGGGCAGCTGAGGCACTCCATGGCCGCGCGCAGGTCGCTGGGGCGCGTCTCGGTCTCCTCCAGGCTCCGCAGATCCACGGCGGTGCGGATGCCGTAGTCCCGCAGGGCGCGGACCGTGGCCTCCGGCAGGCCGCAGGGCGCCTCGCAGCGGACGTAGACGCCGAAGCGGGTGACGCCGCCGGCCGCCGCGTAGCCGCCCAGGTCCCGGGCGTTGTAGAGTCCCTCCAGGGGAAGCCTCCGAACGTGGTGCATGTCCGATTCTCCTCTTTTTAGACAATAGTACACAACTGCCGGCGCTTGACCGCCGGCCTCAGCCGCCGCGCGTGCGCGGCTCGGCCCCGCTCTGATAATCCCAGTCCTTTATAGGCAATCCTACGCCATTATCTGTCCTTGGCTGGCCGGAACCCCAAAAGCATCGCTTTTTCAGTATAGCACACTTTCCCGCCCGGGTAAAGCCGAATTCCGGAACAGCCAAGCGCCCCGCGCCGGTACGGCGCGGGGCGCTGCCTATCTTGGGATGGTATCGCGGGTTACTCGGCCACGACGATGCGGACCTGTCCGCCCTCGCCGGCCGGGCGGTCGTAGTAAACCGTCAGGTCGTCCGAGAAGGCCCGGGCCTCCGCCAGAGACGCAAACCACGTCCCCGTCCGCCGGTTGTAGCACTGGACCTCGTCCGAGACGCGCATCTCCTGGGTCTCCAGGCGCACGTAGGTGTCGTCGCCGCGGGTCACAAAGTCGCTCCGCTGGACGTCCCGCTCCTCGGTCAGCGTCACCAGATCCGCCACCTGGGAGCCGTCGGCCGTCAGGGCGATGCCGCCCATGCCGTTCTTGGGCAGGATGGCGTTGCTGATGGCCGGCGTCGTCGTGCCCTCGCCGTTCTCCACGACGATGGTCTTGTTGAAGCTGCCCTCGCTGCCGGAGACCTCCACCGGCGCCCCGTTGCTCAGGATGCCGTAGGTGTACAAGTCACCGGTCACGTTGTCGAGAATCAGCAGGTCCACCTTGCCGTTGCTGTCCTGGTGGGTGTAGAAGATCCGGCTGCTGGGCACCGTCTCCGTCAGCAGCTCCTCCAGGCGCAGCTCCCGCATGGCCAGGCCCTCGCCGGCCTGCTCGAAGATCCGGCAGCCGCCGTTGAGGTTCGTCGTGCCAATCCGGCGGTTGTCCACGTTCAGGTCGCCCCGGACGCTGCCGCCCTGGACCTTCCCCAGGCTGATGCGGCCGCTCCCGCTGGAGTTGACCCGCACCAGCTGGCCCACCGCAAACCCGGTGGACTGGCACTGGCCGCTGATTTCCACGCCGTTGAGCAGCGTCACCTTCGCCTCGCTGCCGGCGGCGGTCACAACGCCCAAGTTGTCGGCCCGGGCCGTCCGCGCGTCCACCGCCCCGGCCACCTGGCCGTCTGCCGTCAGCAGCAGCGTCACCGTGGCGCCCAGGCGGAACTCCGCCATGTCCTGGACGGCCGACGGCAGCACCGTCAGCTCCGCGCCCATGACCGTCACCCGGGAGGGCGCCGCCTCGTTGGGGTAGACGTCCTCATACCGGCCCGTCAGCTTGGCGCTGGAGACGGAGAGGATCCGCGTGGCCGGGTCGTAGGTGCCCACGTCAAAGAGGGCGATGTCCCCCCGGCTGGCAGGGTTGCCGTCGCGGTAGATGGTGTAATCACTGACGCCCTCCACCAGGGCGGCAAAGGGGTCGCCGCTGGTCTCGCGGGCCACCGCGGCCTCGTCGGAGGCCACCGTGCTGCGGTACAGGCACTCCACCTGGCCCGACTCGGAGTAGTAGAGGGTCACCTGGGTGCCGCTGCGCAGATCCGTCCACAGCTCGCCGTAGGTGGTGGAGCCGGTGGTCGTGTAGGCCGGCGTATCGGCCGTCAGGTTGTGGCGGGTACCCGTCCGGTCGTCAATCCAGGAGGCCTGGGCCGAGGAGACCGTGACGGTCTGCTGCCGGCCCACCGGAATGAAGGCCAGCGCCCGGCCGGTGCCCTCGTCGGTGACCAGGACGCCCCGCGTCCCCACCAGCTCCTCCGGCACAGGGCCGTGCTCCGGCTGGACGGTGCCGGCCGAGGTCCCCATGGCACCTTCGGTGCCGTCGTCGGCCTTGGCGTTGGCATCCATCAGCACCACGCCCGTTTTGGCCGACCCCAGCTGGTTGTAATAGGGAGAGCCGGACTTCTGGTTGGTGGTCAGCAGCGCCACGAACAGCTGCGCCGCCTGGGCGCGGGTCAGGGAATCGTTCGCCGAGAGGTTCAGCCCCTCGGTCAGCCCGATGTTGGCCGCCAGCTCCAGATAGCCGCGGGGCCAGTTCATGCCGGCGTCGCTGTCGGAATACCCCAGCATCCGCAGGAGGATGGTCACGGCCTCGGCGTAGGTGATGTTCCGGTCGGGCCGGAAGGTCCCGTCGCCCATGCCGCGAATCAGCTGGGTGCCGCCGGTGCCGTCGGCGGCGGCGCCGATGTTGATGGACACCGCCAGGTTGATGTACCCCCGGGCCCAGTGGTTGGCCAGGACGTCGGGGAAGATGGTCCGGGTGCGGTACAGGGGCTCGTCATCCGCCCGGCCCAGGACGATGACGGCCATCTTGCAGAACTGGGCCCGGGTCAGCGTCCCGTTGGGAGAAAAGGTGTTCGTGCCGGTGCCATCGATGACGCCCATCAGCTGCAGGATGGCCACGTCCTGGGCGGTTTCGCCGTCGGTGACATCGGAGAACGCCGCGCCGGCCGGCAGGGCGACCGTCAGCAGCACCGCAGCCACCAGCAGCAGCGATACGAATTTCTTCATCTTATGCAATCACTCCTTTACTCTGCGCGAAGCGCGTCCACCGGCTGGAGGCCAGAGGCCTTGACCGCCGGATACATTCCAAAGCCCACGCCCAGGAGCGCCGAGAAGGCCAGCGCCCCCACCGTCAGCGCCGCGCTGGGCAGCAGGATTTCTTCCATTTGCAGCAGCAGCTTGCCGGCGATAATCGTCCCCAGATACCCGAGAATCACACCGAAAATGCCGCCGACGCCGCAGAGGACCGCCGCCTCGATGAGGAACTGGACGATGATGGACCGCCGGGAGCCGCCGATGGCCTTGCGGATGCCAATCTCTCGGGTCCGCTCGGTGACGGTGACGAGCATGATGTTCATGATGCCGATGCCGCCGACCAGCAGAGAGATGCCGGCGATGCCGCCGAGAATCATACTCTGGAGGTTCGTCTGCTGCTGGCTCTCCTGCTGCCACGTCTCGTCGGTGTAGACCTGGAAGTCGCCGTTGTTGCCCACCAGGCCGGCCACGTAGGTGCCCAGGTGGGTGATGGCGGCGTTCATCGTGTCGGCGCTGGTGGCCTTGACGACGAACTGGCTGGGCGGGCCGTACGTCTCGAGGTAGCGGCTGGCCGTGTAGGGCACCACCGCGACGTAGTTCATCCGGTCGTAGGCGTTGGCATAGCTGCCGCCGCCGCCGATGGATTCGTAGGTGCCGATGACCTCAAAGCTCTGGCCGCCGATGGTAATCTTCTGCCCCACCGGGTCCTGGGCCTGGAACAGGTACTCCTTGAGCTTGCTGCCCAGCACCACCACCTTGTTGTACCGCTCGCAGTCCAGGTAGGAGATGTCCCGGCCGCTGGCCAGCTGGTAGTTGTTGCAGATGGAGAACTGGTCGCTGCCCAGGTAGATGGTGGGCCCGCCGTACATCTCCTCGTTGTTGTCGCAGTTGGTGGTCCGGTAGCGGACCGTGGCGTAGGCCGTGCCGGCCGGCGTGAAGCCCGCCACCAGGTCGGGCATCGTCAGGCAGTAGCGGTAGATGTCCTCGGTCATGTCCACCTGGTTGTAGCGGTAGGCGTAGATTTGGATCTTGTTGGTGCCCATGGAGCGGTAGTACTCCTGCATCTCCTTGTTGCCGCCCTGGACGACGCTGACCATAATCATGACCGCCGCCACGCCGATGATGATGCCCAGCATCGTCAGGAACGAGCGGACCTTGTTGGCCGTCACCGACTGCATGGACATTTTGAAGGCCTGCTTCAGGTTCACAGTACCGCCTCCTCTCGCGGCCGGTCCTGGACGATTTTCCCGTCGGAAATCTGGACAATCCGCTGGGCCGTCTTGGCGATTTTGATGTCGTGGGTGATGAGGATAATCGTCGTGCCCACCTCCCGGTTGAGGGTGTGGAGGATCTCCAGCACGTGCTCGCCGGTCTTGGAGTCCAGCGCGCCGGTGGGCTCGTCGGCCATGATGATGGGGGCGCGGGTGGCGATGGCCCGGGCCACGGCAATCCGCTGCTGCTGGCCGCCCGACAGCTCCGAAGGCTTCCGGTCGGCCCGGTCCTCCAGCCCGACCCGCTCCAGCGCCTCCAGGGCGACCGTCCGCCGCTTTTCGCCGAAGACCCCCTGGTAGACCAGCGGCAGCTCGACGTTCTCCTGGGCGTTGAGCCCGGGAATCAGGTTGTAGCCCTGGAAGATGAAGCCGATTTCCCGGTTGCGGATCCGGCTCAGCTCCTGGTCGGTGAGGATGCTCACGTCGTTGCCGTCCAGGAAATACTCGCCGTAGGTCGGCACATCCAGGCAGCCGAGGATGTTCATCAGCGTGGATTTGCCGGAGCCGGACGCGCCGACGATGGCCACAAACTCGCCCCGCTCCACCGTCAGCGTGACGCCGTCCAGGGCGCGGACCTCGTTCTCCTGGTCCTCGTTGTAGATCTTATAGACATCCTGGATGTCGATGAGCGTTGTCTCGGCCATGGCGCCACCTCAGCCCACGGCCACTACGCCGCCGCTCACGCCGCCCATATCCCAGGAGTTGAACTCGCTGGACATGTACTGCACGAAGACCATCTGGCCCTCCTCGACGCCGCTGGTGATTTCCACGTTGGACTGGTCGGAGAGGCCCACCGTCACGGGCACCGCGTAGTAGCCTGCGGGGACTTCCATCCCCACCTCCTCGGCCGTCAGGGCATTCTCCGGCGCCGTGTCGGCCTGGACAAAGAGGCAGGTGTCGCCGGTGGCTGCGTACTTGACGGCCTGGACCGGCACCAGCAGGCAGTTGTCCGACTCCGAAGCGACCATGGAGTAGTCCACATAGTCGTTGGGCCGCAGGGAGCCGTCGGCGTTGTCCACCTCAATAATCGCCGGGAAGGTGGACATGCCGTTCTCCGCGTTGCCCTCCATGCTGACCGACACCACGGTGCCCATGTACGGCGTCTCGCCGTTCACCGTCCAGGCGGTGATGGTCACCGGCATCCCCGGCTGGACGTAGGCCACGTTCATACTCTCCACCTGGGCCTCCACCTGGATGACCGAGGTGTCGGCGATGGTCATGGCCGCAAAGTTCGCCCCCACCGTCTCGCCGGCCACCAGGCCGCAGGAGAGGATGGTCCCGTCAAAGGGCGCCACCGCGCTGTAATTGGCCAAATCGTCCTCGGCGTCCTTCAGCGCCTCCTGGGCGTCGGCCAGAGACGTGTTCAGGGAGGCGAGCTGGTCCTCGTTGTCCTCGCCGGACATCTGCACCAGCACCTGGCCGGCCGCCACGTCGGCGTAGTCCAGCAGGTCCACGCTGAGGACCTCGCCGCCGGCCTTGGTCGTCAGCTCCTGGCTGCGGTTGTACGCCAGCGTGCCGGGCTCATAGGGATAGATCTCCACGCCGCCCGCGCCGGTCAGGTAGGCCGTGGCGCCCATGTCCGCCGTCAGCGTGCCGGAGTTCGGCACCGAGAACACCACTTCAAACAGACGCGACCCCTCGGAGCTGACCCGGTTGACCTTGTTGATGGTCTCCACCGTGCCGGTGACGGTCTGCATCGTGGAGGGAATCGACACCGTCGCCGTGCGGCCCGTGTAGAATTCGCTCTCGTAGGCGTAGCTGAAGTAGAGGGACAGCTTCATGGTGCTGTCGTCCACCAGCGTGCCCAGCGCGGTGCCGGCGCTGATTTCATCGCCCACCTGGATGTCGGCCGCCTCCAGCAGCTTGCCGGAGAAGGGCGCGGTGAAGGTCAAATCGGCGTAGGAGTCATAGATGGCGTCAATCTGCTCCTGATAGTCCTCCACCCGTTTCCGGGCGTCCTCGACGGCCTTCTGGGCGTCGGTGCTGTCCACGGTGTAGAGGGGATCCCCGGCGTGGACGAACTGGCCCTCCGTGACGAAGACCTCCTCCACCGTGCCGCCGGAGGTCAGCGTCATCGTCTGGGACTGGCGGGCGCGGGTCTGGCCGCTGCCCTGAACCATGCTGGAGATGCTGCCGCGGCTCACCGCCACGGCCCAAGGCTCCATCGCGGCCTCCTCCTCGTGGAGCAGGCTGTACATCCCGAATGCAACGCCGCCGATGATGACCAGCAGCACCAGCGCCGTGAGAATCCGTTTGCGGCGAATCTTCCGCTTCTTGATTTTGGCCGCGGCCTCCTGCCGCGCCTTCTTCTCTTCCAGAACCCGCAGGCGGTCCGCTTCCGTCGTGTCAGCGGCCGAGGAATTCTGAGGCTGTTCCTGCAGCTTCACTCCGTTCTCTTCCATTTGGTAGACCTCCTGGTCAGGCGTATGCCTTGTTCTAATACAGTCAATATATCAAGGAATCTGTCCCTTGTCAATCATTTTAGATAACATTCCACAGCTGCCGGCGCTTGCCCGTCGAGCCCCTGCCGCCGCTGCGCCCGTCCTCAGAACACGACGGTTTCCAGCGGCTGCAAGAAGACCGAGCCGTCCTTGCCGCTCTGGAAGAAGCCCTGGCAGACCGTGCCGTCGGCGGTCTCCCAGGTGACCATCAGATTGGTCATCGCGTCGGGCAGCATGGCCGTGACGGCCACCGACTCGCCGTCCGCCAGGCCGTCCACGGCCAGCAGCAGCTCCCCGGCGTACCAGGTGTTCCCGTCGGAGCTGCTCACCCGCCGGATGCAGACGCCATGGACCGCACCGTCGGCCGTGGCCACCAGCACGGAACCGCCCTCGTCGGCCACCGTGTGGGCCGCCGCCTGGCCGGCTGCCGCGCCGCTCTCGTCCAACCGGGCCGTCATCGTCCCGTCCGCCGCCGCGGCCTCCGGGAACCAGCGCGGATTCAAAAGGCCCTCCAGGTCCTCGTATCCCACGGTCACACGCACCACCCCCGCGGCATAGGGCGCCAGATAGTAGGGGTCGCAGTAGACCGTCAGCCCCTCGTCGGTCAGCGCCCAGGTGCATTCCTCCAGAAGGGACCCCGCCTGGTCGGCCGCATTGGGATAGTAGAGCTCCGGATTGGCGGCCACCTGGGCCTCCGCCGCCGCGGCGACCGCCAGGCGCAGGGCATTCCGGTCCCCGGTCAGATTGTCCAGCGTCAGCTGCGTCCCGGTGACGGCGTCAAAGGTCATGGCCTCAACGGCCATGTTGCCGTGCGCGCCGCCGGTGGCGTCGATGGATGTAAAGACCACGCTGACCACCGCGTTGTCCAGCCGGCCGGCCTCCACCCGGTCCGTCAGGGCGTAGCCGCTGAAGGGCAGGCCCGTGGACGCCGCCTCCGCCTGGAGCTCCTGGGTCGTCGTCAGGAGGTCTGCCGCCTCCTCCACCCGCCGCTGGTAGCGGCCCGCCAGCGCCTCGTTGATGGACGCGGCCGCCGAGCCGGGCATGGTCACCGCGGCCTCCCGCAGGTTCTCCTGGAGCAGCAGGTTCCCCGCCGCATCCGTCCGCTCGGCATCGTGGGCCGTCACCGACAGGACCACGTGGGCGGACGTCCCCGTGTCCGGCGTCGTGACGGTTTCGCCGCTGTCGTCCGGCGCCGTCTCTCCGCCGTCGGACGTCTCTCCGCTGCCGGACGTCCCGCCGCTGCCGGACGTCCCGCCGTCGGGCGTCTCACCGGACGTGTCACCGGACGTGCCGCCCGTCTGCCCGCCCGTGTCCGCCGGCCCCTCCGCGGACGAATCCGGCGCGTCGGGCGCCGCCGCTTCCCGGCTGCAGGCCGCCAGTCCCAACACCATTATCAGGGCCAGCACCGCCGCCATCCATCTGCGCATCATACACGTTTCCTCCTTGCTGAGTTGTTTTCTTATTATAGGCGCGCTGTCGTATTATGTCAACTCAAAATACCGTTTCGGGATTTGTGGAAGATCTACGGATTTTGTGGAGTATATGGAGAAGAACTTCGGCAGTACCGCCGAAATCTATGGAAAATGCCCATAGAGTTTGGGGGCTTTCCCGGCTATAATAGAGAAAAGTGCATATTCCTTTGAAGTCTTTCAGGAAATTGGCCGCAGCGGCCTGCCGAAGGAGCAAAACTCTCAGGAATCCCCCCGGGGGATGGGACTGAAGGACCGAGGACTCTCTGGAGAAGCTCAAGTCATTGAGTGCCGAAGGTGCAAGGCGCAAGCCGAATCTCTCAGGCAAAAGGACAGAGGATCTGCCGCCCGCCCGGGCCGCGCCGATGGATTGAGCCTTCTCCCGCTCAATCCGTTTTTTTATTCGTATTGGAATAAGGAGTGTGTCATGAACAACGTAGCCAACGAATCCATCGACTTTGTCCGCCAGTTCGACCCGGAAGTGGCCGAACGGATGGACCGGGAGCTGTTCCGCCAGCGGCGGAACATCGAGCTGATTGCCTCGGAGAACATCGCCTCCCAGGCCGTCATGGCGGCCATGGGCAGCGTCCTGACGAACAAGTACGCCGAGGGCCTGCCCGGCAAGCGCTACTACGGCGGCTGTGAGTGCGTCGATGTGCTGGAGACCCTGGCCATCGAGCGGGCCAAGAAGCTCTTCGGCGCGGAATTCGCCAACGTCCAGCCCCACTCCGGGGCCCAGGCCAACCTGGCGGTCTACTGCGCCCTGCTCCAGCCGGGCGACACGGTGCTGGGCATGAGCTTGGCCAACGGCGGCCATCTGACCCACGGCAGCCCGGCCAACCTCTCGGGCAAGTACTTCAACTTCCAGGCCTACGGCGTCAACCCCGACACGGGCCGCATCGACTACGACCAGGTGGAGGACCTGGTCAAGCGCCATCAGCCGAAGCTGCTGGTGGCCGGCGCGTCGGCCTATCCCCGGGCGCTGGACTTTGAAAAGTTCGCCGACATCGCCCACCGCCACGGGGCGCTGCTGATGGTGGACATGGCGCACATCGCCGGGCTGGTGGCCGGCGGCGTCCACCAGAGCCCGGTCCCCTACGCCGACATCGTCACCACGACGACCCACAAGACCCTCCGCGGGCCCCGGGGCGGCATGATTCTCGGGCGGGAGGAGTTCGCCAAGAAGCTCAACTCCGGCGTCTTCCCCGGCACCCAGGGCGGCCCGCTGATGCACGTCATCGCGGCCAAGGCCGTCTGCCTCAGGGAGGCCATGGAGCCGGCCTTCCGCGACTACGCCCGGAAGATTGTGGACAACGCCCAGGTCCTGGCCCAGGCCCTGCTGGAGAAGGGCTTCGACCTGGTCTCCGGCGGCACCGACAACCACCTGATGCTGGCGGACGTCCGCCCCTTCCACACCACCGGCCGCGAGATGCAGACCCATCTGGACGACGTCTACATCACCGTCAACAAGAACGCCATCCCCAACGACCCGGAGAAGCCCACCGTCACCTCGGGCGTCCGCGTCGGCACGCCGGCGGCCACGACCCGCGGCCTCGGCGCCGAGGAGATGCGCGTCATCGCCGACTGCATCTACAAGACCGCCGTTGACTACCCCGCCACCCGGGACGAGGTCCGCGCCACTGTGGGCGAGATCTGCAACCGGTATCCCCTGTACTAAAGAAAAGACGACGCGGAGGCCCGGTTCGTTCCGGTCCTCCGCGGTTTTTTTATAATTTTGATTCCCCGTCACTGCACCGTGCCGTTGCCGGCCGTGGAGAGGTAGTTCAAATCGTCCCGCACGCACAGCACGATGTCCGGCCGGTACGTCTCGATGTACTGGCGCAGCGTCATCTCGCGGTAGTAGCGCAGGTCCAGCGAGCGCATCTCGTCAAAGCTCATCCAGGCCAGGCTCTCCAGCGCGTTGGTGAAGGAGTCCCCCCAGATGAGGATGGACGGCAGCGCCTCCCGGCCGGTGTCCACGACCGTCTCCGCCTGGTCGCCGCCCATATAGAGGTTGTAGTACACGTACTGCCACGACCCGTCGGGCAGGTCCAGCACCTCCGCCGCGACCGGCTCGCCGCCGTCCGTCCGGGTGAAGGGCACGGCCATCTCCGAGTGGTAGACCCACAGCTGCTCCTCCACCGGGGAGAGGCCGTAGAGCTTCCGGTTGTACGTCCCCAAAAACGGGTTCGGCAGCTGCTGGAAGGAGATCTGGTCCTCTGTCACCACCGGGAAGTCCCAGCCGGCCTCCGCCAGGGCGTCGCAGACGGCCCGATAGGCCACATACGCCCCCGGCAGCGTGTAGTGGTGGTCCACCACCGAGTAGAGCGCCGTCCGGTCCTCCGCCGCCTCATAGAGAGGCCGGAGCAGCAGCAGCGGCACCTCCCGAGCCTCCATGGCCGCGGCGAAGGCCGTCTCGGTGTTCTCCAGGTGCGCGGCGTTGTTCTCCTGCCAGTCCGGGTACACGTCCCGGAACAGCGACCGCTGCTCCGGCAGGCCGACGTAGAGGAACGTCCCGCCGTAGCTGCGGACCAGGGCGTCGATGTCGGCCAGCTGCGCGGCCATGGCCTCGGCCTCGGCGGCGTAGTCCCGGGCGCCGTAGTCGGGTATCGGGTTCTGGGGCAGCAGCACGTCCTCGGTGACGACCGTGTCGTTGACCGACCCCCGCCTCCGGAGCAGCTCCACCGCCGTGTTCAGCTGGAGCCACCGGTCCCGGCCGTAGAACCGGTCCGAGAGGAACGTCTCCCAGCCGGCGAAGTACGAGCCGTCCCAGAAGCTCTCGGCCGTCAGCTGCGGCAAATCGGCCATGGAGCGGTTCTCCCAGACCGAATAGCCGGCCGTCGGCGTCAGAGGCGAGCCCGGCAGGGCCGACAGGGCCGTCAGCGCCGGCACCAGGAACAGCGTCGCCAGCACCGGCACCATCAGCAGCAGCCGCAGGAGCTTTTTCTTCATACCTTCGCCTCCTCTCTCAGAACCGGAAATAGATGAACGGGTTGAACGACGAGCTGGCCAGGGCCAGCAGGGACAGGCCGAACACCGCCAGCAGCCAGACGGTCCAGCCCAGCCGGGCCAGCGGCCGGTCCTTCCACCGGGCCACCGCCCGCTGGAGCAGCGGCGTGGACACCAGCACCGCCGCCAGCAGCTCCAGGCCGTACTGCCGCAGGAACCACTGGACGTACTGCCAGTCGGCCGCCCCGGCCGAGGTCCCGGCGAACATCGCATGGAGATACGTGCCGATGTCCGCCAGGCTGGTGCAGTTGAAGATGACCCAGCCAATCAGCACGAAAAAGAGGGCGTAGACGTGGCCCACCGCCCGGGGCAGCCGGTCCAGCAGGCGGCCCAGGAACAGCTTCTCGAGGATCAGCAGCGCCGCAAAGTAGAGGCCCCAGAGGACGAAATTCCAGCTGGCCCCGTGCCAGAAGCCCGTCAGGGTCCAGACAATCAGCAGGTTCAGCAGCTGCCGGGCCTTCCCCTTGCGGTTGCCGCCCAGGGGGATATAGATGTAGTCCCGGAACCAGGTGGACAGGCTGATGTGCCACCGCCGCCAGAAGTCGGTGATGGACCGGCAGATGTACGGGAAGGTGAAGTTCTCCAGGAAGTGGAACCCGAACATCCGCCCCATGCCGATGGCCATATCCGAGTAGCCGGAGAAGTCAAAGAGGATCTGCAGGGCGAAGCAGACGGCGCCAATCCAGGCCTTTGTCGGCGTGAGCGCCAAAGCGCTCAGGCCGAAGAGGTCGGCGGCGACCTCGCCGAGGGGGTTGGCCAGGAGCATCTTCTTGCCCAGGCCCACGATGAACCGGGTCATGCCGGCGTAGAAGTCGTCCATGGTCTCCCGCCGGGAGACAATCTCCTGGGCCACCGTCTCATAGCGGACGATGGGGCCGGCCACCAGCTGGGGGAACAGCGTCACGTAGAGCGCCACGTACAGCGGGTTCCGCTGGGCGGGCACCGTCTCCCGGTAGACGTCCAGCACGTAGCTCATGGACTGGAAGGTGAAGAAGGAGATGCCGATGGGCATGATAATCTGCGGCACCGGCAGCGAGAGGCCGAAGAGGCCGTTGACGTTCTCCACCAAAAAGCCGGTGTACTTGTAGTACCCCAGCACGGCCACCATGGCCGCCACCGCCAGGCCCATGGCCCACCGGCGGCCGGCCCGGGTCTTCGCCCGCTCCATGGCCATGGCCGAGACGTAGCTGACGGCGATGACGGCCAGCATGACGAAGATGCCCTTGGGCTCGCCGTAGAGGTAAAACCCCAGGCTGAAGAACAGCAGCACCAGGTTCCGGGCAAACCGGTGGCGCTGCCGGATGACGAAATAGCACAGCAGCACCGCCGGGAAAAAGACGAACAGAAACGCAAAGCTGGAAAATACCACGGGCCTTCCCTCTTTCTCTTCAACAACAGTTCGCAGCTGCGGCGGCTCAGACCTCCTGGACGTCGGCAAAGCTGCGGAAGTAGTCCTCCAGGAACCGGTAGTACCGCTGGACGGTCTCCTTGGCCTCCCGCCCCTGGCCGCACCGGACCACCAGCCGGCGCCGGCAGTCGGGGGACTCGATGGGCAGCAGCAGCACCTCGGCCTCGTCCACGGCGCCCCAGGTGAACTCCGGCCAGAAGCCCACGCCGACGCCGGCGGCAATCAGGTTCCGCACGGTGGCCGGCGAGTCGCTCTCAAAGATGACCTTCGGCCGGAAGCCGGCCTGGGCGCAGAACCGGTCGCACAGGGCCCGCAGCTGCCGGTAGCTGCCGCCCAGGAGGATGAACTCCTCCCCGGCCGCCTCCTCGAGGCGGATGGCCGTGCGGCCGGCGTAGGGGCCGCCCCGGGGCACGGCCAGATAAAACCGCTCCTCGCAGTAGAAGGCCGGGCCGCCGGACGGCAGCGCCTGGTCCGGCAGGGCCGTGTAGACGGTCAAATCGCAGTGCTCCGCCTCGCCGCTCTGGAGCAGCTGGAAGTGGGCCTCCCGGTGCTGGCGCTTGTAGGCGATGACCGAGGCCGTCAGCAGCGTGGAGGCGGCCAGGACGTTCATGTGGATGGTGTCCCGCTCCAGGTCGGCCATGGCCGCCAGCTCCCGGGGCAGCTGCTCCAGGGTCTTGAGCACCGGCGCCAGCTTCCGGTAGAGGAAGCTGCCGTACGCCGTCAGCTCGATGCCACGGCCCTTGGGCGCGAACAGCGGCACCCCCAGCTCCCGCTCCAGCCGGCGGATGGACTGCGTCAGGGCCGGCTGGGCGATGTGCAGCCGTTCGGCCGTCTGGGTCACGTGCTGGGTCTCGGCCACCGCGCAGAAATAGCGCAGCTGCGACAGTTCCACAGGCCTCCCCTCCCTTCGGCAGCGTTCCCGTGGATGCGGCTATTATTATATCGTCTGCGCCCCCCCGCCGCAAGCCTGAAATTGCCGGGGGCGCGCCCGGCGGGGATTTGTGCAGTTTCACGGTGAATTGCAAAATAATAGGGCGCATCTTATGAAATCGGTGTTAAATCCATATTGGTCAATATGGATAATCTGTGCTAGAATACTGACGAACTAACAAGAGGAAGGGATTGTGACCACACATGCCTCAAATTCTGGAAGCCGCCATGCTGATTTGCTTCGGCATCTCCTGGCCCATGAACGCCTATCGCGCCTACAAGGCCGGCACCGCCAAGGGGACCAGCCTGGCCTTCATCCTGCTGATTCTCTTCGGATACTGCTGCGGCATCACCGCGAAGTTCCTCTCGGGCAACGTCAACTACGTGCTGGCGGTGTACCTGCTGAACCTCATCACGGTGGGTCTGAACCTGGTGGTGTACTTCCGCAATAAGGCGCTGGACCACCGCGCCGCCGGCCAGAGCGTTGCGCATCGCCGTCACCACAAGCCGGCTGCCGCCTGATTCGTCTTCGATTCCTTTCCATAGTGAGAGCGCCGGCCGATGGCCGGCGCTCCATCTTTTCCGCAGAAATCGGCCCCGGGCGTTTCGCCCGGGGCCGATTGTTATTCGTTCCGCAGCGCGGCCAGGATCTCCGCCGCCGTGGGCGGGCAGCCGGCCACGTGCCGCGCGGCCCGGCGGCAGCAGTTGCCAATCCCCAGCCCCGCCGGCTCCTTGCCCCGGAAGCCCTGGCCGATGGAGAGTTCCCCGCCGTAGGCCCGGCCCGTCTGCTCCTGGTACTGGTACAGGGCGCGAATCAGGTTCCCGTAGCAGGCCGAGCAGGCCGCGTCCTGGCGGACGCTCCGCCCCAGGCTCTTGACCAGCCGCCCGTCGGCCCGGCCCTGGGCGGCCGGGCACGGCTCGTTGAGGGCCACGATGTCCGCCGGGGACCACGCCATCGAGCCGGCCCCGTACTGCTCGGCCAGAGGCAGATAGCCCACCTCGTCGGTCCGCAGGCCCACCAGCTCGCAGCAGTAGGCGTCCAGCTGCACCGGGTCGGTGCCCAGGAGCATCCGGTTCGTCTGGACCGGGTTGCCGCCCTCCTCAAAGTTCAGGTCGCCGCAGATGCTGTCCACCAGCGTCATCGTCGGGTGCAGCACCGTGGCCAGGGCCGCGATGGGCTTCATGAGCCCCAGGGAGTGGAACCGCCGCTTCTCCCCGTCGGGCAGGCAGCCCTTGAGGTTTTTCAGCGCGCAGGTCATCACCGTCTGACAGTGGCCCTTGAGGACCGGCAGGTTCAGCAGGAAGTCCGCCTCCAGCGCCGTCTTGCAGACCCGGATCTTCCCGATGGGGGTCTGCATCGCCACGGTCTCGTCCCGCTTCAGGTTCAGGAGGCCCACGCCGGTCTCCCTGGCCAGCCGGTCCAGGCCGGTGACCCGGAAGGCCCGGTCGGTGTCGTCGCCGACCCAGGAGCCCTCGGCGATGGTGATGTCCCGGTATCCGGCCGCCTGGAAGTACTCGATGGCGCCGCGGACAATCTCCGTGTGGGTGGTGCCGCCCCGGTCGGCCGGCGCGGCCGTGACCAGGTTGGGCTTCAGGAGGATCTTCCCGCCGGGGCCCACCCGGGCCGCGGCATCGGCCGCCTCCAGCAGCTGCCGGGCCATGGCCCGGCCGTCGTCTCCGTAGATGATGCGAATGGTCCTGTCTTCCATTTCCGCGCCTCCTTGTTCCGTATGGGGCTATTGTACCAGAAACGGCCCCGAAAGGGAAGGACCTGCCGTCAGCTTCCGTCCTCCCAGCGGGTGCGCAGGCGCAGCAGCAGAATCAGCTGCGCCAGGAAGGCCGCCCACGCCATCGCGCAGCCTGCCGGAGCCCAGAAGGCGTCCAGCAGCGCCCCGAGCAGGAAGGTGGCGGCCATGGCCAGCATCCGCCGGCCGTAGGCCCGGCACATGGCGGCCTCGTCGGCCACCCGGTCGGCCGGGTCCCGCCGATTGTAGCCGGTCAGGAACCGCGCCGCCCGCCCCTCGGAGCGGACAAACCCCCAGCCCGTCAGGAAGAGCGCCAGGGCCAGCACCAAATCAAAGCACAGATAGAACGCCATCCGCTTCCCTCCCGCGGGACGGGCCGCCCCGCATCACAGGCTCCGGTACCCGGTCAGGTACTCGTCCACCTCCCGGGCCGTGGCGCGGCCCTCGGTGATGGCCCAGACGACCAGGGACGCGCCGCGGCGCATATCGCCGGCCGTGAACACCCGCTCGTTGGCCGTGCGGTGGGAGTCCCGGCCCTCCAGGCACAGGTTCCCATGGCTGTCGGGCTCCAGGCCGAAGGCCGCCAGGGTCTCCCGCTCGCAGCCGGAGAAGCCGTTGGCGATGAGCAGCAGGTCCGCCGGCAGCTCCGTCTCGGTCTCGGGCAGCTCCTCCTGCATCAGGATGCCGTCCACGCGGATCCAGCGGACGCCCACCGCCTTCACGGCCCGCAGCGCCCCGGTCGCCTCGTCGGTGACGGTGGCGGTGACGACGGTCTCAAACCGCCGCGGGTCCTCGCCGAAGACGGCCTTGGCCTCCTCCACGGCGTAGTCGTGCTCCTCGGGGGCCGGGCCCCAGAGGCCCTTCCGCTGGCGGGCCAGGCGCTCGGGCTTGCGGATCAGCTGGGTCACCGACGCGCAGCCCTGGCGGATGGCCGTGGCCACGCAGTCGGAGCTGGTGTAGCCCGCGCCGATGACGACGACGTGCTTGCCCCGGGCGTCCAGGGGGTTCTCGCCGCCGTCGAGCAGGGCCCGGGTGGCGGCCGTCAGGTAGGGCACGGCGAAGCTGACGCCCGGCGTCTCCGTCGAGGCCGCCGGGTACGCCCGGGGCGTCCCGGCCCCGCAGGCCAGGACCACACAGTCGAAGTCGGCCAGGAGCCGCTCGGCCTTCTCGGGGGTGTCGATGGGGCTCTTGCAGCGGAAGGTCACGCCCTCGCGCTCCATCAGCTCGACCCGCCGCCGGACGACGGCCTTGTCCAGCTTCATGTTGGGGATGCCGTAGGTCAGCAGGCCGCCGGCCCGGTCGTCCCGCTCGAAGACCGTGACGCTGTGGCCCCGGCGGTTCAGCTGGTCGGCGCAGGCCAGGCCCGCCGGGCCGGAGCCCACCACGGCCACGCGGCTGCCGGAGCGCGTCCGGGGCGGCTGCGGGACCATGGCGCCGCCGGCAAAGGCCTCCTCGATGATGCCCAGCTCGTTCTCCCGGATGGTCACCGGCGGCTTGTCGGCCACGGCGCAGGTGCAGGCCAGCTCGCACGGGGCCGGACAGACCCGGCCGGTGAACTCGGGGAAGTTGTTGTTCTTGAGCAGCCGCGACAGGGCGTGGCCGAAGTTGCCGTGCCAAATCATGTCGTTCCACTCGGGAATCAGGTTGTGCAGCGGGCAGCCGAAGACCGTGCCGCCGTACGAGCAGCCCGACTGGCAGAAGGGCACGCCGCAGTTCATGCAGCGGCCGCCCTGCTCCATCCGCGCCTCCCGGGGCAGCTCCCGGTGGAACTCGCGGAAGTGCTTGACGCGGCTGCGGGGCGGCTCCGCGCCGTCCTCCCGCCGCTCGTAGTCCATAAATCCGGTCGTTTTTCCCATGGGTCTCCCCTCCTCACTTTCCGGTCATGGTGTAGAACGCCTCAATCTCGGCGGCGTTCCGGTCCATGCCCTTGGCCTCTCCCGCGGCAATCAGGTCCAGCATCCGCTCGTAGTCCCGGGAGATGACCTTTTTGAAGTCCGGCAGCCGCTGCTGGAAGTGGTCGAGGATCTCCCGGCCCACGGTGGAGCCGGTGGCCTCGGTGTGTTCGGAAATCAGCTGGTGGAGCAGCTGGATGTCGTGTTTCTCGGTGACGGCGGTCATGTGGACCAGCTCTTTGTTCAGCCGCAGGTACAGCTCGTGGCGGGGGTCGAGCACGTAGGCCACGCCGCCGGACATACCGGCCGCGAAGTTGGCCCCCACCTCGCCCAGGACGACCACCCGGCCGCCGGTCATATACTCGCAGCCGTGGTTGCCCACGCCCTCGACCACGGCCGTCGCGCCGGAGTTGCGGACGCAGAACCGCTCGCCGGCCACGCCGCGGACGAAGGCCTTGCCCGAGGTGGCGCCGTAGAGGGCGACGTTGCCGATGATGATGTTCTCCTCCGCCCGGAAGCGGCTCTTCTTCGGCGGATAGACCACCAGCTTGCCGCCGGAGAGGCCCTTGCCGAAGTAGTCGTTGGCGTCGCCCTCCAGCTCCAGGGTCAGCCCCTTGGGGATGAAGGCGCCGAAGCTCTGGCCCGCGCCGCCGGTGCAGCGGATCCGGTAGGTGTCCTCGTCCAGGGCATCGCCGTGGCGGCGGGTGATTTCCGAGCCGAACAGCGTGCCGAAGGCCCGGTCGGTGCTGGAGATTGGCAGGGACAGCGCGGCCGGCCGCCCGGCCACCAGGTCGCCGGAGAGCTTCTTCATCAGCACCCGCTGGTCCAGGGTGTTCTCAAAGTGGAAGTTGTAGACGTCCCGGGGGTTGAAGCGGGTGTCCGGGGCCCCGGCGTAGGGGTTTGCCAGCAGGGCCGCCAGGTCCACCGACTCGGCCCGGTGGGAGATGGAGCGCGTCACCGGCCGCAGCAGGTCCGTGCGGCCCACCAGGTCCCGGACCCGGCGGATGCCGAGGCTGGCCATAATCTCCCGCAGCTGCTGGGCCACGAACTCCATGAAGGTCATCACGTACTCGGGCTTGCCCCGGAAGCACTTGCGCAGCTCCGGGTTCTGGGTGGCCACGCCGGCCGGGCAGGTGTCCAGGTTGCACACGCGCATCATCACGCAGCCCAGCGTGACCAGCGGGGCCGTGGCGAAGCCGAATTCCTCGGCGCCCAGCATACAGGCCACAGCCACGTCGTAGCCGTTCATCAGCTTGCCGTCGGTCTCCAGGATGACCCGGGAGCGCAGGCCGTTCTCAATCAGCGCCCGGTGGGCCTCGGCCAGGCCCAGCTCCCAGGGGAGGCCGGCGTTGTGAATCGAGGTCTGGGGGGCCGCGCCGGTGCCGCCGTCGTAGCCGGAAATCAGCACCACCTGGGCCCCGGCCTTGGCCACGCCTGCGGCGATGGTGCCGACGCCGGCCTCGGAGGCCAGCTTCACCGAGATCCGCGCCCGGTCGTTGGCGTTCTTCAGGTCGTAAATCAGCTGGGAGAGGTCCTCGATGGAGTAGATGTCGTGGTGGGGCGGCGGCGAAATCAGCCGGATGCCCGGGGTGGAGTGGCGGGTCCTGGCAATCCAGGGATAGACCTTCTTGCCGGGCAGGTGGCCGCCCTCGCCGGGCTTGGCCCCCTGGGCCATCTTGATTTGCAGCTCCTGGGCGCTGACCAGGTACTCCGAGGTGACGCCGAACCGGCCCGAGGCCACCTGCTTGATGGCGCTGCACTTGTCCGAGCGGAGCCGGGCCGGGTCCTCGCCGCCCTCGCCGGAGTTGGACTTGCCGCCCAGGCGGTTCATGGCCACGGCCAGGCACTCGTGGGCCTCCTGGGAGATGGAGCCGTAGGACATGGCGCCGGTCTTGAACCGCTTGACAATCTCGCTGACCGGCTCCACCTCCTCGAGGGGAATCGGGCCGCCCTCCGGCTCGGCGAAGGTCAAAAGCCCCCGGAGGGTGTGGGGGGTGGACTCGTCGTCCACCAGCCGGGCGTACTCCTGGAAGAGCTTGTAGTCCCGGTTGCGGGTCGCCTGCTGGAGGAGCCAGATGACCTGCGGGTTGTACATATGGTCCTCCTTCTGGTGGCCGCTGCGCAGCCGCTCATAGCCGGAGGAATCGAGCGTGGTGTCCGTGGGCAGGCCCAGCGGGTCGAAGGCCCGGGAGTGGTAGTACTCCACGCCCTCGGCAATTTCCTCGAGGCCCACGCCCCCCACGCGGGAGATGGTGTTGGTGAAATACCGGTCCACCACGTCCCGGCGGATGCCGACAATCTCGAAGATCTGGGCCGACTGGTAGGACTGGATGGTGGAGATGCCCATCTTGGAGGCCACCTTGACAATCCCGTGGAGGACGGCGTGGTTGTAGTCGTCCACGGCCACGGCGTAGTCCTTGTCGAGCAGGCCCTCCTCGATGGACTGGCGGATGCAGGCGTGGGCCAGGTACGGGTTCACGGCCCGGGCGCCGTAGCCCAGGAGGGTGGCGAAGTGGTGGACGTTCCGGGGCTCGCCGGACTCGAGGATGACCGAGACGGCGGTGCGCTTCTTCGTGCGAATCAGGTGCTGCTCCAGCGCCGACACGGCCAGCAGCGAGGGAATCGCCACGTGGTTCTCGTCCACGCCCCGGTCCGAGAGGATGAGGATGTTGGCCCCGTTCTTGTAGGCCCGGTCGCAGGCGACGAACAGGTGGTCCAGGGCCCGCTCCAGCGGGGTGTTCTTGTAGTAGAGAATCGAGACCGTCTCCACGTGGAAGCCCGGGGCGTTCATGTGGCGGATCTTCAGCAGGTCCACCTCGGTGAGGATGGGGTTGTGGATCTGCAGCTCCCGGCAGTTCTCGGCCCGGTCCTCCAGGAGGTTGCCGTCGGAGCCGACGTAGACGGTGGTGTCGGTGACGGACTCCTCGCGGATGGCGTCGATGGGCGGGTTCGTCACCTGGGCGAACATCTGCTTGAAGTAGTTGAAGAGCGGCTGGTGCTTCTCCGAGAGGACGGCCAGGGGCAGGTCGTCGCCCATGGCGGCCGTGGGCTCGGCGCCGTCCCGGGCCATGGGGAGGATGGTGTCCTTGATGTCCTCATAGGAGTAGGCGAAGGCCTTCTGGAGCCGCTCGCGGTAGGCCGGCTCCAGGGACGGGACCTTCCGGTTGGGAATCGGCAGGTCCTTGAGCTGCACCAGGTTCTGGTCCAGCCACTCGCCGTAGGGCAGGCGGGAGGCGTAGTCGCCCTTGAGCTCCTCGTCGCCGATAATCCGGCCGCCGACGGTGTCCACCAGGAGCATCTTGCCGGGCTGGAGGCGGTCCTTGCGGACCACCCGCTCCGGCGGGATGTCCAGGACGCCCACCTCGGAGGCGAGAATCAGCGTGTTGTCCTTCGTCACATAGTACCGCGAGGGCCGCAGGCCGTTCCGGTCCAGCAGCGCCCCCACCACGTCGCCGTCGGAGAAGACGATGGCCGCCGGGCCGTCCCAGGGCTCCATCATCGTGGCGTAGTAGTGGTACATATCCCGCTTGCGCCGGTCCATCGTCTCGTCCTTGCTCCAGGCCTCGGGGATGGTAATCATCATGGCCAGGGGCAGGTCCATGCCGTTCATCGTGAGGAACTCGATGGTGTTGTCCAGCATGGCCGAGTCCGAGCCGCTGCCGTTGATGACCGGGAGGATCTTGTCGATGTCGTCCTTCATGATGTCCGACCACATCGTCTCCTCGCGGGAGAGCATCCGGTCGGCGTTGCCGCGGATGGTGTTGATTTCGCCGTTGTGGAGAATCATCCGGTTGGGGTGGGCCCGCTCCCAGCTGGGGTTCGTGTTCGTGGAGAACCGCGAGTGGACCAGGGCGATGGCCGACTCGTAGTCCTCCGACTGGAGGTCCCGGTAGAACCGCCGCAGCTGCCCCACCAGGAACATCCCCTTGTAGACCACGGTCCGGCTGGAGAAGGAGGCCACGTAGGTGTTCACGTTGCTCTGCTCAAACTCCCGGCGGATGATGTAGAGCCGCCGGTCGAAGTCGATGCCCCGGGCCAGGGCCTTGGGCCGCTCGACGAAGCACTGGACAATCCAGGGCATACAGTCCCGGGCTTTCTGCCCGAGGACCTCGGGACAGACCGGCACGTCCCGCCAGCCCAGCAGGCGGACGCCCTCCTTCTCGCTGATAATCTCCAGCATCTTCTTGGCCTGGTTCCGCAGCAGCCGGTCCTGGGGCATGAAGAACATCCCCACGCCGTAGTCCCGCGGGCCGCCCAGCTGGATGCCGGCGGCCGCCGCGGCCTTCTTAAAAAACCGGTGGGAGACCTGGAGGAGGATGCCCACGCCGTCGCCGGTCTCGCCGGCGGCGTCCTTGCCGGCGCGGTGCTCCAGCTTCTCCACAATCTTCAGCGCGTCGTCCACGGCGCCGTGGTCCGGCTTCCCGTCGATGCGCACCACCGCGCCGATGCCGCAGGCGTCGTGCTCCTGCATCCACACGTTTCGCTGTCGTCTGTCCTCCATATGCGCCTTCCGTCCTTTCCGCGCCGCGCCGGGCCTCCGGTTCCCGCAGCATAAATTAGTAACCCTCCTGCGTCCCGGGCGCGCTGCGAACCCAGGCAAGCACCGGGGCGCGGGAAGGTTCTGCGCGTGGGGGCCGTCCCGGCCCGCGCGCTTGGGATTCCATGGCCGTGCCGCTGAACGCGGCGCATGGCCAAATTTGCGTTGCTTTTGCTTAGCAAATTATACCCCCTGTCCCTCCGCCAGGTCAAACAGGAATTGCCGCCTGCCGGAAAGTTTGTCGCATTTGTCTATTTTCACGGAAGAACGCCGCACGGGAATTATTTATAATTTTCAAAAACGTGTTTTTCAAACAAAAACAATTAGGTTCCTTGAAAAACTGTCATGATTCCTAACATTTCTCAATTATTTTAGATGTGTGCGCCTTGCACACAGTCCGCCCGCAATTTGTCTTTGTAACAAAGACGTTTGTCCACATGCGATTTGGCACAGTATCGCGGCAAATTCCGCTTGCCTGCAAAAAACCGGCCGGCCGCGGTCCCGGGAGCGCCCTGCCGGGACGGAAACGCCGCCGCCGCCGGCCCCGCGCCCACGCCGCTCCCTGCGCGGCCCGACCGCCGCGCCCCGCGCCCCCTGCCGCCGATTCCCCCCTCCCCCTATCTGGGGATGCGGCGGATGTTCAACGAGGAGCGAATCGCCACCGAGCAGGCGGAAGACGCCAACTTCTCGGGCTCCATGATGAGTATGTTCAACGAGGAGGGCGCGGAGCTCGACGACTATATGCCCCGCTCGCCGCTGCCGCCGATTGAGGGTTACCTGAACGGCTTCTCGGAATTCCCCGATTTGGAGCTGACGCCGAGAGTCACGGCAACCGGGGCTCTGCCGCCGGTCAGACCTTGGGAGGAGCGGCAGGCGGATACGTCTATCAGCGCCCACCACATCCAGATTACCGACGACGACGTCATCCGCGGCGAGCCGGCAGAGCCGGCCAAGCGGCGGCATCGCTGGCACCACTCCAAGTGACCGGCCCTGCCGGCCACAGGCGGACACCCCCAGACGCCAGCGGAGCGCCCGTCCAACAGACAGGCGCTCCGCTTTCATGAAGTTTCCGGAGCCGCAGGCCGGTCCGTCCCGCCGGCATCCGCCGCCGGCCGCGGCAGGAACACCGCGGCGCGGAACTCCCCGTTTCGGACGGTGAATTCCGCCTGGCCGCCGTACCGCTTCGCCACCTCCCGCACGGTCTCCAGCCCGATGCCGAAGCGGCCCGGGGATTTGCTGGAGAGGTAGCGCCCCTGGAACATCCGGAGCGGCCGGGTGCAGGTGTTCCCCACCACCAGAGAGACGTATCCCTCCGTGGCGGTGCTGCCGGCCCGCAGCCAGCCGCCGCCCTCCCGCTCCAGGGCCTCTATCGCGTTTTCCAGCAGGTTGCTCAGCACCAGGCACAAGTCGGGGACGGCGCCCTCCCAGGCCCTGGGCAGCGAAATGCGCAGGTCCGCCTGAAACCCCAGCGCCTCGGCGCGCGCCAGGTAGTGCCGCGCCAGCGCCGAGACAACCCAGCTCTCCCGCTCGCCGGCGGACGGGACGGCCTCCATGGCGTCCCGCAGGGCGGCGGCCTCCACCGGGAGCGCGGCGCTCTCCGCCAGAATCAGATACTGCCGCAAATCATGGCGCAGCTTCCGCAGCTGGGTCAAATCGGCGTTGGCCGCGCGGGAGCCAATCCGGAGCAGCTCGCGCAGGCGGCTGTTCTCCTCCCGCTCCCGGCGCAGGGCCTCCCGCAGGCGGAGCCCCCACAGCAGCAGTCCCAGGGCCAGCACGCCGGCGCCGGCCGCCAGCGCAAACGCCATCATGTCTGCGCCCACGCTTTCATATAGGTCCAGTCGATGAACCGCCGGCGGATGCGGGCCGTGTTGGCAATGCTGATGGGAACCAGAGCCTGGTCCGCCATGCGGAAGTCATTGCCCTCGATGCGCTCGACGTGGTTCAGGTTCACCAGGTAGCTGCGGTGGCAGCGGAGAAAGTCCCGGCTGTCGATGGCGGCCTCCAAGTCGTCCAGGCCGCGGCGGGCCGTAATCACGCCGTGCGGCACATGGATGTTCGCCTGATGGCCGTACACCTCGATATAGCGAATCGAGGCCAGCGGAATCTGCCGCCATTCTCCCTCGGTATAGACGGACAGGAGCCGCAGGTGTTCGGGGACGTGGGAAAAAAACCAATCCAGGCAGGCGGCCACCTCCTCCTCCCGGAAGGGTTTCACCAGGTAGTCGGTCGCCTGCACCTCAAAGCTCTCCAGTCCGTAGTCCTGGCTGGTCGTGGCAAACACGATGGGCAGCGCGCTGCCGGCGGCGCGGATGCGCCGGGCCGTCTCCATGCCGGACAGGCCCGGCATATAGATGTCCAGGAAGAGCAGATGGATGGGCTCCGCTCCCTGGAGCGCCGCCAGCAGGCTCTCCCCGTTGGAGAACAGCCGGACGCGGGCGGAGAGCCCGCGGGCCTGCGCGTAGGCCTGCACCATCCCGGCCAGGCCCATCCGCTCGGCCTCCAAATCGTCGCAGATGGCGATGGAAATCTCTGTCACGGCAGTTTCCCTCCTTTGCCGCGCACACCAGCCCGGCGCTACCGGCCGTACCGCAGCTGGCAGAACCGGCGGTAGGCATCCAGGACGGCAGCCTTGCTCCCCCGGCCGATGGGAATCTCCGTCCCGTTGGCCAGCAGCAGGCTGTTCCCCACCGCCTCGCGGACATAGGTGAGGTTGATGACAAAGCTGCGCTGGCACCGCATGAACACACCGCGCGGGAGCTGCTGCTCCAGCCAGTGCAGCGGCTCACGGGAGGCGATGGTCTGGTGGGAGGTGTGAAGCAGGCAGCCCCGGCGGGCGCTCTCCACCCAGATGAGATTGCGGAAGGGGATTCCAATCTTCACCCGGTTGTTGGAGACCTCCAGCCGCAGGAGCGCGGAAAACCAGAGCCGGGAACACCGGAGCATGGCCTCCCACAGGCGCTCCATCGACACGGGCTTCAAGAGGAAGCCCGTCGGGTGGCAGGCGTAGCTGCCGATGGCCCGCTGCGGGTCCCGGGAACAGAGAAACAGGGCGCAGTCCGGGCGATGCCAGGCCGTGGACGGCGGTTCCAGCCCGTCCAGGTCCCAAAAGACGACCGACTGCGCGCCGGGCGCCTCCGCCGCCTCGGCCGCCACAATGTCCATGGAGGCGCAGGAGAGCTCCATCCACGCCCGGAGTATCCGGACCAGGGCCGCCCGCTCCGACGGGTCCGGGAAATTCACCAAAAAACGCACGGCGCCCTCCTCTCCCCCCAGGTTCGCTCTAACGGGGACGCGATGCCCCCGGCCGGCGCCGGCAGGGCCGGCACGGGGCCGAGACTTTACATAACAAGTCCAATATACCACAAGTCCCCGGCCGTTGAAATCACCCGTTTCCCGCCAAAAAAGGGCTATGCCCGCGGGTTCCCGCAGGCACAGCCCTCAGCGCAGCATATATCGTTTCAGATCCTTCCGCTGCTTGATGCCCAGCTTCAGCAGCGTCGAGGAGATGTGCTGCTTGACGGTGTTCGGAGAGATGCCCAGGTGGGCGGCAATCTCCTGGTTGGTCCACCCCCGCACCGCCAGCATGGCCGTGGCGAACTCCGTGGTGGTCAGATTGTCGGCGATGTCGTCGCCCGTGACCGGGTTGTGGACTCTGCGCCACCCCGCGGAAAAGCGGTACGTGATGGCGATGATGCGCTTGAAGTCCTCCGGCCAGTCCTTTTTCAGGACCGCCTCCAGCATCCCGCCCAGCAGGCCGTGGTGCTCGCCAAATGCCTCAACCAGGTCGTCCGGCTGGGCCAGCTTCCAGCCGGCCAGCAGGTGCGCCTGCGCCTGCTCCGGCTGCTTGAGGCTCATGTAGTCCATCACCGCGACCAGGTGCAGATAAATCGACGGGATGGGATACACCTCCGTCTGCATGGCAAAGGCGGTTTCCACGATGCCCAGGCTCTTTCCGTAATCGCCCTGCAAATAGGTGTAGTGGGCCTGCACGTAAAACGCGAACATCCGCAGCCCCGGCGGCAGGAAGCGGATATACTCCTGCAGCGCCTGCGCCCCGTCCGGCAAGGGCAGGTGGAGCAGCACGGCGGCCGTGGCCACGATAAAAACCGCCGCCGCCCGGAGCTGCGGCGGCATGGATTCGTCGGCGGCGGCCAGGGTGTTGCGGACCTCCATCAGCGTGAACTGCGCCTGCGGAATCTGCCCGAGGGAGAGGTTGGCGTACGTGTAAATCAGGCAGGCGGACAGCCGCAGCGTCAAATCGGGGTGCGAGAGGTACAGCTCCGCCTCGCGCGCCGCCTCCTCGGCGCGGCCG
This sequence comes from uncultured Oscillospiraceae bacterium, assembly GCA_904395905.1. Taxonomy (GTDB): domain Bacteria; phylum Bacillota; class Clostridia; order Oscillospirales; family Oscillospiraceae; genus Avoscillospira_A. Next base: position 158 of record CAJFNZ010000197.1, on the reverse strand, counting down.
CTGAAATAGTGATATTCCGCCAGCGCGATGTCCCGCAGGCGGGCGTCCGCAATTCCCCGCACAGCCTCCATGCACCGGCCCGGCGCAAACGCCGTGTTCATCAGCGGCATCGGCGCCGCGTACGCGGCCGCACCGTCCCGGGGCGGGGCCGCCTCCGG
>CAJFNZ010000196.1 GCA_904395905.1 uncultured Oscillospiraceae bacterium | reverse complement strand
GTCAGCCGGGAGACGACCACCCGGGGCAGCAGGGAAAGAGGCATAGTTTGACCCGCCTTCTCATAGAGTAAACTGCCGTCGGGCAGCGGCAGCGCGGGCGCCTTCCCGGCAAGCCCGCCGCCTGCCGATAGTATACCACGGCACTGGAGGTTTGTAAATTGTCCATGCCCATCTATTTGGCCTTTTCTCCCGAGGAGGCCCAGGCGGCCCGGGCCACCGGCCGTCCCCTGGCCTGCCTGGGCTACCAGCTGTCCCCCGACGCCCCGGCCCTGCTGGCCCCGGAACCGGAGCCGGACTTTCCCTGCCTGCTGGTCCTCCAGGACAGCACGTCGCCCAGCTACGGCCCCAACGAGACCCTGGCCCACCTGGTGGCCCAGTACGCCGCCGACTGCCACACCGGCATCCTCTGCGACATCACCCGGCCGGAGGACGCCTTCTGGCAGGCCTTCCTGGGCTCCCTGGACGAGGCCTGCGCCCGGACAAACACCCCGCTGTGGGTGCCGGCGGCCTACGGCCGGGCGGCACCTCGGGCCTGGGTCACCCTCAGCTCCGACACGATTCAGCTCCCCTTCGCCCAGTTCCTCGAAAACGCCGCGGCCGCCTGGCCGGAGCGCTGCGTTCTGGAGCTGCGCCCCCTCAGCTGCCGCATGGCCCTCCCCTGCCCGGCCGGCCAGGAGGCACCCATGGACCGCGCGGCCCTGAGCCAGGCCCTGGCCCGGGAGGAAAGCCCCGACTTCCTGTCCGAAGAACTGCTGTGCCGGTACGGCCTGACTGAGACCGGCGGGCCGGCGGCGCTGCTCTTCGACACGGCCGAAACCCTGGCCAAGAAACTGGAGGCCGCCGAGGCCGCCGGCTTCCGGGCGGCAGTCGGGCTCTATCAGGAGCTGCTGCCCTACGGCCTGACGGAGCCGGCAGCGGCGCCCGCCGCCGCGGAAGGCGGCATACCGGAAACCGCCGGATAGCGAAATCCTCCTCCGCAAGACAAAACGTCCTGCCTGACGGCAGGACGTTTCTCGTATTCGAATTCCTGGGAAATCAATAATACTTTCTCTTGTTCTTCCGGGCAGCTTCAGACTTCTGCTTACGCTTCAGGCTGGGGCTCACGTAATGCTCTCTCTTCTTGACCTCGGCAATGACGCCGGCCTTGGCGCAGCTCCGCTTGAACCGCTTCAGAGCACTTTCCAGAGATTCATTCTCCTTCACGTGAATTTCAGACATTGATTTCCCTCCCTCCGCTGTATCCGGCTGCATCCAGGATACTTTCAGGGCCATATTCGTGGCTTAAATGATTATAATCATTTCCGCTGCGAAAGTCAAGGGAAACTTTCGGCAGTCTATTTGATAATCACGTTGACCAGCTTGTTTTTCACCACGATGGTCTTGACAATCCGGCCGCCCAGCTTCTCCAAATTCCGCTTCACCACGTCGGTGTCGTGGGCCAGGGCCGTGACGGCCTCGTTGTCCAGGTCCGCCGGGGCCTGCATGGTGCCGCGCAGCTTGCCGTTCACCTGGATGGCCATCTCCACCGTGGCGTCCACAGTCTTGCCCTCGTCGTACGTCGGCCAGGGCTGCTGGCAGGCCATGGTGCCGGTCTCGGCGGCAAAGCCCTTCAGCTCCCACAGCTCCTCCACCATGTGGGGGGCGAAGGGGCTCAGGAGCAGCAGCAGGTACCGCAGGTCCCCCTTGGAGCAGCCGTTGGCATAAAAGCTGTTGACCAGGGTCATCATGGCCGCGATGGCCGTGTTCATCTTCAGCTCGTCGATGTCGGCCGTGACCTTCTTGATGGTCTTGTGGAGGACCGCCTCGTTGGCCGCCGTCACCTCGGGGTTGTCGGTGCAGCTCTCAGCCAGGTTCCACACCCGGTCCAGGAAGCGCTTGGAGCCCTTGACCGCCTCGTTGGACCAGGAGACCGCCTTCTCAAAGTCGCCGATGAACATGATGTGCAGGCGCATGGTGTCGGCTCCGTACTGGTCCACGATGTCGTTGGGGTTGATGACGTTGCCCCGGGACTTGGACATCTTCTCGCCGCCCTCGCCGAGAATCATGCCGTGGCTGGTCCGCTTCTGGTAGGGCTCCTTGGTGGGCACCACGCCGATGTC
>CAJFNZ010000195.1 GCA_904395905.1 uncultured Oscillospiraceae bacterium | reverse complement strand
GGTGTCCAGGAAGGTGATGTTCTGGCCGTTGATTTCCACCTGGTACGCGCCGATGTGCTGGGTGATGCCGCCGGCCTCGCCGGAGACCACGTTGGTCTTGCGGATGGCGTCGAGCAGGCTGGTCTTGCCGTGGTCCACGTGGCCCATGACCACCACCACGGGGCTGCGGGGCTGGAGCTCCTCGGCGGTGTCCTCGTGGTCGTCGATGAGGCGCTCCTCGATGGTCACCACCACTTCCTTCTCGACCTTGCAGCCCAGCTCCATGGCCACCAGCGCGGCGGTGTCGTAGTCGATGGTCTGGTTGACCGCCGCCATGACGCCCAGCTTGATGAGCTGCTTGATGACCTCGGCGGCCGTCTTCTTCATGCGGCTGGCCAGCTCGCCGACGGTGATTTCGTCGGGGATCTTCACGGTCAGCGGGGCCTTCTTGGCAATCTCCAGCTGGAGGCGGCGCATCTTCTCCTGCTCCTCGCTGCGGCGCTTCGTGCCGAAGTTGCCGCCGCGCTTCTTGGCGTTCTTGCCGCCGCCCTGCTTGCTGCCGATGCGCTGCTTGCCGCCCTTGGCGTTGGCCACCCGCTCGGAGACCAGCGCGTCCACCCGGTCGTCGAACCGGGCGGCGTTGACCGTCACGGCCGAGGTGTCCACCACCCGGCGCTCGCGGCGGCGCTCGTCCTTCTTGGGCTGGGCCTGGGGCTGCGGCTGGCCCTGGGCGGCCGCAGGCTGCTGGGCCGGCTTGGGCTGCTGCCCCGGCTGCGCGGCGGCCTGGGGCCGGGCCGGCTGCTGGGGCTTCCCGGCCGGCGCCTTGGCGGCCGGCTGCTGGGCCGGCGCGGCCTTGGGGGCCTCCGGCTGCGGCGCCTCCTTGGGGGCGGCCTGGGTCCGGGGCGCCGCGGCCACGGCCTCCTCCAGGGACGCCACCTGGTTCTGCTGGGTGATGACGTCAAAGAGCAGGTTCAGCTGATTCTCCTCGAGCACCTGCATATGGTTCTTGGGCTTGCCGAAGTACTTCTCGAACAGCTCCATCATGGCCTTGGTGGGCATACCGAAGTCCTTGGCGACCTCGTGGATGCGATATTTGATAAAACTCATATAGCCACCTCCGAGTTACTTTTTTCCGTGTTTCCGGTTGGTTTGGTGGGCCCGCTCCTCCCGGCGGCGCTTCTGGATCCGGGCCGTCCGGGCCTCCAGATCCGCCAGCAGCGCCTCGTGCTTCTCCGGCTGGCCCAGGGCCCTGACGAAGGCCAGGGCCAGGGCGGCGTCGGTCAGGGCAGCCATGGCGCACACGGCCCTGCCGCAGGCCAGGCCCAGCTGCTCCTTGGAGTAGGGCACACGGATGAACGTCGTCCTGCCGCCGTGGGAGAAGGTCCTGGCCCGGTGGTAGGTGTTCTCCGCGGCGTCGGACGCCACGAGAATCAGCCGGGCCTTGCCGGCGCGGCAGGCGGCGCCGGTGTTCTCCTCCCCCAGCTGGAGATTCCCGCCCTTGCGGGCCAGGCTCAGCAGGTTCAGCGCGCGGTCATGTTCCATCGTCGCCCGCCTCCATTCGCTCCAGCAGCCGGTCGTAGACCTCCTGGGGAATGGCCGTCTCGAACCCCCGTTCCAGGGCCCGGGACTTGATGGCCCGCTTCAGGCACGCCGGATCCGGGCACACATAGGCCCCGCGACCCGGCGCTTTGCCGCGGAAATCCACCGAGATTTCCCCCGTGGGGGACTTGACGACGCGCACCAGTTCCTTTTTCGGCTTCATCTCCCGGCAGCCGACGCACTGGCGCATGGGAATTTTCTTGGGCACGGGACCACACCTCCCCTTCTACCGTTCAGTCCTCGCCGTGTTCCGCCTCGTCCCCGGCGTCCTCCGGGAGGCGCGTCTCCTCCTCGTCCTCCTCGGGCGCCTCCAGCGGCTCCAGCAGGGCCGCCTGGGACTGGGGCTTGATGTCAATCTTGTACCCGGTCAGCCGGGCGGCCAGGCGGGCGTTCTGGCCCTCCTTGCCGATGGCCAGGGACAGCTGGTCGTCGGGCACCAGGACCCGGCAGGCCTTCTGGCCCGGCACCAGCTGGACCGAGACGACGTCGGCCGGGCTCAGGGCCGAGGCCACGAACTTGGCCGGGTCCTCCGACCAGACGACGATGTCCATCTTCTCGCCCCGCAGCTCATCGACCACCGCGCCGACGCGGCCGCCCCGGGGGCCGACGCAGGCGCCCACCGGGTCGATGCCCTGTTCGGCGGCGCAGACGGCCAGCTTCGTACGGGAGCCGGCCTCCCGGGCGATGGACTTGACCTCGACGAGGCCCGAGGCAATCTCCGGCACCTCCAGCTCGAAGAGCCGCTTGACGAGGCCCGGGTGGGTCCGGGAGACGAGCACCTGGGGCCCGCGGCTGGAGCGGCGGACCTCCACCACGTAGACCCGGATGATGTCGCCCTCGGCGAAGGTCTCGCCCCGGACCTGCTCGGAGTGGGACAGCAGGGCGTCGGTCCGGTCGGAGCCGCTGCCGATGCGGACAATCATGTCCCCCGACTGGGGCTCAATCCGCAGCACGGAGCCGGTGAGAATCTCGTGCTCCTTGGAGGAGAAGCTGTCGAAAATCATCCCCCGCTCGGCCTCGCGGATGCCCTGGATAATCACCTGCTTGGCGGTCTGGGCGGCGATGCGGCCGAAGCTCTTCGTCTCCACGTCCACGTTGACCAGGTCGCCCAGCTGGGCGTGCTTGTCAATCTTCCGGGCGGCCTCCAGCGTGATTTCCGTGGCCGGGGTGATGACGTCGTCCACCACTTCCTTCTGGACGTAGATGCGCATGGAGCCGTCGCTGGTGTCCACAAAGACGTTGTCGGTGTAGCCGTTCTTGTCCTTCTTGTAGGCGGCCACCAGGGCCTGGGTGATTTTTTCCAGCATGTAGTCCTTGGGGATGCCCCGCTCCTTTTCCAGCTGGGCCAGGGCCTCAAAAATCTCGGCGTTCATGTTGCTGCTTCCTCCTCGTTCACACCGTTAAAAATCCACGTACAGCCGCACCAGGGCCACCTCGCCCTTTTCAAAGGACGCCGGCCCGCCGGCCGTCTCCAGGGTCACGCGGCCGTCGTCGTAGGCGGTCAGGACGCCCTGGAACTCCTTGGCGCCGTCCCGGGGCCGGTAGAGCCGGACGACCACCGGCCGCCCCAGGCAGGCTTGGAAGTGCTCCGGCCGCTTGAGGGTCCGCTCCAGCCCGGCGGAGCTGACTTCAAAGTGGTAGCTGCCGGGGATGGGGTCCTGCTCGTCGAGAATCGGGTCCACGGCCCGGGAGACGGCCTCGCAGTCGTCGATGTTCACGCCGCCGTCCTTGTCGATGTAGAGCCGCAGAAACCACTCGCCGCCCTCCCGGACGTACTCCACGTCCCAGAGGGTGCAGCCCTGGGCCAGGACCGCCGGCTCGGCGAACTGCCGGACCTGCTCGGTAATCTTCATGGCAAACCTGCCTTTCCAACAAGAAAGACTGGGGCGGACCCCAGCCTTTCATCCAGTCAACATCGAATTTCCATTAGTATAGTACCACAACACCTCGGGAAATGCAAGTGGAATCTGAAATTTTCTTTGAAATTTCCGACCTTTGCGGCCCGTTTTCTTGGCAAAGGGCCCCGCCGGGGCGGGCGTTCCCGATTCCCGGCGCGCGCGGCCGTGCAGATTCGTCCAAAAGCGGCAAATTTGTGCGCGCCGGCGGCCATGCAGTGGGAACCCGCGCCGGGAAATTTTCGTCTAAGAGAGCAAATGCCCCCTCAGAGCGCCGTCCCACAGTCCCCCCGCCGCCTTTTTGCAAAAGGCGGGCGAAAACTTTGATTCCGCTGCCCGTAGGCGGCAATAAAAAGGGGCCCCCACGCGAGCCCAGCGTCAGCGGGTCGCGTGGGGAAAAGGACTGCGCCCGCAGGCGCGTTTCCGAGGCCAACCGCCCGCAGGGCGGCTCTTAGGCCGAGGATGGAGCAAGGGAG
>CAJFNZ010000194.1 GCA_904395905.1 uncultured Oscillospiraceae bacterium | reverse complement strand
TGCTTGACAACGGGAAGAGCGGCGGTTATAATAACCCCAACATCACAAACCGATGACGAAGAGAAGTAGCAGTCTGACTTCCCTCACAGAGAGCCGCCGGCGGTGGGAGCGCGGCAGGGAAAGGACATGTGAATGGCCTTCGGAGGGCGAGGCGATGGGGGATTCCCCGGTAGCCGAGACGGGAGCTCTGTCCGTTATCAGAAGAGCGTATGTGTTTGCATACGGCCGAGGGGGCGCCCATGGCGCCAATCCGGGTGGCACCGCAGGAGTGTGTACCGCTTCTGTCCCGGCAGATCGTGAGGTCTGCTGTGACAGGGGCGTTTTTTATTTGCAGATTTGAAAGGAGCGAGCACCATGAAAGAAATTCCCCACCGTATTTATCTGAGCGAGGACCAGATCCCGCGCCAGTGGTATAATCTCCGGGCCGATATGAAGGAGAAGCCCGACCCCATGATCAACCCGGCCACCGGCAAGCCGGCCGTGGTGGAGGACCTGTATCCGGTATTCTGTGAGGAGCTGGCCCGGCAGGAGATGGACGACACCACCCCCTATTTTGACATTCCGGAGCCGGTGCTGGAGTTTTACAAGATGTACCGCCCGTCGCCCCTCATCCGGGCCTACAACCTGGAGAAGTACCTGGGCACCCCCGCCAAAATCTACTACAAGTTTGAGGGCAACAACACCTCAGGCAGCCACAAGCTCAACTCGGCGGCGGCCCAGGCGTACTACGCCAAGGAGCAGGGGCTCACCAGCCTGACCACCGAGACGGGGGCCGGCCAGTGGGGCACCGCCTATGTCAACGCCATTGCCGCCGTGGAGAAGCTGCTGCCCGAGCTGGAGGGCGACGAGAAGACCGGCGTGCGCATCATCGCCAAGGCCCTCACCGAGCCCGTGAAGCAGATTGCCGTCAACGCCGGCATCGACGGCTCCGTGGTGCTGGAGAAGATCAAGGAGTCCGGCAAGGCCGGCTACGGCTTCGACGCCTATAAGGAGACCTACTGCGACATGATCCCCTCCGGCATTGTGGACCCCACCAAGGTGACCCGCTCCGCTCTGGAGAACGCCGCCTCCATCGCCAGCACCCTGCTGACCACCGAGGCTCTGGTGGCCGACAAGCCCCAGCCCCCCGCGCCCGCTGCCCCCGCTGCTCCCGACATGGGTGGCATGTACTAAGCCGAATCGTTCAAAAGCGGCCCGGAACGTTACGTTCCGGGCCGCTTTTTGCGTATCACAAGGCGCATGGGCGCTCAGGCGTCCGTCACCGTGACCTCCGTGCCGCAGATCACCAGAGCCGCTATCTCCTCCAGGGGGATGGGCCGGTCGAAAAAGGCGCCGTAGTCGCCGCGCAGAACTTCGGCGTCCAGGGCGCCGCCGAAGCCAAAGTTGGCGTTTCCGAGCGCCTGGACAGAGCCGTCGGTCAGGAGCAGGGACACAGTGAAATCTTTCAAAATGCGGAAGTCGGGGTCCTCCGCCTGTCCGGTGTTGGCGATGTCCAGATCCAGGTGGACACCCAGGGGCGAGAGGAGGATCTTCTTCACCCGATAGGCTCCGCCCCCCGCGCCGGTGACAGTCAGATCCCCCGCCGGCACGGACACGGTGGTGTCCCGGTAGCGCAGGGCAAAGCGCAGCTCCCACTCCCCCGTGGCCAGCAGGGTCTCCTCACGGGTCTCGGGGTCGGCGGCGTACAGGTCCCGGAAGACCACACGGGCGTTGCGGCGGAACAGCAGGAGGTTGCTGTCTCCGGTCCACTCCTCCACAATCCGGAGCTGGTTGGGCTCCTCCCCCGGCAGGTAGGAGAGACTGCCGCCCCCCGAGCCCCGCCGCACCGAATTCTCGTGGTCGTCAAAGGAGAGGGACGCGGGCAGAGGGGCGCCGTCGTCCCGGGTGAGGGTGTAGACCACGGCAATGTTGTAGCGGTCGCCGATGACCGCGTCTGCGGTGATGGTGTAGCCATTGACCGTCACCGAGGCGTCCACCGGGCAGCCGATGTCGTCCACCAGCGCGGTCTGGGCCCCGCCGTAGAGGGGGGCCAGCAGGTTGCTCACCGTCCCCGCCGTGACCTCGGCGCTGACGGTGGTGGTCAGCAGGATGGCCGCAGCCCCCAGAATCAGGGCCGCCCGCAGGGGCCGCCGGCGGACCGGCCGGGTATGCCCCTCCTCCAGCGCCGCCAGGGCCCGGCGGGCGGCGTCGGTCGGGGCGTGTACCCCGGCAAAGGCCCTGCGGTATCGCTCACAGTTCGTCATCGCTCCACGCCTCCTTCAGCAGTGTTTTCAGCTTCAGCCGCGCCCGGCGCAGCCAGGTGCGCACGGTGGCGGGCCGCGCCCCCAGCAGCGCCCCGATCTCCTCGGTGGAGTAGCCCTCGTAGTAGTAGAGGTCCACCGTCAGGCGCTGGTTCCGGGGGAGCGCCAGCACGGCGTCGTACAGCGCCCGGAAGGAGGGCTCCGGGGGCGCGGAGAGGGCCGCCGCCTCGTCCAGAGGCACCGTCCGCCGCCGCCGTCCCGCCCGCAGCAGGTTGCGGCTCTTGTTCACCGCCACCCGCAGGAGCCAGCGGCGCTCGTGCTCCGGCGTCCCGAAGGCCTGCTCCGTCCGGTACCGCTCCAGCAGCACCTCCTGAAGCACGTCCTCCGCGTCGGCGGGCTGCCGGGTGTATTGCAGGGCCACCCGGTAGATGGAGTCGCCGTACCGCGCCGCCGTCTCCTCCAGTTCCCACGGTTCCATCCCGCTCCTCCTCTCTCAGTTCCCTTCTCTAGATCCTAACACCGCAAGGGGACAAAATGTTTCACCGGGCGCAAAAAAATTTTGGGGCGATCCAAAATAATTCAGCACTTTGCTGCGCTGTATCGCTGAAATTTGTGCTTGACAACGGGAAGAGCGGCGGTTATAATAACCCCAACATCACAAACCGATGACGAAGAGAAGTAGCAGTCTGACTTCCCTCAC
>CAJFNZ010000193.1 GCA_904395905.1 uncultured Oscillospiraceae bacterium | reverse complement strand
GGCTCTTGGGCAGGGGGGTCTTCCCCAGCTCCCCCACGATCTCGCCCCGCTGGAAGTGCAGGGCGTACTCGAACCCGTCCCGCCAGTCGGTGACGTCCATGTACCGGGAGGCATACTGGGTGGCACAGGCGCCCAGGCCGTTGAGGCCCAGGGAGTACTCGTAGTCGCCGCCGGCGTTGTTGGCGTACTTGCCGCCGGCGTACAGCTCGCAGAAGACCAATTCCCAGTTGTACTTCTGCTCGCTCTCGTTCCAGTCCACCGGGCAGCCCCGGCCGAAGTCCTCCACCTCGATAGAGCCGTCGGCGTAGCGGGTGACGACGACCGTGTTGCCGTGGCCCTCCCGGGCCTCGTCGATGGCGTTGGAGAGGATCTCGAACACCGCGTGCTCACAGCCCTCCAGCCCGTCGGAGCCAAAAATCACCGCCGGGCGCTTCCGCACCCGGTCGGGTCCCTTCAAGGCAGAGATGCTGTCGTTGCCGTAAGTTTGGTTTTTTTGTCGTTTCATGGGTCTCCTCGCGGTTTTTCCGGTATCAAATCGGATATTTCTCCATTATATGGTCAATTATAGTGGCTCCGGCCCCGAAAGTCAAGGAAGGCCCCGGGGCGGCGAAATGGGGAGTTGCTTTTTGTCCCTTTTGGGGGTATGATGATTGCGTGTTTGGCTCCCCCCTTTGGGGGGAAGCGCCGGCACGGCCGTGACACCATTTTTCACTTTGGGGGGAATTCAGCTATGGCGAACCTTGGCTTTGACAACGACAAGTACCTGCATCTCCAGTCCCAGCGGATTCTGGAGCGGGTGGACTCCTTCGGCGGCAAGCTGTACCTGGAGTTCGGCGGTAAGCTCTTTGACGACTACCACGCCAGCCGCGTCCTGCCCGGGTTCCAGCCGGACAGCAAGCTGAAGATGCTCCTGCAGCTCAAGGACCAGGCCGAGATTGTCATCGCCATCAACGCCGGCGACATCGAGTCCAACAAGCGCCGGGCCGATTTGGGCATCACCTACGACCAGGACGCCATGCGCCTGGTGGACGCCTTCCGCGAGGCGGGCCTCTACGTGGGCAGCATCGTCATGACCCAGTACCACGGCCAGCGGGCCGCGGACCTCTTCGCCAACCAGCTCCAGAGCCTCGGCCTCCGGGTCTACCGCCACTACGTCATCGCCGACTACCCCTCCAACATCCCGCTCATCGTCTCCGACGACGGCTTCGGCAAGAACGAGTACATCGAGACCTCCCGCCCCATCGTCGTCGTCACGGCCCCCGGCCCCGGCAGCGGCAAGATGGCCACCTGCCTGAGCCAGCTCTACCACGACCACAAGCGCGGCATCCAGGCCGGCTACGCCAAGTACGAGACCTTCCCCATCTGGAACCTGCCGCTCAAGCATCCGGTCAACCTGGCCTACGAGGCCGCCACGGCCGATTTGAGCGACGTCAATATGATCGACCCCTTCCACCTGGAGGCCTACGGGGAGACCACCGTCAACTACAACCGGGACATCGAGATCTTCCCGGTCCTCGAGGCCATGTTCAAGAAGATCTACGGCCAATGCCCCTACAAGAGCCCCACGGACATGGGCGTCAACATGGCTGGCTACGCCATCGTGGACGACGAGGTCTGCCGCGAGGCCTCCCGCCAGGAGATCCTCCGCCGGTACTACGCCGCCGCCTGCCGCAAGGTCCGCGGCACAGCCACCGGCGCGGAGGTCCACAAGATTGAGATGCTCATGAGCAGCCTGGGCCTGGAGCCCGCCATGCGCCGCTGTGTGCCGGCCGCCCTGGCCGAGGCCGAGCGCACCGGCGGCCCCGCCACGGCCATCGAGCTGCAGGACGGCACCGTGGTCACCGGGAAGACCTCCCAGCTGCTGGGGGCCTCCTCGGCCGCCCTGCTCAACGCGCTCAAGCACCTGGGGGGCATCGGGCGGAAAATCGAGCTGATTTCCCCGGCCATCATCGCCCCCATCCAGCACCTGAAGGTGGAGCACCTGGGCAACCGCAACCCCCGGCTCCACACCGACGAGGTCCTCATCGCCCTGAGCATGTGCGCCGTCACCAATCCCACGGCCGAGATTGCCATGGAGGAGCTGAACCACCTCCGCGGCTGCCAGGTCCACTCGTCGGTCATCCTCTCCCAGGTGGACGAGAACGTCTTCAAAAACCTGGGCTGCGACGTCACCTGCGAGCCGACCTACCAGACCGGCCGGCTCTACCACAAACAGTAAGGAGGCAAGCCCATGGCGAAGGGCTTTCGGACATTTCTTCTCTGCCTGCTGGCCTTTGCCGTGGCGGTGGGCGCGTTCTGCATCCTCTATCCGCTGACCATCGGCCGGCCCGCCGACGACGACACCGCTTCCCCGGCCGTTCCCGACCAGTCGGAGCCGGCACAGCAGCCCCAGGACGACGGGACCGACGGAACCGGCGGCTACAACCCCGACGACAACGCCACCTCGCCCCTCACCCAGTGGCAGACCATGGCCCAGGCCGACGTGCTGAACATGACGCTGGAGGAAAAGGTCTACCAGCTGTTCCTCGTCACGCCCGAGGGACTGACCGGCGTCGGCACGGCCACCGTCGCCGGCGACACCACCCGGGAGGCCCTGGCGGTAAAGCCCGTGGGCGGCCTGGTGTACTTCGCCCAGAACCTGGTGGACCGGGAGCAGGCCATGGACCTGCTGTCGGGGACGCAGTCCTTCTCGGAGATCCCGCTGCTGCTGGCCGTGGACGAGGAGGGCGGCACGGTCTCCCGGGTGGGGGCCAACCCGGCCATGGGGACCACCGATTTCTCCGACATGGCCGACTACGGCGACGCCGGCGACACCGCCGCCGTCTACCAGGTGGGCCAGACCCTGGCCCGGGAGCTGACGGAGCTGGGCTTCAACCTGGACTTTGCCCCGGTGGCCGACGTGGTCACCAACCCCAACAACACCGAAATCGGCCGCCGTTCCTTCTCCTCGGACCCCCAGGTGGCGGCCAGCATGGTGGGAAGCATCGTCTCGGGCCTCCGGGACGGCGGGATCCTCTGCTCGCTCAAGCACTTCCCCGGCCACGGCGGCACCGAGACCGACACCCACGACGGCCGCTCGGTCACCAACCGGACCCTGGAGGAGATGCGCCAGGCGGAGTTCCTGCCCTTCCAGGCCGGCATCGAGGCCGGCGCGCCCATGGTCATGGTGGGCCACCTGTCGGCGCCGCAGCTGACCGGCGACGACACGCCCGCGGACCTCTCCTACACGGTGGTCACCGAGATTCTCCGCCGGGAGCTGGGCTTTGCCGGCGTCGTCGTCACCGACGCCCAGAACATGGGGGCCATCACCGACTACTACACCCCGGGCGAGGCGGCCGTGGCCGCCCTGAACGCCGGCGTGGACCTGGTCCTCATGCCCGCCGATTTGGAGCAGGCCGTCCAGGGAGTCCTGGCCGCCCTGGCGGACGGCTCGCTGTCCCAGGAGCGCATCGACGAGAGCGTCACCCGGGTCCTGGCCATGAAGTACGAATACGGGCTGATAACGCCCCAATAAGTTCACGCCACGGTTCCGCCCGGAAGCCATCCCGGCTTCCGGGCGGTTTTTTCGCCGTTCCCGCGCAATTTGGGGAATCCGGGCATAGGATGGCCCAGGGACTTTCCGTCCCCGCGATTTCTTGGGAAACGGAGCGAAGGATATGGAACGAACGTTGAGCCAGCTGCGCCCCGGCGAGCGGGCCGTGGTGCGGCAGGTGGGGACCGACGGGCCCATGGGCCGCCGGTTCCTGGATCTGGGGCTGATTGCCGGCACCCCCGTGGAGTGCCTGGGCCGCAGCCCCTGGGGGGACCCGTCGGCCTACGCCATCCGCGGGGCCGTGATTGCCCTGCGGGCCCGGGACTGCGCCGGCGTCCTGGTGGAGCCCTAGGAGGCGGCCCATGGGACTGACGGGAAGCGCCATGGGCCGCGGCGCCGTGGACGGCGGCCTGGAGCTGCACCGGAACCCCGGCGAGCGCCTGGCGGCTCTGGTGGGCAACCCCAACGTGGGGAAAAGCACGGTGTTCAACGGCCTGACCGGCCTCCACCAGCACACCGGGAACTGGCCCGGCAAGACCGTGGCCGGCGCCCAGGGCCGCTGCGCCTCGGAGCGGCAGCCGTACCTGCTGGTGGACCTGCCGGGGGCCTACTCCCTCCTGGCCCGCTCGGCCGAGGAGGCGGTCACCCGGGACTTCCTCTGCTTCCAGCGGCCCAACGCGGCCGTGGTGGTCTGCGACGCGACGGGCCTGGAGCGGAACCTGAACCTGGTCCTCCAGGTGCTGGAGACCGGGACGCCCACGGTGGTCTGCGTGAACCTGCTGGACGAGGCCCGCCGCCGGGGCGTCCGGGTGGACCTGGCGGAGCTGTCGCGGTGCCTGGGCGTGCCGGTGGTGGGCGTGGTGGCCCGGAAGCGCCGGAGCCTCCGCCAGGTGCCGGCCGCCCTGGACACCCTGCTGGAGGGCCGCTGGCAGGGGGAGCCCCTCCGCCCCCGGTACGTACCGGCCGTGGAGGAAGCGGCGGCAGCCGTGGAGGCGGCCCTGGCCCCCCGGCTGGCCGGGCGGCTGGACGGCCGCTGGCTGGCCCTGCGCCTCCTGGAGGGGGACCGGGAGCTGCTCCGGAGCGCCGCGGACTTCCTGGGCTGGGACCCGGCCGCGGACGGGGCCGTCCGCGCCGCCCTGGCCCGGGCCCGGGAGGTGCTCCGGGCGGCCGGCCTCGACCGGGAGGCCCTCCGCCGGGAGCTGGCCTCCACCCCGGTGCTGACGGCCCAGGTGGTTGCCCGCCGCACCGTGTCGGACGCCGGCCGCCCCGGCAGCCGGGCCGACCGGATCCTCACCGGCCGGTTCACCGCCTTCCCGGTGATGCTGGCCCTGCTGGCCGTCATCATCTATCTGACCATGGTGGGCGCCAACTACCCCTCGGAGCTGCTGAGCCGGGCCTTCGCCTGGCTGGGCGGGCAGCTGGCGGCGGCCCTGGCCGGCGCGCCCTGGTGGCTCCGCGGCGCGCTGGTGGACGGGGCGTACCGGGTGGTCTCCTCGGTGGTGGCGGTGATGCTGCCGCCGATGGCCATCTTCTTCCCGCTGTTCACCCTGCTGGAGGACGCCGGGTACCTGCCCCGGGTGGCCTACAACCTGGATAAACCCTTTGAGAAATGCCGCGCCTGCGGCAAGCAGGCCCTGACGATGATGATGGGCCTGGGCTGCAACGCCGCCGGCGTGGTGGGCTGCCGGATTATCGACTCCCCCCGGGAGCGGCTGCTGGCCGCGGTGACCAACGGCCTGATGCCGTGCAACGGCCGCTTCCCGACGCTGCTGGCCCTGGTGGGCCTGCTGGGCATCGGCGGCGGCGCGGCGGCCCTGGCGATGACCGGCCTGCTGGTCCTCGCGGTGGCCGCCACCCTGGGGGCGACGGCCCTGCTGTCCCGGACGGTGCTGCGGGGGATGCCCTCCTCCTTCGCCCTGGAGCTGCCCCCCTACCGGCGGCCCCAGTTGGGGCAGATCCTCCTCCGGTCGCTGCTGGACCGGACGGTCTTCGTCCTGGGCCGGGCGGCGGCGGTGGCGGCCCCGGCGGGGCTGCTGCTGTGGATCCTGGCCCATGTGACCGTGGGCGGGGCGTCGCTTCTGGCCCACGGGGCGGCCCTGCTGGACCCCCTGGGGCATCTGCTGGGCATGGACGGCGTGATTCTCCTGGCTTTCCTGCTGGGCCTGCCGGCCAACGAGATTGTCCTGCCCATCGCCGTGATGGTGTACAGCGCCCAGGGCACCCTTGGGGCGCTGGGCGGCCTGGACCACCTGGCAGCGGTGCTGACGGCCAACGGCTGGACCGCGGTCACGGTCCTCTGCGTGGTGCTGTTCTCCCTGTTCCACTGGCCCTGCTCCACGACGCTGCTGACCATCCGCCGGGAGACCGGCCGGTGGCGCTGGGCGGCCCTGGCCGCCGCGCTGCCCACGGCCATCGGCGCGGCCCTCTGCGCCGCCGTCGCGGCCCTCGCCCGCCTGATGGGCTGATAAAAACCGCCGGCGACGGGGAAGTCCCCCGGCGCCGGTAATTGGTAGACCATGTTATTTCGTCATCTTCTCCTGCTTCACCTTGTGGTCGATGACGTGGCGGGAGGCCAGCTCCCGGCGCACGTCCTCCACCGAGATGCCCAGCTGCACCATCAGCACCAGGACGTGGTAGCAGAGGTCGGCAATCTCGTAGACGGTCTCGGCCTTGTCCTCGGCCTTGCCGGCGATGATGACCTCGGTGGACTCCTCGCCCACCTTTTTGAGGATCTTGTCCAGCCCCTTCTGGAAGAGGTACGTGGTGTACGACCCCTCGGGCAGGTCCCGCTTGCGGCCCTGGAGCAGGTCGTACAGCCCCTCCAGGGAGAACGGCGCTTCCTCCTCCCCCCGGAACAGCGGGTTGTGGAAGCAGCTCTCGGCCCCGGTGTGGCAGGCGGGGCCGGCCTTGCGGACCCGCACCTCCAGGGCGTCGCCGTCGCAGTCGGCGGTGATGGAGACGATGCGCTGCACGTTCCCCGAGGTCTCCCCCTTGCGCCACAGGCACTGGCGGGAGCGGCTCCAGAAGCAGGTGCGCCCCTCGGCCATGGAGATCTCCAGACTCTCCCGGTTCATGTAGGCCAGGGTCAGCAGCTTCCCGCTGTCGGCGTCCACCACCGCGGCGGGAATCAGGCCCGCCGCGTCAAATTTCAGTTCCTCCAGGTTCATACCCGTTCCTCCCTCGATGCAAAGTCGCCCAGGCGCATCGGGATGCCCCGGGCCGCCAGGGCCTGTTTCAGCTCCGGAATCGACACCTGGCCGAAGTGGAAAATCGACGCCGCCAGGCCGGCGTCCACCCGCGGCAGCGTCTCAAAGAGGACGGCGAAGTCCTCGATGCCGCCGGCGCCGCCCGAGGCGACGACCGGCACGTCCACCAGCTCGCTGACGGCGCGCAGCATCTCCAGGTCGAAGCCCTGCCGGACGCCGTCGGTGTCGATGGAGTTGAGGACAATCTCCCCGGCCCCGTGGTCCACGCCGTAGCGGATCCACGCCAGGGCGTCCCGGCCGGTGTCCTCCCGGCCGCCCTTGGCAAAGACACGGTACTGCCCGTCCACCCGCTTGGCGTCCACGCTCAGCACGACGCACTGGTCGCCGTACCGCTTGGCCGCCGCCTCGATGAGCCCCGGGTCCCGGAGGGCCCCGGAGTTGACGCTCACCTTGTCGGCCCCCGCCTGGAGAACCCGCTCAAAGTCCGCCAGGGACGAGATGCCGCCCCCCACGGTCAGGGGGATGAAGATGGTCGAGGCCACCTCCCGGAGGATGTCGGTGAAGAGGCCGCGGCCCTCGGCCGAGGCGGTGATGTCGTAGAAGACCAGCTCATCGGCCCCCTCGTCGCTGTACCGCCGGCCCAGCTCCACCGGGGAGTCCACGTCCCGCAGGCCCTGGAAGTTGGTCCCCTTGACGACCCGGCCGTCCCGGACGTCCAGGCAGGGGATAATCCGCTTCGTAATCACGCGCCCACCTCCCCGGCGGCCGCCAGGGCCGCCCGCAGGTCCAAATCGCCGGTGTAGAGGGCCTTGCCCAGAATGGCCCCGGCCAGGCCCAGGTCCCGGAGGGCCTCGACGTCCGCCAGGGTCGTCACGCCGCCGGAGGCCACCACGTCCATGGTCAGCGCCTCCCGCAGCCGCCGGTAGAGGGCCACGTTGGCCCCCCGGAGGGCCCCGTCCCGGGAGATGTCGGTGACGATAACCGCCCGGACGCCGTCGGCCTCCAGCCGTTTGCAGAAGGCCAGGCCCTCGGCGTCGGTCACCTCGGTCCAGCCGCGGATGGCCACGCAGCCGTCCCGCAGGTCCACGCCCACGGCAATCCGCTCGCCGTACTTGGCGGCCATCTCCGCGACGAAGCCGGGCTGGGTGATGGCCGCCGTGCCGAGAATCACCCGGAAGACGCCGGCGTCCAGGTACTGGCGGATGACCGCCTCGGAGCGGACGCCGCCGCCGATTTCCACCCGGAGGCCCGACTGGACCGCCACGGCCCGGACCGTCTCCAGGTTGGGGGTGCCGCCGTCCCGGGCCCCCTCCAGGTCCACCATGTGGAGGAACCGGGCCCCAGCCTCCCGGAACCGCCGGGCCACGGCCAGGGGGTCCTTGTCGTAGACGGTCATCTGGTTGTAGTCGCCCTTGTAGAGCCGGACCGCCCAGCCGGTGTACAAGTCAATGGCGGGAAAGAGTTCCATGGTTGCACCTCACAGTCGGCTGAAGGCCCGCAGAATGGACAGGCCCACGGGGCCGCTCTTCTCGGGGTGGAATTGGCAGCCGAAGACGTTGTCCCGGCCGACGGCCGCCGTCAGGACGGCGCCGTACTCGGTGGTGGCCGTCACGGAGGGGCAGCGGTCGGCGAAGTAGCTGTGGACGAAGTAGACGCAGTCCCCCTCCCGGAGCTCCCGGAAAATCGGGCTCCGCCCGTCCGAGAAGGAGAGGGCGTTCCACCCGATGTGGGGCACCTTGTACCCGGCGGGCACCACCGGCTCCATGGGCACCACGTCCCCCTCGATGAGCCCCAGCCCGCGGTGGCAGCCGTACTCGAAGCTCCGCTCCAGCAGCAGCTGCATCCCCAGGCAGATGCCCAGCAGGGGCTTGCCGGCCCGGGCGGCCTCCAGGACCGCCTGGTCCAGCCCCGTCTCCCGGAGGCGGGCGGCGGCGTCGGCAAAGGCCCCGACCCCCGGCAGCACCACCCGGTCGGCCCGACGGAGCGCCTCCGGGTCGCCGGTGACCGTCACGTCGGCCCCGATGTACCGCAGGGAGCTGGCCAGGGAGAACAGGTTCCCCACGCCGTAGTCGATGACGCCAATCACTCACAGCACCCCCTTGGTGGAGGGGATCTCCCCGGCGGCCGCCGGGTCGATGGCCGCCGCCTGGCGGAGGCACCGGGCCAGGGCCTTGAAGACGCCCTCGGCGATGTGGTGGCTGTTGACCCCGGCCAGCTGCCGGACGTGGAGGGTGATGCCGGCCTCCCGGACCATGGCCAGGAGGAACTCCTCCACCAGCTGGGTGTCGAAGGTCCCGATTTTCTCCGTGGGGAACGACAGGTCGCAGCAGAGCATGGCCCGGCCCGAGAGGTCCACGGCGCAGAGAATCAGCGCCTCGTCCATGGGCAGCACCGCGTGGGCGTAGCGGCAGACCCCCCGCCGCTCCCCCAGGGCCGCCCGCAGGGCCGCCCCGAACGCGATGCCGATGTCCTCCACCGAGTGGTGGTCGTCCACCTGGGTGTCCCCCCGGCAGGTGACGTCCAGGTCCAGCCGGCCGTGCTTGGCCAGCAGCGTCAGCATATGGTCCAGGAAGCCCACACCGGTGTCCAGGCGGCTCCGGCCGCTCCCGTCCAGGTTCAGCTTCAGCACGATGTCCGTCTCGCCGGTCCGGCGGGCGATTTCACCTTGCCGCATAGGCCGCCTCCTCCCGTGCAATGGCCAGCAGGTCCGCCACGGCGGCGGCCAGGGCCTCCATCTGATTCCGGGTGCCGATGGTGATGCGCACCCAGTCCTCCAGCCGCTCGTCGGAGAAGTGGCGCACCAGAATTCCCCGCTCCTTGAGCCGCCGGTAGAGCTGCCCGCCGGGCAGCTCCGGCGACGAGGCCAGCAGGAAGTTGGCCAGGGAGTCGGTGCAGGTGAAGCCCAGCGCCTCCAGGGCGTTCCGGGTGTAGGCCCGGGTCTCCTGGATCCGCCGGCAGTTCTCGTCGTAGTAGGACTGCTCGGCCAGGGCCGCCAGGGCCGCGGCCTGGGTCATGCGGTTCAGGTTGTAGGGATTCGTCGCGTACTGGATCCGCCGGAGGTCGTCCACCAGTCCCCGGTCCCCCACGGCAAAGCCCAGCCGGGCCCCGGCCATGGAGCGGGACTTGGAGAAGGTCTGGACGACGAGCAGGTTGTCGTACCGCTTCGTCAGCTCCACGGCCGACTGGGCCCCGAAGTCCACGTAGGCCTCGTCCACCAGGACCACGTGGCCCGGGTTGGCGCGGACAATCCCCTCCACGGCCTCCAGGCCCAGGGCGATACCCGTCTGGGCGTTGGGGTTGGCCAGGACGACCATCCGCCCGGCGCCGTGGTACTCCTCCGGGTTCAGGGAGAAGTCGCCGTTCACCGCCGCCGTCCGGTAGTCCAGGTGGTGGAGGGCGGCGTAGACCGGGTAGAAGCCGTAGGTCACCGCCGGCGCCAGGACGCCCGCCTCGCCGAAGGCCAGGAAGGCGAAGTTCAAAATGTCATCCGAGCCGTTGGAGAGGAAGACGTTCTCCGGCTCCACGCCGTAGGCCCGGGCCAGGGCGGCCCGGAGGGCGCCCGCGTCGGGGTCGGGGTAGAGGCAGAGCTTCTCCGCCTGGGCCGTCACCGCCGCCAGGACGCCGGGCGAGGGCGGATAGGGCGACTCGTTGGTGTTCAGCTTGATGTAGGGCTGGTCCTGGGGCTGCTCACCGGGCACGTAGGCCGGGAGCCCGGCGCACCGGGACGAGAAAAAGCGGCTCATTTACAGCACCTCCCCGGAGCGAATCAGGGCCGAGCGGGCGTGGCCCTCGAGGCCCTCCCGCCGGGCGAAGGCCGCCACATCCGGCGCGGCGGCGGCCAGGGCCTCGGCCGTGTAGTACGTAAAGGACGAGCGCTTGACGAAGTCGTCCACCGACAGCGGGCTGGAGAACCGGGCCGTGCCCATGGTGGGCAGCGTGTGGTTCGGCCCGGCGTAGTAGTCCCCCAGGGCCTCGGGGCAGTGCCGTCCCAGGAAGATGGAGCCGGCGTTGCGCACCAGGGGCAGGAAGTCGAAGGGGTTGTCCACGGCCAGCTCCAGGTGCTCCGGCGCAATCTCGTTGGCAATCTCCACGGCCTGGCGGAGGTCCCCGGCCACGATAATCTTGCCGTTCTCCTCGATGGAGGCCCGGGCAATCTCCTGCCGGGGCAGGGCCGCCAGTTGGGTTTCCACTTCCCGGGCCACGGCCTCGGCCAGGGCGGCGCTGTCGGTGACCAGCACGGCCGCGGCCAGCGGGTCGTGCTCGGCCTGGGAGAGGAGGTCCGCCGCCAGGTGCCGCGGGTCGCTGCGGCCGTCGGAGACGACGAGGATCTCGCTGGGGCCGGCAATCATGTCGATGGCCACCTGGCCGAAGACCTGGCGCTTGGCCTCGGCCACGTAGGCGTTGCCGGGGCCGACAATCTTGTCCACCCGGGGCACCGTCTCGGTGCCGTAGGCCAGCGCGCCGACGGCCTGGGCGCCGCCCATGGCGAAGACCCGGTCCACCCCGGCAATCCGGGCCGCGGCCAGCAGGACCGGGTTCACCCGGCCGCCGGTGGCGGGGGTGGCCATGACGAGCTCCCCGACGCCGGCCAGCTTGGCCGGCACGGCGTTCATCAGCACCGACGAGGGGTAGGCCGCCCGGCCGCCGGGGATGTACAGCCCCACCCGGGCCAGGGGGAGGACCTTCTGGCCCAGGACTATCCCGGGCTTCTCGGCGATGACGAAGCTGCTGCGCAGCTGATGGCGGTGGAAGTCCTCGATGTTGGCGCGGGAGCGCTCCATCACCTGGAGGAACGCCGGCTCCACCTGGGCCACGGCCTCGTCCCACGCCGTCCGGGGCACCTCCAGGGCGGCCAAATCGGCCCCGTCGAACTGCCGCCCGTAGGCCAGCACGGCCTCGTCGCCCCGCTCCCGGACGGTCTGCAGGATGCCGGCCACCGCCGGGCCCACGTCGGCCCCGGGGTTCCGGCGGGCCAGGATCTCCTCGGACGGCACCTGGCCCCACTGGTAGATACGCATCATGGGGTGTTCTCCTTCTTCCGCTCCAGGGAGGCGGCCATGGCCTCGGCCAGGGCGCGGATCTCCTCGGTTTTGAACTGGTAGCTGGCCTTGTTGGCGATGAGCCGGGCGCTGATGGGGGCCACGGTCTCCAGCGGCTCCAGGTTGTTCTCCCGGAGGGTGGTGCCGGTCTCGACGATGTCCACAATCACGTCCGAGAGGCCCAGCAGCGGCGCCAGCTCGATGGAGCCGTTGAGTTTGATGATGTCAATCTCCCGGCTCTCCCGGGCGTAGTAGTCCCGGGCGATGCGGGGGAACTTGGTGGCCACCCGCAGCGTCCGCTCCAGGTTGTCCCGGAAGCCCTTGGGCCCGGCCACGGCCATGCGGCAGCGGCCCATGCCCAGGTCCAGCAGCTCGTAGACCGCCGGGACGTACTCCAGGAGGATGTCCTTGCCGGCCACGCCCACGTCGGCCGCCCCCCGCTCCACGTAGATGGCCACGTCCGAGGGCTTGACCCAGAAGTAGCGGATGCCGGCGTCGGCGTTCTCAAAAATCAGCCGGCGGCTCTCCCGGTGGATCTCCGGGCAGGGGTAGCCGGACTCCTCAAAGATGGCCAGGACTTTCTCTCCCAGCCGGCCCTTGGGCAGGGCGACGTCAATGGTTTGTCTCAAGGATCTCAAGCCTCCCGTTGCGCAGCTGCACCAGCTGGCGGTATGCGATGGCGGCCGGCACGTGGCGCTCGGTCCGGACGGACTTGCCGCCGTCCCCCAGGAGCCGGGCCGCCTGGAGGACCTGGAGAGGATCCTCGCCGTCGTCGTAGAGGAGCACCACGTCCACGTCGTAGGCCGGCGGCGTCACGAACCGCTCCAGCTGGTCCAGGTAGACGGCGAAGCCCATGGCCTCGTGGCCTTTGCCCAGGCGGCGGACCAGGTTGTCGTAGCGGCCGCCGGAGAGGATGGCCTCGGGGACGCCGTCCACGTAGCCCCGGAAGACCACGCCGTTGTAGTAGCCCGGGTCGCTGACGGTGGAGAAGTCCAGCCGGACGCAGTCGGCCACCCCGTGGGCCTCCAGGAGCCGCCGCAGCTGCTGGAGCTCCTCGATGTACGGCGCGGCGGCCTCGCCGGCCACGGCCGGCAGCTGCGGCAGCGTCTCGGCGAACGTGCCGTGGAGGGCGGCCAGGTCCGCCAGGCGGCGGCAGCCGGCCTCGTCCACGCCGGCCTCGGCAGCCACGGCCCGGAGCTCGTGGAGGTTCTTCTCCCCGATGCACCGGAGCAACGGCCCCCGGGCCGCAGCCGGGGCGGCCTCCAGCACGGCGCCGAGGAGCCCCAGGTGGGACAGGTCCAGGATATGCCGCGGCGAGACGGCCTCCAGGCTCCGGGCGGCCAGCATCACCACCTCGCCCTCGGCGAAGAGGTCCAGGCTGCCGATGCACTCCAGCCCCGCCTGGGGGATTTCCCGGAAGCCGCAGCCGCCGCCGGGGCGGTACACGGTCTCGTTGTAAAAGAACTTCTGCAAGGCAGGCTCCTCGTCCCGGGCGTGCTTGACAATCGACAGCGTCACGTCCGGCTTGAGGGCCATCAGGCGGCCGTCGGTGTCCGTGAAGGTCAGCACCGAGTCGCTGACGAGAAACCGCTTGTTGCGGGCGTAGAGGTCGTACTCCTCAAACTTATTCACCTTATAGAGCCGGTAGCCGTGCCGGCGGTACAGCGCCCGCAGGCGGTACGTCACCTGTTCGTCCCGGCGCAGGCTTTCTTCCCAGTTCTCCATCTCCACTCCTCCTCGGCGTCGGAGCAAAGTCCGCTAAGCTCCGTTTCCGCCTGACGGCGAAAACTACGCCCGCTCCCTTGCTCCTCCTTTTCCCCACGCGACCCGCTGGCGCTGGGCTCGCGTGGGGCCCCATTTGTTCCCGCCTACGGGTAGCGCAATCAAAGTTTTCGCCCGCCTTTTTCAAAAGGCGGCAGGGTCCAGGGGCAGCGCCCCTGGTCGC
>CAJFNZ010000192.1 GCA_904395905.1 uncultured Oscillospiraceae bacterium | reverse complement strand
GGAGCTGCTGGACCGGGGCATCCGGAAGGGCGTCTCCACGGTCCTGACCCAGGTGGAGGTGGACCCGGACGACCCGGCCTTCCAGCACCCGACGAAGCCCATCGGCGCCTTCATGACGAAGGAGGAGGCCGACCGGCTGGTGGCCGAGCGGGGCTACGACGTGGTGGAGGACGCCGGCCGAGGCTACCGGCGGGTGGTGGCCTCCCCGATGCCCAAGGCCATCGTCGAGCTCTCCTCCATCCGCGACATGGTGGAGGCCGGGCTGGTGGTGGTGGCTTGCGGCGGCGGCGGCATCCCGGTGTTCCGCACCGAGGGGCACCACCTCAAGGGCGCGGCGGCGGTCATCGACAAGGACTTCGCCTCGTGCGTCCTGGCCGAGTCCCTGGACGCCGACGCCCTGATTATCCTGACGGCCGTGGAAAAGGTGGCCGTGGAATTCGGCAAGCCCGGCCAGCGGTGGCTGGACCGCCTGACCCCCGAGGAGGCCGAGGCGTACATCGCCCAGGGGCAGTTCGCCCCCGGCTCCATGCTGCCGAAGGTCCAGGCGGCGGTGCGGTTCGCCCGCTCCGGCCCCGGGCGGACGGCCCTGATTACCCTGCTGGAGAAGGCCCGGGAGGGCATCGCCGGCCGCACCGGCACCGCAATCTCGGCCGGCCCCTCCTAGGGACGCCGCCCTTCCCCCCTGCAAACACCGCGCCCCGGACCGCTGTGCGGCCCGGGGCGAGACCTTCATGCGCCGAACGCGGCACATGGCCAATTTTTCCATGCTTTTGCGCAGCAAAATTATCCCGGAACGGCACGGGGCCGTTCCGGGATTCGTTTCTCTATTTTTCGCTGCCGGTGGCGTCGGGCGCAGGCTGGTCCACCGGGAAGGTCCAGCCGAAGGGGTCGGGCTTCAGGCCCCACTGGATGCCGGACAGGTCGTCGTACAGCTTCTGGGCGAAGGGGCCGATTTCCCCGCCGTGGATGGCGTACTTCTTGCCCCGGTAGGCCAGGCCGCCGATGGGCGAGATAATCGCCGCGGTGCCGATGCCCCAGGCCTCCTCCAGCTGGCCGGCCTCGGCGGCGGCAATCAGCTCGTCCACGCTCAGCAGCCGCTCGGAGACGGTCACGCCCTGGCTGGCCAGCAGCTCGATGGCGCTCTTGCGGGTGATGCCCGGCAGAATGGAGCCGGTCAGCTTCGGCGTCACCACCTCGCCGGCAATCTTGAACATGACGTTCATGGAGCCGACTTCCTCCACGTACTTCCGCTCGACGCCGTCGAGCCAGAGCACCTGGGAGTAGCCCTTGTCCTCGGCCCGGTCGCCGGCGCGGGTGGAGGCGGCGTAGTTGCCGCCGCACTTGGCCTCGCCGGTGCCGCCGCGGACGGCCCGGACGTCCTCGTCCTCAATGAGGATGTCCACCGGCTTGAGCCCGTCGGGGAAGTAGCTGGCCACCGGAGAGGCAATCAGGATGTAGGCCGCCTCGGAGATGCCGTGGAGCGCCAGGGTGGGCTCGGTGGCAATCACGAACGGCCGCAGGTAGAGGCTGGTGCCGGGGGCCGAGGGGACCCAGTCCTGCTCCAGCTCCACGAAGGCCCGCAGGGCCTCCAGGCCCAGGTCCTCGTCCATGGTGGGCAGGGCCATGCGCCGGGCGGAGTTGTTCATCCGGCGGACGTTCTCCATCGGCCGGAACAGCTGGACCTTGCCGTCGGGCCGGCGGTAGGCCTTGAGGCCCTCGAAGATCTCGGTGCCGTAGTGGAGGACCACCGCGGCCGGGTGCAGCTCCAGGTTGGCGAAGGGCACAATCCGCGGGTCGTGCCAGCCGATGCCGGCGGTGTAGTCCATCCGCAGCATATGGTCGGTGAAGTACTTGCCGAAGCCGAGGCTGTTCTGGTCGGGCTTGGCCTTGGGATGGGTGGTGCGGGTGATTTTGATTTCTTGCATGGCTTTGTCCTTTCCGCAGGGCAGCCGCGGCAGGCGTCACTGACCGTCCTGACTTAAATTCAGCTTTTTGACCGCCTCTTCGCGCATCTTGTACTTCTGGATCTTGCCGGCGGCGTTCATCGGGAAGCCATCGACGAAGTCGATGTACCGGGGCACTTTGTGGCGGGCCATATGGGAACGGATGTAGTCCTTCATCTCGTCGGTCGTCATGGTCTCACCGTCCTTGAGGATGATGCAGGCCATAATCTCCTCGCCGTACTGCTTGTCGGGGACGCCGATGACCTGCACGTCGCGGACCTTGGGATGGGTGTAGATGAACTCCTCAATCTCCTTGGGGTAGATGTTCTCGCCGCCGCGGATGATCATGTCCTTCAGGCGGCCGGTAATCCGGTAGTTGCCGTCGGGGTCCCGGGCGGCCAGGTCGCCGGTGTGGAGCCAGCCGTCGGCGTCGATGGCCGCGGCCGTGGCCGAGGGCATCTTGTAGTAGCCCTTCATGATGTTGTAGCCCCGGGCGACGAACTCGCCGTTGACGCCGTCGGGGACCTCCTCGCCGGTCTCCGGGTCCACGACCTTGCACTCGACGTTGGCGAAGGCGCTGCCCACGGTGTTGACGCGGACCTCCAGCGGGTCG
>CAJFNZ010000191.1 GCA_904395905.1 uncultured Oscillospiraceae bacterium | reverse complement strand
GCCCAGCAGGAAGCCGCCGATGGCCAGCGGCCCGCCGACGAATCCCACCAGCAGCGTGGCGGCAATGGCCATCAGGCCCGCCGGGATCAGCTCCTTCAGGGCGCCGGTGGTGGCGATGTCGATACATTTGTCGTACTCAGGCTTCGTCTTGCCCTCCCGCAGGCCGGCGATCTCCCGGAACTGCCGGTGGATCTCCGCCACCATCCGCTGGGCGTTCTTGTCCACGCCCAGCATCAGCATGGCCGAGAAGACCGCCGGGATGGCCGCGCCGATGAGGATGCCGAAGAACACCGTGGGGCTCATGATGTCAAAGCCGGTGAGCAGCGCCTCGCCCCGCTCGGCCAGGACCTCGTTGACCTCGGCCATGAACGCCCCCAGGAGGCTGATGACCGTCAGGCCCGCCGCGCCGATGGAGAAGCCCTTGGTGACCGCCTTGACGGTGTTGCCGGCGCTGTCCAGCTCGTCGCAGATGCGGATGGTCTCCTCGCCCAGGCCGCCCATCTCCGCCAGGCCGCGGGAGTTGTCCACGATGGGCCCGTAGGCGTCGTTGGAGATAATCATGCCCACGATGGAGAGCATCCCCACCGCCGCC
This sequence comes from uncultured Oscillospiraceae bacterium, assembly GCA_904395905.1. Lineage (GTDB taxonomy): Bacteria > Bacillota > Clostridia > Oscillospirales > Oscillospiraceae > Avoscillospira_A. Next base: position 4,027 of record CAJFNZ010000191.1, on the reverse strand, counting down.
ATGGCGATGCCGAACAGGGCGTAGCTGCCGCCCAGGGGCGCGCAGACCTGGTAGGCGAACAGAGCCGAAATCGCGATGCCAATCATGGCCGGCAGCGCCGAGACGAAGCCGTAGGAGACGCCCGAGAGAATCGTGAAGGCCGAGCCCGACCGGGAGGCGCGGGCCACCCGCCGGACGATGGGCTTCGTGTCGTCGGTGAAGTAGTCGGTGGTGATACCGATGACGACGCCCACCAGGAGCCCCACGGCGGAGGCCGCCCAGATCCGCCACTGGAAGCCGTCGAAGAGGGCCGTGGCCAGGGCGGTGAGCACGACGAAGATGGCCGTCGTCACGTAAGTCGAGGAGTTCAGGGCCCGGGTGGGGTTGCCGTTCTTCCCGATTCGGGCCGTGGCGATGCCGAGAATCGAGGCCAGCAGGCCCAGGGCGGCGTAGCAGAACACCATCCCGGTGCTGACGCCCTGGACACCGCCGTCGATGCTCTGGGCCAGGACCAGGGCCGCCGACATGGCGGCCACGTTGGAGTCGAACAGGTCCGCGCCCATGCCGGCCACGTCGCCGACGTTGTCGCCGACGTTGTCGGCGATGACCGCCGGGTTGCGGGGGTCATCCTCGGGGATGCCCAGCTCCACCTTGCCCGTCAGGTCGGCGCTGACGTCGGCAGTCTTCGTGAAGATGCCACCGCCGGCCTTGGCGAACAGCGCCAGGGAGCTGGCGCCGAAGGAGAAGCCCAGGACGATGGACGAGTCCCCGGCCAGCAGCAGCACGGCCGCCACGCCCAGCAGGCTGAAGCCCACCACCGCCAGGCCCATGACCGCGCCGCCGCGGAAGCCCACCATAAAGGCCGGCTGGATGCCCTTCTGGGCGGCCTCGGCGGCCCGGCCGTTGGACGAGGTGGCCACCAGGATGCCAATCTTGCCGGCGATGGCCGAGAGGACCGTGCCGGCGATGTACGCCAGGGCCATGGCGACGTTCTCATGCCAGTCCCCGGACCAGATGGCCTGGGGCAGGAACAGGAGAATCAGCACCGCCGCCGCGCCGGCAAACAGGGCCAGGATTTTGTACTCCTTGCGCATGAAGGTGTTGGCGCCGGCCTTGATGAGGTCCGACACCCGCCGGATGGTGCCGTTTTCCGTGGGCTGCCGCTTGACCCAGAGGTGCAGGTAGACGGCGAATGCGAACGCGATGACGACTGCCAGGAATGCGAGCGCGTAGATGATAACCGCGAGATCCATGAAGCCTTCCCTCCTAATCCACGTCGTGATGTCTGTATCGCAAACGCTCCGGGGGCGGGCCATTTCCGTCCCGGAGGCGCCGTGCGCCGGGGAAGCGGGGGCCGGGATGCGGCCCGCCGGACGTCCCGGCGGCAGGCCGCTTTTCCACTGGATCTATTGTAGCCGATTGTTTGTTGAATTGCAATAAATATTTTCGATGCGTTTCGAGATTTCTGTTAAATTTGCGCAAAGATTTGCGGCCATTCCCCACGGCCGGCCCGTCCGCGGCGGCTCACGCCTCCGGCTCCAGGGCGTCGCGGAGGGTGTCGGTCATGGCCGCCCGGAAAATCGGCGTCGAGTGCATATGCAGCATCTGCAGCGCCGGGGCCGACTGGTTCACCGGCACGTTGCCGGGCAGGGACAGGTCCATGTCCAGGATCCACTTGACCTCGCTGTCCTCCGGCCGGCCGGGGCGGCGCAGGCGGCCCGGCCCCGAGTGGAGCCGCAGCCGGCAGCCGCCGTCCAGGCCCATGTCCACATCCTGGGTGCAGCGGGCCACGGTCTCGGGCCGCACGTCCTCGGCGCTGAGGATGCCCAGGAACGGCGGGGCAATCAGCTCCCGCCACGGCACGTCTTCCAGGCCCAGGGCCGTCCGGGAGACGGCGTTGAGATACCGCAGCCCCACCCGCTCAAAGTAAGCCGGCTGGTAGATGCGGATGAAGCTGGCCAGGGGCTGGTCCAGCTTCCGGGCGAAGGCCTCCCACCCCGGGTACTGCTGGCACGTCAGGGCGATGAAGCGGTTTGTCAGGTTCAGCCGCCACAGGCCGTCGGCCGAGACGAAGTTGTAGTTGACGATGGGCTGCTGGGGCTGGAGGGTGGGGCTGGCCGTGCCGATGCCGGCCACCCGGGGCGCCGGCTGCTCCTGCCGGGCCTCGTACCGGGGGAAGGCCCCCCGGACGGCCTCCTGGAAGTCCGCCGGCTCCTTGGCGCTGATGGCCAGGATGGTGGGAAAGCGCAGCTGGCAGATGACCTCCAGCAGCGGGCTCTTCCCGTAGTGGGTGCGTTCAACTGGTTCAAACATGGGCTCACCTCATAGGAAAATTCGGGTCCGTTTCTCCTTCATAGTATACCGCAGTGGTGACAAAATGCAAGTTTTGCAGTATACTGATGGCGAGATTCCCCTTGGGAGAGGAGCGCGGTGCGGTTTGATGGTTTTGGGAATTCTGGCCCTGCTGCTGGGCCTCCTCCTGCTGGCGGGACTGGCGGCGACCCTCTTCGCCATGGCCCGCCGGCCGGCCTCCGACCCCCTGTCCCCCCGGGCCATCGCCGGCAGCTGCTGGGCCCGGTACCGGGACGAGGTCCTGGCCGGGGCCGCCTGGCTGGCCGCCCAGCCGGCCGAGGAGGTGACCGTTGCCAGCTTCGACGGTCTGCGCCTGGCCGGCCGCCTGCTGCCGGCGGAGAACGCACGGGGCGTGCTGCTGCTGTTCCACGGCTACCGGTCGGCGCCGCAGGTGGACTTCAGCTGCGCGGCCCGGATGTACCACGAGCTGGGCTTCACCCTGCTCCTGGCGGACCAGCGGGCCCACGGCCGCAGCCAGGGCCGCTTCCTCACCTACGGCGTCCTGGAGCGGCAGGACTGCCTGGCCTGGGCCCGGTACGCCTACGGCCGCTTCGGCGACGGGGTGCCCCTGTTCCTCTGCGGCCTCTCCATGGGCGCCACCACGGTGCTGATGGCCGCCGATTTGCCCCTGCCCCCCACGGTCCGGGGCATCGTGGCCGACTGCGGATTCACCTCCCCCCTGGACATCCTGGCCCACGTGATGCGGGCCCAGTACCACCTGCCGCCCCGCCTGCTGCTGCCCGTCATGGACCTCTTTGCCCGCCTGCTGGCCGGCGTGCGCCTGGGCCAGTGCAGCACCGAGGAGACCCTGGCCCGGACGGCCCTGCCGGTGCAGCTGTTCCACGGCGAGGCCGACCGCTTCGTCCCCTGCGAGATGAGCCGCCGCGCCTACGCCGCCTGCGCCGGCGAAAAGCACCTGCTGACGATTCCGGGCGCCGGCCACGGCGCCAGCTTCCTGGTGGACCGGGCCGCCTACACCGAGGCCGTCCGCGCGTTTCTCTCGTCTCACCTTCTCTGAGGTTGGGACTACATCTTGTGGCAATTTGCCGAATTTTTCAGAAGTCCCACAAGATATATTGTCTTCCTCCGCATGTCGATTATAATGGGACATCGAAAGCCCATCGACTGCATCCGGCCCCGCGGGGCCGCCGCCATGAGGAGGAAGCATGAAGATTATCAAGCGCAACGGCTCGGAGGCCGTCTTCGATATTACGAAAATCATCCAGGCCGTCACCAAGGCCAACAACGTGGTGGACGCCGAGGAGCGGATGACGCCCACCCAGATCCGCCGCATCGCCGAGCGGGTGGAGCTCCACTGCAAGGAGATGAACCGGGCGCCCGGCGTCGAGGAGATTCAGGACCTGGTGGAGACCGAAATCATGGCCCACGGGGCCTACGAGGTGGCCAAGCGGTACATCACCTACCGCTACACCCGGAACCTGGTGCGCCAGTCCAACACCACCGACGACAAGATCCTCAGCCTCATCGAGTGCAACAACGAGGAGGCCAAGCAGGAGAATTCCAATAAAAACCCGGTGGTCAATTCCACCCAGCGGGACTATATGGCGGGAGAGGTGTCCCGGGACATCACCAGCCGCATTTTGCTGCCGCCGGATATCGTGGAGGCCCACAACGAGGGGATTATCCATTTTCACGATACCGACTATTACGCCCAGCACATGCATAACTGTGATCT
>CAJFNZ010000190.1 GCA_904395905.1 uncultured Oscillospiraceae bacterium | reverse complement strand
GGGCCGTGCGCGTGGGAGCCTGCATCCCCTCGCCAAAATGCCTGCATTTTGGCGACAGCGTGTCGAGTTTCTCGACACGCTGAGGAGGGCGTCTCCCCTGGGGGGAGACGCCCTCTCATCCGTCCTCCGGCAGTTTTTCGTAGGCAATCCGCGGCGAGCCGTCCTGGACGTAGATGGTGCCGCAGGGCCGGAAGCCCAGCTTCTCCACCAGATGCCGCATCACCCGGTTGTCGGCGTGGGTGTCAATCCGCAGGTGGGGAATCTGCCCCCAGCCCCAGGCCACCGCCGCCGCCAGGACGCCCCGGACCGTGCCGTCGCCGGCAATCCGGTGGATGGTGCCGTAGGGCGCGTCGGACCGCCAGCGGCCGCCGTCGATGCGGGCATAGGTGGGATCCGGCCCGATGACGAACGCAAAGGCCCCGCAGACCCGCCCGCCGTCCGTGACCGCGTAGAGCCGCCGGGCCGCCACGTCCGCCTCCAGCAGCTGCCGCGGCGGGTGGCCGTCGCCCCACTGGGTCGGGTTCCCGTTCTCCGCCATGAACCGGCGGGCCCGGCGGTAAATCTCCAAAATCACCGGCAGGTCCCCGGCCTCTGCCAAGCGGATTTCCAACACGGCGCAGCGCCCCTCTCGCCCCCTCGCGGGGTTTTTCTCTATTCTACAACGCCGCCGGCGGAATTGCAAGGCCCCGCCGCCGCCCGGACGCCGGCCGCCGCCCGGTCATAGGCCCCCGGAAACCACCGCCGGAAGGCCGCGCAGGTCGCCCCGGTCCAGTCGCAGTACGTCCGGTTCATGCACCCGCGGCAGGGATATGCCGCCTGGGCCGCCCGGTACCAGCCGAAGTGCCGGTCCCAGGCCTCCGCCGCCCGGCGGCGCAGGGCTTCCTCCTCCCGGATGCCCCCGGCCGGCCGGCCCGGCCGCCGCGCCGCGCCGGCCTCTCTTTCCATGTTGTTCATGCCAGCTCCTCTCTATATCCGCACCGGGCGGCAATCTGCGCCGCCCCCAGCCGGTCCTCCAGATACGCCAGCATACAGCCGGCGTGGACCAGCCCCTCCGCCATGCCGTAGACCCGGCTGCCGCCGTAGACCTCCCCGCCGCACCAGCGGCACCAGCCCCGCAGGGCCGGCTCCGGCGGCGTCAGCGGCCGCTCCGGTATCGGGCCCTTCGCCGTAGGTCCGCCTCCTCTCCCTGCCACGCCGCCAGCTGCGCCTCGGCCGCCTCCAGGCACTGCCCGCCCCGCCGGCCGTTCAGAACGGCCGTCACGTAGGGCCGCGAGTAGCCAATGGCGTCCGCCAGCTCCTGATGGGTGTACCCCAGCTGGTCCAGCCGGTACTTCACCCGCTCCGCTCTCGTAAAGCGCACAGAGTTCCCCTCCTCCTTGTCTGCGCCGGCCTGTCCCGGTCCCAACTATGGGACAGGCCCTGTGGTATCCTGACAATGCACACCGCTCCCAGGAAAAATTGTTGTTGATATTTATAAACATCCATGGTACACTGATGACGAAGGGCAACAGGAATTGGACCTTCTGTGGAGATTTGTTTATGAATATCAACTTCACACCTCTAGTATACCGGAGTTCTCCCGGGATGTCAACGGGGTATGTTGAAAATCATAAACTCCCATTCGACACCACGACGGAGGACGAACGAATGTTTTACGACGTATACTGCCAGCTATGCCGGGAGCGGGGGCTGACGCCCAGCGGCGCGGCGGCCCAGATTGGCTTCAACCGGGCCAGCGTCACGGTGTGGAAGAACACCGGCAAGGCCCCCAAGCAGGAACTGCTGCTGAAAATCGCGGCCTTTTTCGGCGTCACGACCGACTACCTGCTCACCGGCCGGGCGGCGCCGCAGGTCCCGCTGGAGCAGCAGCTGGAGGGTCTGGACTTCGCCCTGTTCGGCGAGGTCCGGGACATGACCGACGCCCAGAAGCGGGACGTCCTGAAGTTCATGAAATTCATCAAGCAGAAGGAGGAGTGACCATGGTGCTGCCCTGGCAGGTGTACCGGGAGGCGGAGGAGCAGGGCATTGCCGTACATTTTCTGGAATTTGAGGAGGTCGCGGCCGTCTCCGCGCCGGGCCACATGGCCATAGACACCACGAAGCTGCCCACCACGGCCGAGGAGACGACTGCCGCGGCCCACGAGCTGGGCCACGGCTGCACCGGCACCTATTACCAGGCCGACGACTCCCAGGAGGCCCGGCAGAAGCAGGAGAACGCCGCCGAGCGGTACGCCATTCTCCGGTATCTCCCCCGGGAGGAGCTGTTCCGGGCCATCCGCAGCGGCCTGACCGAGGACTGGCAGCTGGCCGAGCACTTCGGCTTCACCGAGAGCTTCATCCGCAAGGCCGTCTGCCTGTACCGGTTCGGCAACCTGGCCGACGGGCAGTTCATGACGAAATAAAATCACCGCCGCCCGGTCGGGCGGCGGCGGGGCGTTATTTGTCGGCGCAGATGAGGAAGCCCGGGGTGGCGGCGAAGTTGACCTTCTCCTCGTTGTCCCACGTCAGCTTCCAGACCTCGGTGTCGGTGTAGATCCGCCGGAAACCGCAGCGGAGCAGGGTCTGCACATCCCAGTCGGGCCGGTTGACCCGCCCCATGGGCAGCTGACGGGAGATGTCCTCCATCTCGGCAGCCTGGTCGTAGGCGTTGTAGTCGGTGCAGCCGACCCGGCGCACCTGGTCCCGGTCGCGCCGCACGGCCGCCCGCTTGCCCTCGTCAAAGAGGTAGCCGTACCAGTCGGCGTCGAAGTTGATCATCCGCCCGCCGGGCTTGAGGACCCGGAACCACTCCCGGTAGGCTTTTTCCGGGTCGGGCAGGTTCCACGTGAGGTTCCGGCTGACCACGGCGTCGAACTGCCCGTCGGGCAGCTCCAGGGCCTGGGCGTCCATCTGGCGGAAATCAATCCGGCCGGCCAGCGGGCCGGCGTTGCGGCGGGCCTCCTCCAGCATGGCGGGCGTGTAGTCGGCGGCGGTGACCCGGCAGCCCATCTCCGTTAGGAGAATGGCGAAAAAACCCGGGCCGGTGCCGATGTCCAGGACCCGCAGGGCCTCCCCCTTGGGCAGGTGGTCGGCCAGCGCGGCGCGCCACAGCTCCCGCCCTCCGTGGGCGACGTTGGCGGCCACGTCCGCCGTATAGGACGGGGCCCGGCGGGTCCAGTAGGCGCGATTTCTGACGGCTAAATCCATAACGGTACAATCCCTCCGTAACAGTCTGCCGTTAGGATACCAGACTCCCCCGCCCCGCACAAGCCTCCCCGGGGGATATTTTTTTCAACAGTACACAGCTGCGGGCGCTTGACTATCTACCCCCTACCGTCGCGCGTGCGCGACTCGGCAGTGCTCTGGAAAACGTACTCTTTCTTCGCCCGCGTGGCGGCGCAATCAAAAGTTTTCGTCCACCTTTTTCAAAAGGTGGCAGGGGGGCCGGGGGACAGAGTCCCCCGGTCGCCCGCCGCAGCGGGCGAAATCCCCCCGCGCCCGCCGGGCGCGGTCTACTGTGCCCAATAAAGCGCAGGAAGGGGTCCGGGGGAACCCTCGCCGGGGGTTCCCCCGGCGCTGGCGGGGCTGCCACGCAGTCCCGGTATCGGGGATGCCCCCAGCGCGGCGCACCCCGCAGCCGCCGCAACGTCCCACGCCTATGACAATCTGACAAAAGGAGACCTGACCATGCGTATCGCACAGCTGCAACTGCCGGTCCTGGAGGACAAAACCGCCAACCTCCGGGCCCTGGAACCCTGGATGGCCCGGGCTGCCGACGGCGGGGCCGATTTGGTCGCTCTGCCCGAGATGTTCTGCTGCCCCTATGAAACCCCGCGCTTCCCGGCCTACGCCGAGCCCGAGGGCGGCGAGACCTGGACGGCCTGCGCCGGCCTGGCCGCCCGCCACGGCCTCTACCTGGCCGCCGGCTCCATGCCGGAGCGCGGCGGCGACGGCCGGATCTACAACACCGCCTACGTCTTCGACCCCCGCGGCCGGCAGATTGCCAAGCACCGGAAGATGCACCTCTTCGACATCGCCGTGGACGGCGGCCAGCACTTCCGCGAGTCGGACACCCTCTCGGCCGGCAGCCGGGTCACGGTGTTCGACACCGCCTTCGGCCGCCTGGGGCTGGCCATCTGCTACGACATCCGCTTCCCGGAGCTGTTCCGCCTCATGGCCCTGGACGGGGCCCTGGCGGTGCTGGTGCCGGCGGCCTTCAACGGGACCACCGGCCCGGCCCACTGGGAGCTGACCTTCCGGGCCCGGGCCCTGGACAACCAGCTCTTCTGCCTGGGCACCGCCCCGGCTCGGGACCCCGCGGCCTCCTACCAGTCCTGGGGCCACACCATCGCCTGCGACCCCTGGGGCCGCGTCCTGGCCCAGCTGGACGAGGGGCCGGGCCTCCAGCTGACCGACCTGGATCTGACGTACCCGGCCCAGGTCCGCCGCCAGCTTCCCCTGCTGGCCCAGCGGCGGACGGACGTCTACACGCTAACCGCCGCCGGCGCGGGGAGGGACGGCCAATGAAACTCATTTTGCTCCACGGCTCCGGCCACCGGGCGGACAGCTGGCAGGAGACCGTCGCCCGCATGGAAACGCGCCAGGAGGTGCTCTGCCCCGACCTGGCCGGCCTCCTCGGCGGGCGGGAGGCCAGTTACGCCAGCCTCTGCGCCGCCTTCTCGGAATACTGCGGGCAGCTGGACGGGCCGCTCCGCCTGTGCGGCCTCTCCCTGGGCGGAATCCTGGCGCTGGAATACACGCTGGCGCACCCGGAGAAGGTGCAGTCCCTGGTGCTGATTGGAACGCCCCACAGGGTGCCCAAAGCGGCCTTTGCGCTGCAAAACCTGGTGTTCCGGCTGCTGCCCCGCTCCGCGTTCGACGGGATGGCGCTGAACAAGCGGGATACGTTCCTCCTGGGCCGCTCCATGCGGGACCTGGACTTCCGCGGCCGGGTGGAGGGAATCCGGTGCCCGACGCACATCGTCTGCGGGGAACGGGACAGGGCCAACCGGGCGGCGGCGGCGTATTTTGCCCAGGCGATTCCCGGCGCGGCGCTCACAATTCTGGAAAACACCGGCCACGTCGTGAACGAGGAGAACCCCGAAGCCCTGGCCCGCATCCTGGACGCGATGGACACCCCGGACGGTTTGTCATGATGCCCCCGCGGGGCGGCAGCCGTGTGGGGAAAGGAGGAGCAAGGGAGCGGGCGCAGTTGTGTACTAAATTATAAAAATCCTTGAGTATTTCGGCGGGGTAGTGTACAATGGGGGTAGATACGACAGTGATAAGGAGGTTTCGACATGGCAGATCAGGAGTTTGAGCGCGACGAGCGGCTGATAGAGGCCCGACGCCTCAAGCGGCTGGAAATGAAGCGGCGGCGGATGATTCGCCAGAGAATTACGCTGGGCGTCATCTTCGTCGTGCTGGTCGTGCTGATTGTGGTTATCGTCCGCTCCTGCGGCAGCAGCGACACCCCCACGGATCCCGTCACACCGCCGGTCGATCCCGATACCACGATCACCGATACGCCGGATCCCACGCCGGCCAGCGCCACCGCTACCCTCTCGGCCGTGGGCGATATTATGATTTACGAGTCCCAGCTGCAGGACGCCCTCCAGGACGACGGAACGTACAACTTCCTGCCCAGCCTGGCGCCGGTCAGCACGCTGCTGACGGCCTCGGACCTGACCGTGGGCAACTTTGAGGCCAACTTCGGCGGCGACCCCGCCGGATACCCCAATTTCCGCGCCCCCACGTCCCTGGCCACCACCCTTTCGGGCCTCGGCTTCGACATCCTGCAAACCGCCAACACGTACAGCATCCAAAACGGCGTCACCGGGCTCCAGAGCACCGTTTCCACCATCCGGGACGCCGGCATGGACACCCTCGGCACCTATCTCTCGGCCGATGACAAGGCCGCCAACCAGGTGGTTGTCCGGGAGGTCAACGGCATCCGCATCGCCTTCATCGGCTTCACCAAGGGCCTGAACAACCTGACGCTGCCGACCGGCTCGGAGTATGCGGTGGACCTTCTGTACACCGACTACGCCACCAATTACAGCACCGTCAACACCGCGGCCATCAGCGCCGCCGTCACCGCCGCCCAGGCCACGGAGCCCGACGTCATCGTGGCCATGGTCCACTGGGGCAGCGAGTACGAGACGACGGTCAGCTCCACCCAGGAGCAGATTGCCAATCAGCTGATTCAGAGCGGCGTGGACGTGATTCTCGGCTCCCACCCCCACATCGTCGGCCCGATGGAACTGCGGACCGTCACCGTGGACGGCGCGGAGAAAGAGGTCTTCATCGCCTACTCCCTGGGCAACTTCCTGGCCGCCATGACCCGCGAGGACCAGACGTACCTGAACGAGGGCGTGGTGCTGAACCTGGAGTTCACGAAGACCGGCGACGAGACGGTCATCTCCAGCGTGGACTACGTGCCCACCTACCGGTTCGACAACGGCGAGACGGCCATCAACCGCTATGAGGTCCGCAGTGTCTACGACGTCCTGAACAACAACCCCGACGAGACCACCCGGACGCTGATGGAGCAGGCCCTGACCAACCTGGCCAACAATACGGCCTCCACCTTCGCCCGGGCCAACACCGGCGCGGCGGATGCCACCGACACCTCCGGCACCGCCGACACCTCTGGCAGCACAGACACCTCTGGCAGTACGGACACGGGGAGCGCGCAATGAAGCGGCAGGGTTATATCAGCTGGGATGAGTACTTCATGGGCGTGGCCATGCTGGCGGCCAAGCGCAGCAAAGACCCCAACACCCAGGTGGGCGCGTGCATCGTCAGCCCGGACAACATCATCCTCTCCACCGGCTACAACGGCTTCCCCAAGGGGTGCAGCGACGACGAGTTCCCCTGGGAGCGGGAGGGCGCGGAGACCAAGTACCCCTTCGTGGTCCACGCGGAGCTGAACGCCATCCTCAACTGCAACGGCAAATCCCTGAAGGACGCAAAGATCTATGTGGCCCTGTTCCCCTGCAACGAGTGCGCCAAGGCCATCATCCAGTCGGGGATTCGGGAAGTGGTGTACCTCTCGGACAAGTACGCCTCCACCGCGGCCACCCTGGCCTCCAAGCGGATGCTGGAGGCGGCCGGCGTCGCCTACCGCCCCCTGGAGACCCGGCTGGACCGGCTGGTCCTGGATTTCCGCGCCCCGGAGGGCACGTGACAACAACCAACGAGCGGCTGCCGCAGACCTGCGGCAGCCGCTCGTTTCTCACTTTGAAATACCGCGCAGACATCCCACGACGCCGCCGGGGCCATCGCCGCATCCGCCCGGATGCCCGTGCCCGGGGCATCTTTTCACGGCTCCCCCGGCAGCGGCTGGGGGAGGACCTCCACCACCAGGCGGAAATTGGTGGTATACAGCAGCCGGTACTGCCGGGCATTGGCCTCGTTCCACTGGATGCTCCGGTTCTCGTCGTACAGAGCTCCCTCGTCCAGGGAGAACCCCAGGCAGTCCGGGACGTAGAAGTGGACCCAGGCCCGGTCGGTGTCTTCACCGATGCCGCCGTAGCGGTCCAGGGCCGGGAAGCCGTCGTCGCCGGCCAGACCCGGCAGATGGGCGTCTCGCACCTTGGGGCTCAGGAAGACCTGGGCGGACGCCAGCTCGTACTGCTGGATCTGGGCGATGTCCTCCCGGGCCTCATCCAGGAGGCCCGGTACATCCTCGACGAAGAGCATGGCGCCGGCCACCAGCACGTAGAGGCCCAGCAGCACGATCTCCAGCTTCAGCGCCTGGCCGCCGCCGGCCGCCAGACAGCCGGCAATCATCACCACCAGGCCGCCCACCGCCGCGAGAATGACCCACAGATACCAGTCGGCGCAGCCCTGGAGCAGGGCCAGCGGCGTCTCGGCATCTTCCATCAGGAGCCTCTGACACCAGGGGGACAGGGCCAGCCACAGCAGGCCGAAGGCCAGAATCGTCGCCAACAGGGGAAACAGCAGCGGCCATGGCCGCTCTCTCTTCCCCCGGACCTTAGGCGGCGTCAGAACACCGCCGTCGGCCGCAACCCACCCCTGGCCATTGCAGGCCGCGCAGCGGACGCTGCGGGTGGAGCCGTCGGGCTGGGCCTGGGCCACGTACACCCGCCCGCCGCAGGCCGGGCAGGGCCGGGCGTCCGCCGGCGCCCAGGCGGGCCGGGGCGGCGTCTCCCCTGCCGCAGGCGTCTCGGCCCCGCCGAATCCGGGGAAGGCCTTGGCAAAGGCCGCCTCGGGGCCGCCGGGCTCCGGCTGGGGAACGACCTGGAGCACAGCCTCGATGCCCGCCGCGCCCCACCGCGCCTCCAGCCGCGCCCGCAGGGCCCGGTAGGCGTCCTCCCGGCCGGCTGCCCGGAGCGGCGTCAGCCGCCAGATGTCCATCATCTCCCGGTACCGGATATTCCGGCCCAGCTCCGGGACGGCCACCAGGAGCTTCCGGCTCTCCGGCTGCCGGCGGCCCCGGTCCAGTTCGTCCAGATAGGGAGCCCAGCGGCCGTCGCGGCGGTACTGGAGATTGGCCATGGTCATCCGGTTCAGGAACTGCTGCCGCCGGCCGGCGGCCACCGCCCCCAGCAGGAGGAACACCACCGCCAGGACCAGCGCCATCTCCGCGCCGGTCATCCCCAGGCGGTTCATAAACAGCCCGGCGCCGACGCCGGCCGCCAGGTAGAGGACGGGCGCGCCGTACCGGGGCAGGGGCAGGCAGTAACACACCGCCAGCACCACGGCCAGCCCCGCCCCCACGGCCAGGAACACCGTCCAGGCCCAGGAGCGGATGGGGCTCTCGGCCAATACCAGGCCCGCCAGCACCGCCAGCCACAGCGCAAGCACGACGATTCCGCCGGCACGGCTCCTCATCGGGGCCTCCGGTACTTGGCCTGGGGGGCCCGTTCCGTCAGGAACTGCCGGAACGCCTCGGCCGACCCCTGCGTAAACCCGGCCTTGTCGGCCAGGCAGTAGAGCTGGGGCTTGACCACCAGGATGAAGAGCTCCTTCGTCTCAATAATCCGGTAGATCTTGTTGTACTTCAGGTACGCCCCGTCCTCGCCGCTGACGTAGGTGTCCTCATAGAACCGGCTGGTCTCCCGGTGGGGCTGGTCCGGGCCGTACTGGGCCACCCTCCGCTTGGCCTGACGGATGGGCGCAGCCAGCCAGTAGTAGCCGTAGACCACCGCGAACAGGGCCATCAGGGCACAGCTGGCCCACTGGCCCTCCGAGGCCGTGAAGGCCACCAAAACCAGCCCCAGGACGGTCATCACGCCCAGCAGGACGTTCACCCACCAGGGCCGCCCCTTTCGGTACAGGGTCAGCAGATTGGCGTAGGTGTACGGGCAGACGTTTACGAACCGTGCCGATGGTTGTTCCATGGGTGTTTCCTCCTTGCCGCGCGGCAATCCGCCCCGGCGGCCCGCCGTTGTCTGTGAAATTCCGTGGAAGCGCGGGGCAGCCGCCCCGGCGCCGCCTCAGTTTGCCTGCATTTTGTCAAAGACGTCCTGATACATCCGGACGGCGAAGCGGTACATGGTGTCGTCGCCGGTGAACTCCGCCTCCAGGCTGAGAAGCCCGTCCCGGGCCTCCACCTCGTAGCGCAGCCGGCTCTCGCCAACCACCTCCGCGCCCCACTCCTCCTCGGCGTACTGGAAGGAAATATCGTTCACGTCCATGCCGTTGTAGGTCGCGCCGACGTCCTCCACCGAGCCCAGGGTGACGGTGACGGTGCGGACAATCCCCTGGGTGGCCGAGTCCGTGGTCTCCTGGCTGATGTCGGTGTCGCCGTCCCAGGGCATACAGACGCCGACCCAGAACTGGTCGCCGGCTCCGCGGCTCATGCTGTAATCGAAGGTGATGAACTCGTCGCCGACTTCCGCCGTATCGGGCACCATCTCCAGGTTCGGCTCGTAGCCCAAGTCGATGAGGTCCTGCATGGTGGTCTGGCCCAGGGTGACGACCGTGTCGCCCACGGTCAGCTCCATGGGCAGGTCGGGGCCTGCGCTGCACGCCGTCAGGGCGGCCAGCATCGCCGCGCCGGCCGCCGCGGCGGCCAATTTCCGAGTGAACTTCATGGGGTATCCTACCTTTCTTCATCAATCTTTGGAATCCCTCTGCCGGACGGCGCCGCATCAGCCGTCCAGATAGAGGATGGCCTCGGCGGTGAAGGTGGCGCCGTCGTGGGAGAGGGTCAGCTGTCCGTCATACCGGGCCACGGCGGCCCGGACGCTCTCCAGGCCCAGGCCGTGGCCGTCGCCGGCCTTCCGGGAGCGGTAGACGCCGCCCGTCTGCCGGACCACGCCGTCAAAGCCGTTGGCCACGCGGAGGTACAGCGCGCGCAGGGGCTGCCGGTAGAGCAGCGTCAGCGCCAGCATCCCGCCCAGCGTGGTGGCGACGTTCACCAGCGGGCTTCCGACGAGATAGTAGCCTGCCGCATTGACCGCGCCGGCGAGCGCCAGCCCTTCGGCCTCCGCCCAGAGGCCGAAGGCGCTCGGCCCCAGCAGCGCCCGGTAAACCCGGAAGGTTGCGTACCATGCGGCCAGAGACGAGAGGACTCTTATGACAGCACCCCCCTCCCGGCCAAAATCCGCAAAGAGGGGACGCTCAATTCATTTCACCCCTGTGCAGCTGCCGCAGGAGGCGCTGCCGCACGGCTTTGCGATAGTTTTGGCTGATGGACAGTTCGACGCCTCCGTCCAGCGTCAGCCGGTCATAACGCACTCTTCGGACGCAGTGGTCGTTGACCACATAGGCCTGATGAATTTGAAAAAAATCCGACGCCGGCAGCTGCCGCATCAGTTCCGCCAGCCGCTGGGAACAAGCCAGGTCTCCGTGGATGGTATGGATGGTAACGCGCCGGTTGTAGCTCTCCAGATAGCAGATCTCCCGCAGCGGCACACAGCCGAACTGCTTGCCGTCGGCATAGCGGAGGACCGCGTCGGCATAGGGCGCCCGCTCCAGAGCCATGGTGATGCACGCCCGGAGCTTCTCCCCGTCCAGGGGCTTGAGGAGAAAATTCAGCGGGCGCAAATCAAACAGCTCCATCGCGTAGCTGTCGTGGGCCGAGATGTAGAGCAGCTGCGTGGCGCTGTCCCGCATGGTTTCCCGCACAATCCGGCCAACTTCCACGCCGGAGGCGCTCTCCAGCTGGATGTCGAGAATCAGCAGCAAAAAGGAATTCCCGGCACGCAGCTGCGCCAGCAGCTCCTCCCCCTGCGAGAACACCTCCACGGCAAACTCCCGCCGGCGGGGATGGCTGTCCAACGCGGCGGTTATCTGTCCGCGGACAGTCTCGTCGTCGTCGCAGACAGCGATATAGTGCATGGTATTCGTCTCCTTTTTCTCTCTAGTCCGAACCCGTCCGGAGCCGTCCGCCGCATCCGGCCGCACCGGGGCCGCCGGTCCCACGGCGTATCTTACCACAGTTGCTCGGCTCCGGCAAGGGATAGCCGGAAAATCGTCGTTTTCAGCACGAAGGTCATCGCGTTTCAGCCAGCACCGTGGCGGCCGTCAGCTGGGAGAACACCGCTTCCGCCGCCTCCAGGATGGGCAGCCCGGCCTCCAGCTGGCTCCCGTCGCAGATGTAGAGGCACGTCTCCCCGAAGGCCTCGGCCGCCTCGCTGGCCGTCAGCCGCACCGAGGGCCTGGCAAAGAGGCAGTACCGCCCCTCCACCGCGGCGGCATCGCTCTCCGACACCAGGGCCACCAGGGTCTTCCGGCCCAGGACCCGGTCCAGCGCCTCGTTGGCCGCCGACAGCCCCGCCTCCACATCCTCGCCGCTCTCCACGGTCAGGCCCACGGTGTGGCCTGCCGCCTCGATGCGGCGGACCAGCTCGCCGTTTTCGGCAATTTCCGCAGCCGTCAGGAAGAAGGCCGCCGGCACCTGCGCCGCCTCCAGCTGGGCCAGCGCGTCCTCCATGGTGGAGGCGTCCACCACGGCCAGGTAGATTTCCGGCGGGGTCTGCTCCTCCTCCGGCGGGTCGGGCTCCTGGGAGGGCGTCACCGTCTCGGCTGGGGTGTCCGGCGCAGCCGGCTCCTGCGACTCGACAAACTGCTCCACCCGGTAGGAAATCAGGTTCTCCGCCTTCTCAATGAACAGCGAGTCGTCGTAGACCTGGCTGCCGGTCGTAAAACGGATGACCCGGTAGCCGTCGGCGCTCAGGAGGGTGCTGCACTGGACGCCGAAGTGGTTGGCCGTGAAGGCCGCCGGCAGGAACACCACGCCGCCCCGCGTCACGGCGGAGAGGTAAGAGACGGTGTCGTCCTCGTCGGTGACCGTGCCGCTGACCAGGTTGTACACCAGCCGCTGGTTCCGGCTGAACATGGTCAGCGTGCCGCCCTCCGGCACATAGGAGGGGTAAAAGCCCAGGGACAGCTGGGAAAAAATCGTGTACGGCACGTACAGCACCCCACTGGAGTAGAAGGGCAGACTGCTCCCCGACAGCGTCAGGGGGATGGTGTCGTTGACGGCCACAAAGGCCAGGTCCACCGCCCCGGCCGGCAGGGCCAGCCATACCGCCGCCAGGGCCAGCACCAGCAGCAGAACAATCCAGCGTCTTCGGTTCATCGTCCGCCTCCTGAGCAATTCGCAATCCCGCCGGGCTGCCGGCAGAGCCGGCAGAACATCGGCGCAGACGATTTGGATCTGGTGTAAAAAGCCTGATGTTCTCCGCCCCCGGCAGAGAACGAGGCGTGCATGGCACGCCTCCGCGCAGCGCGCGGGTTCAAGTGTATTATACCACTCCCCGCCGCCTCTCCGCAAGGCCCCGGCCCGGTGGAAGCCCAGTGGAGGAAGCGGCCCGATTTCGACCGGTTTTTTCCCGGAAAAATGGCGAAGATTTTGAAAAAACCTTGCACATTTGGCCGCGCGGGAGTATACTAATCTCGGTGTGAGCCGCCCGGGCAACCGATACGGGGCGGCACGGTGAGGAGGTCTCTCCATGGTGCGCAGAGACAAGGAAAACTACTATTTGGACATCGCCCAGACGGTGCTGGAGCGGTCCACTTGCAGCCGGAGCCACTACGGCGCCATCATCGTCCGGCAGGACGAAATCATCGCCACCGGCTACAACGGCGCGCCCCGCGGGCGGGTCAACTGTACGGATCTGGGCTACTGCATCCGCCGGAAGCTGGGCGTCCCCAGCGGGCAGCGGTACGAGCTGTGCCGCAGCGTCCACGCCGAGGCCAACGCCATCATCTCCGCCGCCCGGAGCGAGTGCCTCGGCGGCACCATGTACCTGGTGGGCCGCGACGCCGAGAGCCGCGCCCTGATTGCCGACGCCGCCTCCTGCCGGATGTGCCGGATGCTGATAATCAACGCCGGCCTCAGCCGCCTCGTCGTCCGCAACACGCCGGAGACGTACACCGTCTACAACGTGGCCGACTGGGTCTATGAGGACGACTCCATCCTGGCGCCGGAGTACACCCTGTAAAATTTCCGCCCTGTCTTGATTTGTTCACATCTTTCGGGTATTCTAAGAAAAAACGCATCCCGGAACGGAAAGGGGAATTGCCGTGTTCTTTGACTATACCTACGTGGTGCTGGTGCTGCCGGCGGTGCTGTTCGCCCTGTGGGCCAGCGCCCGGGTCAACGGGACCTTCCGGAAGTATCAGCAGCAGCGCTCCCGCCGCGGGATTACCGGCTATGCCGCCGCCCGGGCGGTGCTGGACGCCAACGGGCTGTTCCAGATCCGCATCGAGCGGGTCTCCGGCAACCTGACCGACCACTACGACCCCAGAACCCAGGTCATCCGCCTGTCGGATTCGGTCTACGGCAGCACCTCCACCGCCGCCATCGGCGTGGCCGCCCACGAGGCCGGCCATGCGGTCCAGTACGCCACCGACTACGCCCCCATCCGGTTCCGGGCGGCCATCATCCCGATTACGAACCTGGGCTCCCAGCTGGCGCTGCCGCTGGTCATCATCGGCCTGCTGTTCATGTCGGTCAGCTCGGTGTTCCTCCAGGTGGCCTACGTGGGCATCGCCTGCTTCGGCCTGTCGGTGTTGTTCCA
Organism: uncultured Oscillospiraceae bacterium; assembly: GCA_904395905.1. Taxonomy (GTDB): domain Bacteria; phylum Bacillota; class Clostridia; order Oscillospirales; family Oscillospiraceae; genus Avoscillospira_A. Next base: position 10,145 of record CAJFNZ010000190.1, on the reverse strand, counting down.
GCTGGTGACGCTGCCGACGGAGTTCAACGCCAGCCGGCGGGCTCTGGCGGCCATCGAGTCCAACCACCTCCTGGACGAGGACGAGATGGTCGGCGCCAGGAAGACCCTGTCGGCGGCCGCGATGACGTACGTGGCGGCCCTGGCGGTGTCCCTCGCGCAGCTGCTGCGCCTCCTGGCCCTGGTCAGCCGCCGCCGGGACTGAGCACATCGGAAGAAAAAATTGCGCCCCGGGCCTTATAACCCGGGGCGTTTGGCGTTTTCGTTTTCTCTCTGTTTTTCAAAAGGTTCCGACAACCCCATTCAAACAGAATTCAAGTAAACGCATATTGAATTTCATATACGACATTGGCCTCATTTCCCTGATACTCCATCGAAGCAGTAAAATACATTGCAATTTCCGAGATTTTTCCGGAATCGTCCAATGTAACACCGACCTCCACATCTCCGTATTCCAGGTTGCCAATGCCGTTCATTTGTCTGACCACGGCAAGCCCGATGTCCGTCATGTCCTCACCTGAGACCGTAAAAAGAAGCTCATTTCCACGCATCTCTTCATCAAGGATAGCTTCCTCGGAAAGAATGCCAAAATCGAAGAAATCAGGACTAATCTCTACACTGAGGGACTCCTGCACAGGCTCCGTATACTGATAGTGTGCTATACCATCTTTGTATTCTGTACTCCAGACATATTCCTGTCCCATGATTTTCATATTAGCCGTACCAGATATTTCTACCTGCGACAAATCACCTTCCACATAATTGGATATTCTGGAATTGGAATTCATGGTAACGCTCGTTCTTGTCCTCCCGCCGTCGTAGACGATAGACATATCAGCTTCCAGCGTAACCTGTTCAGACCAAGAACCAGATTCCGTTATTTTCGCCGCCGCAGTCAAGTACCTTCCAAAGGCACTGTCGGGCACTTCGGGCTCTTCTGCGGATGAATTGTCGGCAACACTGTATTCGCCCCACTCGCAAAGGAATGGCCCACCTCTGCCGCTCCCATCATTCCAGGTCCCATCTGTGTTCCTCTCATAATACATGCCATAATGCTCATATCCACCCTGATGGTTGGGCTCTCCTGTGCACCAGTTCTGATAGAAGAATTCCTCTCCCGTTACCCAGTGCCAGTCATCTGTCTGCTCCTGATCCGTCAAACCAAACATTACTGAACGATACCCAGCGTCTACTATGTAAGAATACAGAAACAAATCTTCTTCGGCGCTCGTAATTGTGGCAAGATATCCCCCTTGCTCCTCACAATATTCTTGCGCCATGTTCCAATCTGTGATGGTATCAACATCATATACATAATAGTAATGACCATTAAATTCGACAGCATCCGCAGGGAGAGTGTACTGTTTGTCATTGTCCATATCTGATAGGACTGCCGCTGCTGCTGCACCTACATTTACCATAGGATATACATATGATTCCCCATCCCCGACTCCTTGCGCTTTTGTCTCGTAATTAGTCAGCAAAATATTTCGAACTTCAGGAGCGGAGAGTTCTGGATTCAGCGCCCAAATAAATGCTGCACTCCCTGAAACCATCGGTGCTGCCATTGACGTTCCAGCATTCTCACCATAATGATTGTCTGTCAGAGTGCTGAAAATATTTTGCCCAGGATTGTCTCCACCCATACCTCCGGGTGCACAGATATCAACATTTGACCCGAAATTAGAATATTGGCTCATCATATAATTTCCATTCTCATCACGCTTGTTCTCAACGGCCCCAACGATAAGAACCCGTTCATCAAGCGCATGGTAGTCAATACCCCTCTGGGCAAGTGTACTCCTTGTAGATTCACTTAACAGGTTATACGTTTCAGCATCCACTGCACAAAAGAACGCAGTATAATATGTGTCCACCCCAATAGCCTCAGGCTTTTTGCCATTGCCCGCTGCTTGAATCATTAAGAAATCTTTTTCGTCATTCAGCATCAGTTGAATCATCATGAGCACACATTCTAAACTGGTGCGCCTAGAAAACGCTTTGCAATACGCAATATAACTATCATACGCTCCTGTAAATTTTACCACCAATTGTTCCCTCAAATAATCATAATCGTCTGTTATATAATAAACTTCTTTGACCTTTGAATGTTCTGTTACCAGTCGAATTGTACACCCGTTTTGGATTTCTTTCATAAAGGTTTCGTATGTAACATGAGTTTGATTGATAAAAAACTGGACATTGTCTCGGCTGTCACCGACAAATGCAAACTCTGTACGATTACCATTGTTATCATTCAATGTTATAAATTCATTATCGATTCCGTGGAAATGCCCCTCTTCATCCCAGTAAAGAGTAAGCATAAAGCCGGCTTCCGACCAAAAAACACTATTCCCCCACGAATTGTTTATGATTTTCGCATCTGCTTCAATTAACTGTTTGATGATTTCGATATACTCACCAGTTGACAGATAGCTCAGCGAATTTTCCGGTGACCAGTCCACACATATTAAATCCGCTGAATCAGCAATACCCCGAAGCCCAACGTCATTATTTTGAGCACCAATAATGCCAGCAACATGTGTGCCATGGTCTTCCTCCGTGTTTAATGCATACTCCGGTAGGAATGTGATACGGCCATTTAAGTCTTCATGGTCGGCGTCGAATCCACTGTCAAGAATTCCAACTTTAATTGGCTGACACGCACTACTATAACTCCACGCTGTGTAAGCACCGATTGCTTCTGCCCACCAGTCGTTTCCTGATGGACTACTTTCATCTCCCAAGTTCGCCTCTGGATGATTGGCATCCTCACTCCAAGGGTTCAAATCCGTATCTGTCGAAAATGGCTGAATTGGATAGTCATACCCAGCATAGACCACCTCCGAACGTTCCATAAGACGCGCTGCCAGTACCTCAAGTTCGGCCAGCGTAGATGTTTTAACTCGGATTTGTAATACATTCATACAACCGCTTATGCGGCCAACTACCTCGCCATTTACAAAGTCAGCTAATTCATTAGCATCATTTTCGCTCATCTCAGAAAAAGTATATACAATTAACTGGTTGTTAAAATAAAGCACATTATAGTTTTCGTCGTATGCAACGTATTCTTCTGAGGGGGTAAAAACATAATCTCCATTATCAAGAAGAATGCTACCTGTGTTTTGTCTATGATTTTTTAGTTTATCAATTATGGTTGCCGCAATAGGAATATCAGCAATTTCAAAATATTCAAGGGTTCCAACTATCCCACCACCTAAAGCTGCAAATAGCAAAACGGTTACTAAAAACTTCAAACAAAACCTACGCACCTTCTTACCCGTAGACCATTGCGCACTCTTTGCCTTTTTCGCCGCCTTCTTTCGGGCTTTCCTCTCGGATCTACTTACTCTTTTTGCACCCTTTTTGTTTGACACATCACGTGACTTCATTGCCGTCATTTCTACCGGTTGCATCGGGCCAGGCACTTTCGTCGTTTTATTATCATCGCAGCGGGGACACATCCCCGTCGTTTCATCCAGCTTCGCACCACATCTACTGCAGAACTTCGCCATAGCGTTTCCCCCACCTTTCCATCAATAAGCGGGCAGAGAACAGGTCGTTTCTCCCATTCTCTGCCCTCATCCATACCCATGTAATTGCTTAGTCCCGGAATTGCCTGTCTATGAGACACGTTTCCGCAGCAAATAGTTGTATGTTTTCCAATTTCTAAAAGAGACTACCCATACGTAAAACATCGATATACCAGGAGCGCCCAACTTTTATTAGCGCCAGATCCTGAGTGACATTGCTTTCTGTCTCATCAGCCGTAATTGTTATTTCCGCTTCGACGGTTTTTGCTGCGGATACCTGGATATCAGCCTCCTCTTCATAGGCGTCTACGATATCGTCGAAATCGCTGCCATCAATGTCTTCACTGTCGACGATTTCATAAGAGGCGGTCCAGCCCACGCCGAGATAAGCATCCAAATCGTCCAGCTGATTTTGGATGGTATCTTCTAATTCGTTCACCAAATCACGATAATCCTCGTCGTCATATCCTTCCTGCTCCATCGCATAGTCTATCATCTCTTGGGGAATCAACTCAAAAATTGCTTCCGCATCAGCTGCAAATTGCGCATCCAAAAATGCTTCTGCCGTCGCTTTATAGCCCCTCCCTCCGAAAAGGATAATCCCAAGAATGACAACAACTACTGCGGCGGCGGCCACTGCAATAATGCCGACTTTTCTATTTTTGTCATTTTGACTGCCAGATGGTATGGCCACAGTTTGTGCAGAAGCACCCTTGCTGAGTTTTGCGCCACAATTCGCGCAAAACTCTGCGCTGTCTGAATTTTGCGTTCCGCATTTTCCACAGAACATACTATATCTCCCCTTCTCTCATTCAATCAATTTTCGCGCCGCAGTTGTTGCAGAAAGAATCCTCCGCACGGACGGCAGCATGGCATACAGGGCAGAAGCGCAACGTCTCATTAGTTTCATTTGGCGTGTTGTCATGGTCAATCTTAGTGCCACAGGCATTGCAGAAGGACGCGTTCAGCGGCACATCAGCGCCACACTTGGGACACTTAACAACACCTCGAATCTGTTTGATTTTCTCTCGATTTTTCGCTATCTCATTGTACAATTCGCTGACCTCGTTCATCATCTCTCGATGTTCGACCGATGAATCGCCTTTATGTACTTCATAGTGTTCTTGCCCAATGCTGAAAAACAGTTGCGAAATTTTCTTCTCCTTTTCGGAAATAGCGCTGTTTAACCGCGTCACATCAGCAAGATTCTTTGTCTGCTGCGCTACATTTTGTCCCGCATCGGTTAGTCGTTTTCCCAGTTGCTCAAAAAATGCCATTGCCTTTTTCCCTCTTTCTGTTGAAAAGTTTCACTATTGCGCCTCATTCCAAAGCTGAACGGTGTTTTCTCCGCCATCCCCCAGGGTTAGACATCCGTCTTCAATGCTAACGACTGTAAGCGCCGCCGTTTCACCATAATAATTGGTTAATCTCAGCTGATTATCATCGGCAAGTGACCAAGAGCCGACGCCATACTCTCCTTCAATCATGCAGGTCCCATCTTCATACAAAATGAGTGTAGGCGACGATGCCCCTTCCATATACCAGGCCGTCGTCATCAGTTCCTTTGTACTTTCTTGCGCACTGCAGCCACCCCCCAATACAACCACTAGCAGCAAAATGCTCGTTATAACCATCCATTGTTTAACCTTTCTCACACTTGTCACCCCATTATTTTTCTTGTAGTACACTGAAATAAAATTTGATTATATCCCGAGAAGCCAATGGGTGCCATTATCTAAAAAGGTGTACTTTTCCAAATCGCACGATTCCAGTTAATATTTGCAAAAATAGCTTGAAATGCTCCGGTATTTGGGATATAATTCTTGTAACATCCGGAGATGTGCCTGGGTTTACAAAAGTACACATTTACAAATTTCTGGCATATTCTTCAAATTTCTCATAGCCTATACTCCTCGCCTTAGTGATTATCTGAGAGTTTCTATATACCTCCGCTACCCAGCGGAGGTTTTTTGCCCATCTGGACGGCGCACTGTAAAAAAATTTCCTCCGGCCTGCAACGAGGCTGGAGGAAATCCGTTTTTCAGGGTGAAGGACCCAAATAGGAGAAAGGAGAAGGACTATGAAAAAGACCATTCGCGCGCTTGCCCTGGCGATGGCGCTGCTGCTCCTCCTGGGCGCCTGCAGCGCCGGCTCGGATACCGCCGTCGCCAGCGACAGCATGGACACCGCCAGCAGCAGCTCCTCCTGGGACAGCGGCGCCGGCCAGAACACCACGGCCACCACGGAGGACACCGCCGCGGAGTCCGCGCCGTCCGAACCGCAGGAGGGGCTCGGCTCCGGCGGCACGGCCCAGACCCCGGCCGAGCCCGACCCCGCGGAAAAGCTGATTTACACCGCCGAACTCACCGTGGAGACCCAGGACTTCGACTACGCCCAGTCGTGGGTGGAGCGCCTGGTGGGCGAATTGGGCGGCTACATCGAGCGCTCCGACGTCTCGGGCAACAGCCGCTATGAGAGCGACGGCTCCGTCCGGATTATGGACCGCACCGCCAGCTACACCCTCCGGGTGCCGGCCGACCAGTTCCAGGACGCCCTGGAGGTCCTGGGGGCGGCGGGCAACGTCGTCCAGTCGGCCACCTATGTGGAGAACGTCACCTCCCAGTTTGTGGACCAGGAGGCACGCCAGGCCTCGCTGGAGGTGGAGGAGGAGCGGCTCCTGGAGCTGGCCGCCCAGGCCCCCGATGTGGAGACCCTGATTGCCCTGGAGTCCCGCCTCTCGGAGGTCCGCTACGAGATTGAGTCCATCGAGCGGACGCTGCGGAACCTCCAGAACCAGGTGGACTACTCCACCGTCCATCTGACCATCTATGAGGTGGCCGTCTACACGCCCACGGCCCCGGTCCAGCGGACCTTCGGCGAGCGCCTGGGCAGCGCGTTCCAGAGCGGCTTCGAGGGCTTTGTGGACGGGTGCAAGAACTTCGTCCTCTGGGCCGCCTCGTCCCTGCCGGCGCTGATTTTGCTGGCCGCCGCCGTTGTGGTGGTCGTGGTGGTGCTCCGCAAGCGCTGGAAGGCCCGCCACACGCCGCCGAAAGCACCGCCCCGGGAGGAGCCGAAGGACCCGCCGGAGACGCCGTAGCAGGGTTCCTCCACGCACGCCGCGGCAAAGCTGAACGCCGGACCGTCCGCCGGCCGCACAGAGGCGGGAGGTTGGCAAAGGAGCAGCCGAAAGCAAGGTTGCGCGGACTTTGCTCCGACGCCAGCCCCGGGGGAACCCCCGGCGAGGGTTCCCCCGGACCCCCTCCTGCGCTGTTTTGGGCAAAGCAGACCGCGCCCTGTGGGCGCGGAGGAGTTTCGCGGCGTGCGCGCCGCGACCAGGGGCGCTGCCCCTGGACCCTGCCGCCTTTTGAAAAAGGCGGGCGAAAACTTTGATTACGCTACCCGTAGGCGGCAATAAAAAGGGGTCCCCGCGGGACGCCAGTCCCGTGGGGAAAAGGAGGAGCAAGGGAGCGGGCGCAGTTTTCGCCGGAGGGCGCCAGCCCGCAGGCGGAAACGGAGCTGAGCGGACTTTGCTCCGACGCCAGCTCGCAGCTGTGCATTATTGTCGAAACATTCGGAAGGCGGTGGGGAGGGCGATTTCGGCGGAGAGCTGGGCGTCGGTGACCCAGGTGAAGGCGGGCGCCTCGGCGGCGCAGTCCAGATAGTAACCGACCATCTCCCACCGGACGTGGGTGAAGATGTGCTGGCGCTCCACGGACTTCTCCAGCGCCAACGGCCGCAGGCCGCGGGCCGCCGCCCAGTCCAGGGCCTCCTGGGGGCTCAGCCGCCCCGGCGTGCTGGGAAACGCCCACAGCCCCGCCAGGAGGCCCTTCTCCGGCCGCTTCACCACCGCCGTCCGGCCGCCGCAGCGGAGGAGGAAGACCGTCCACGGCTCCACGCGCCGCTCCCGCTTGGCGGCCTTGACGGGCAACTCCCCGGCGCAGCCCTGGGCCAGGCCGCGGCAGAAGCCCCGGCAGGGACACGCTTCGCACCGCGGCGGCCCGTTGGGGACGCAGACCGTCGCCCCCAGCTCCATGAGGCTCTGGGTGAAGTCGCCGCAGGCCCCCGCCGGATAGACGGCCGCCAGCCGGGCCGCCACGGCCCGGCGGACCTTCGGGTCCGACACCGGCTGGAAGCTGGCGTCCACCCGGGCCGTGACCCGCAGGACGTTGCCGTCCACGGCCGGGGTCGGCAGGCCGAAGCAGATGGAGCAGATGGCCCCGGCGGTGTAGTCCCCGATACCCGGCAAGGCCCGGACGGCCTCGTACGTCTCCGGGAAGCGGCCGCCGTACTGTTCCACCACCACCTGGGCCGCCCGCTGGAGGTTCCGCACCCGGGAGTAGTACCCCAGCCCCTCCCAGAGCTTGTGGAGGGCGTCCGGATCCGCCGCGGCCAGGGCCTCCACCGTGGGCAGCGCCGCGAGAAACCGCGCGTAGTATCCCCGGACCGCCTCCACCCGGGTCTGCTGGAGCATCACCTCCGAGAGCCAGACGTGATACGGCTCCCGGTCCCGCCGCCAAGGCAGGTCCCGCCGGTGTTCCCGATACCAGCCCAGCAGCGCATCGGGCAGCCTGGAAAAGAGTTCCTCCATGGTCGTCCCCCTTTCTGTTCTCCGGTAGTATACGGCCTGGCCCCGGCGGCTGTCAACCACGCCGGACTTGCGGCGGCCCGCCGGCGGGAGTATAATGGCCGCAGAGAATTCCACGGGAAGGGAGGGGACGCCATGGCGCTGCTGGGAATTGCGCTGGCGGCGGCGGTGCTGCTCGTCTGGGCCGTCTCCGGCCGGCGCGGCGCACTGGCGCGGCGGCCGGAGCTGTACCGCTGCCGCTACGCCCACCGCGGGCTCCACGACGCGGCCGCCGGTGTGCCGGAGAACTCCCTGCCCGCCTTCCGGCGGGCGGCGGCGGCCGGCTTCGGGGCGGAGCTGGACGTCCATCTGACCCGGGACGGCCGCCTGGCCGTGTTTCACGACAGCCGGCTGGAGCGGATCTGCGGCGCGGCCGGGACGCTGGAGGAGCGGACGGCCGCGGAGCTGTCGGCGCTGCGTCTTTGCGGCACCGGGGAGCGGATTCCGATGCTGGAGGAAGTGCTGCCCCTGTTCGCCGGCGGCCTGCCGCTGCTCATCGAGATGAAACCCCGGAACTGGCGGGACTGCGCCCCCCTGGCCGAGGCGCTGGCCCGAGCTCTGGCGGAGCACCGGGGCCCCTTCTGCGTCCAGTCCTTCCACCCCTGGGCGATGCGCTGCTTCCGCCGGCAGATGCCAGGGTGCATCCGGGGCCAGCTGGCCCGGGACTTCCGGAAGGACCGGGAGGTCCACCCGGCAGGGGCCTTCCTGCTGAGCCATCTGCTGCTCAACTGGCTGTCCCGGCCGGACTTCATCGCCTACCGGTTTGAGGACCGCCGTACCTGGGGCCTGCGCCTCTGCCGGCGGCTGGGGCTGCGGGAGTTCTCCTGGACCATCACCGACGCGGCGGCCATGACCGAGGCCGAGGCTGACGGGGCCACCCCCATCTTTGAGGGCTTCTCCCCTCGCGAGCCGCTCGCCTGAAGGAACGCCACGTTCTCCCTTCCCCGGGATATGGAAACGGGCAGCCGGTTTTCCCGGCTGCCCGTTTCCATATCCCAAATATTTCAACACGTCGTCTCCAAACCGTGCGCCGCAGGGGCCAGAACACACAGCCCGCTGTGGCCGGCGGCTTTGCCCGCAGTCACTCCGGGATTTTGGCGACCTCCTGCACCGTCAGGGTGTCCCCTGCCACGGTGAACCGGACGCGGAAGCCCGCAAAATCCAGGCCGTAGACCCGCTCCGGCTGCCGCTGATAGGCCGGCCGGGGATCCTGGGCCAGGACGCCCAGCAGGGCCTCCCGCCGGTCCAGAGGGACCGGCTCCAGCAGAGCCGGCGGACAGTCCACCGCCAGCCGCGGCTCCGGGGCCGTCTGGGCGAAGCCGCCCAGGGCGTCGGGCCGGCTGTCGGCGTAGGGCACGTAGGGCTTGATGTCGAGAATCGGCGTCCCGTCCATCAGGTCCGCCCCAGAGACCTCCAGCACCGTCCCCAGCCCGGGGCGCTGGGCGACAGCCTCCAGCCGCACCAGCGAGAGGCCGATGGGGTTGGGCCGGAAGGGCGAACGGGAGGCGAAGACGCCGACCCTGGTGTTGCCGCCCAGCCGCGGCGGCCGCACCGTCGGGGACCAGCCCTCCCGGGCCGCCTCGGAGAAGACCCAGAGGAGCCAGATGTAGGAGAAGCCCTCCAGCCCCCGCAGCGCCGCGGGGTCCCGGTAGGGCGGCTCGAAGACGACGGTCGATTGCAGCTGTTCCACCAGCCCGCTCTGACGGGGGATGCCGAACTTGGTGGGAAAGTCGCTGCGCATCCGGGCGACGATGTGGAATTGGGGCAACCGATTCATGGGCAAGTCCCTCCTTGCACGGTGCGAGGCGTCCCGCCGCCGGCGCGGATTGTGCTTGCGCCGCCCGCGGGATTGTGGTAAACTGCCGGCGGAGCCCTCTGAGGCACCGGCCCGCAGCGAAATGAAAAAACACGTCGGAGCAAAGCGGACTTTGCCAACCGGACACCCATTGGACACCCGGCGCAGCCTTCGTACTGCTCCCCCGCAGGAT
>CAJFNZ010000189.1 GCA_904395905.1 uncultured Oscillospiraceae bacterium | reverse complement strand
GCCCTTGACGGCCTCCTGCACGGCGGGGATTCTCGTGGAGCCGCCCACCAGCAGGACCTTGCTCAGATCCTCGGCCTTCAGGCCGGCGTCGGCCATGGCCTGGCGCACGGGGCCCATGGTGGCGTCCACCAGGTGGGCCGTCAGCTCATTGAACTTGGCCCGGGTCAGGGTCACGTCCAGGTGCTTCGGGCCGTTGGCGTCGGCGGTGATATACGGCAGGTTGATGTTCGTGGTGGTGACGCCGGACAGCTCGATCTTCGCCTTCTCGGCGGCCTCCTTCAGGCGCTGCATGGCGACCTTGTCATTGCTCAGGTCGATGCCCTCGGCCTTCTTGAACTCGCTGACCAGGTACTTGATGACGCAGTCGTCGAAGTCGTCGCCGCCCAGGTGGGTGTTGCCGTTGGTGGCCAGGACCTCGATGACGCCGTCGCCGATGTCCAGGATGGACACGTCGAAGGTGCCGCCGCCCAGGTCGTAGACCATAATCTTCTGCTCGGCTTCCTTGTCCACGCCGTAGGCCAGGGCCGCGGCGGTGGGCTCGTTGATAATCCGCTTGACCTCCAGGCCGGCAATCTTGCCGGCGTCCTTGGTGGCCTGGCGCTGGGCATCGTTGAAGTAGGCCGGGACGGTGATGACGGCCTCGGAGACGGTGCCGCCCAGGTAGGCCTCGGCGTCGGCCTTGAGCTTCTGGAGAATCATGGCGCTGATTTCCTGCGGCGTGTACTTCTTGCCGTCGATGTCCACGCGGTAGTCCGAGCCCATGTGGCGCTTGATGGACGAGATGGTGCGCTCGTGGTTCGTCACGGCCTGGCGCTTTGCCACCTGGCCGACCATGCGCTCGCCGGTCTTCGAGAAGGCCACGACGGACGGGGTGGTGCGGTTGCCCTCGGCGTTGGGGATGACGACCGGCTCGCCGCCTTCCATGACGGCCACGCAGGAATTGGTAGTACCAAGATCGATACCGATAATCTTAGACATAATGGTTCTTCCTCCTATATGAAAGCTAATTTTTTACAAAGTTATGGAATTCAGTTCGCCACGCGGACCATGGCGAACCGGACGACCTTGTCGCCCAGGCGGAAGCCCTTCTGGAAGACCTCGGCCAGGACGTTTTCGCCCAGGCTCTCGTCCTCGCAGTGCATCACCGCGTTGTGCATATTGGGGTCGAAGGCGTCGCCCACGTCGCCGAAGGACACCACGCCCAGCTTCTCCATCACCTCAATCAGGCCGCCCATGGTCATCTCCACGCCCTTTTTGTAGGCCTCGTCGGCCGTGGGCTGGTTGAGCGCCCGCTCGAGATTGTCGTAAACCGGCAGGAACTTCCCGACAATCTCCGCCCGGATGTCGGTGTAGAGATTGTCCTTTTCCTTCTGGCTGCGCTTGCGGAAGTTGTCGTACTCGGCCAGGAGCCGCAGATATTTGTCCTTCTCGGCGGCCAGCTCCGCCTGGAGCTGCTCCACCTGGCCGGACGCTGCGGCCGGCTCCTGGGACGCCTGCGCCTCCTGGGAGGCCTCAGCGGCCTGGGCCGCGTCTTCTTGTGCCTGCACCGTCTGCTCCTCAGGCGCTTCGGCCTGGGGGTTTTGCTTCTTTTCCTTTGCCATAAGTCCTCACATATCCTTATTGTTACTCCGTATCGCCGCCTGTCTCCTCACCGGAGGGCGGCAGTTCGCTCTTTCCGAACATCCGGCCCAGGCTCTCGGCAAAGTAGCTGAGCCGGGCCGTGACCCTGGCGTAGTCCATGCGGGTCGGGCCCACGACGCCAATCATCCCCTGCATCCCGTCGCCGATGTCGAAGCGGGTCATGACGACCGACGTGTCCTTGAGCTCCTTGGCGATGTTCTCCGGGCCCACGAGAATCTGCACGGGCCCGTCCACCGGAGCCGGCAGGTTGGCGATGACGTCCTCATCCAGCGTGGAGAGGACCTCCTGCGCCTTCTCCACGTCCCGGTACTCCGGCTGCTGCAACAGCTTCATCTGGCCGGTCAGGTAGACGTCGCTGTGGCGCTGCTCCTGGAGGACCCGGACGGTGTAGTCCACGATGATGGGCACCAAATCGGCGGCGGCCCCGGCGGACTTGCCGATTTTGCTGAGGATCTCCGGCGTAATCTGCTCCACCGTCAAGTCGGTCAGCGTGGCGTTGAGGACGGCGGACAGCAGCCGCAGATCCTGCTCGTGGACGTGGAGCGGCAGCTTGATGAGCTTGTTCTTCACGGCCTCGGTGTTCGTCAGGACCACCAGGATGAAGCTGCCGGCCTCGGCGCTGAGGATTTCAAAGTGCTTGACGGACGGCTCCACCCCGGCCCGGGAGGTGACGGCGTAGGCCGGCAGGTTCGTCAGGTTCGAGACCATCTTGCCCACCTGGCTCATGGCCTTGTCGAACTCCTGGAGCCGCAGCTCCATGGCCTGGTTGAGGCTCTGCGTCTCGTCCATGGAGAGGCGGTAGCCCTCCATCAGCTCGTTGACGTACAGCCGGTACCCGGCCGGCGAGGGGACCCGCCCGGCGGAGGTGTGGGGCTGCTCCAGGTAGCCCATCTCCGTCAGATCCGCCATTTCGTTGCGGATGGTGGCCGAGGAGACATCCATGTCCGGCAGCGCCGCAATGGCCTTGGAGCCCACCGGCTCCGCCGTCTGGATGTAGCAGTCCACGATGGCCCGAAGGATTTTCTTCTTCCGCTCGGTCAGCTCCATCTTCCTGCGCTCCTCTCCGGTTTTAGCACTCACTCTCTCTGAGTGCTAAGTGTACTGTACCACTCTCTCCCGCCGTTGTCAATAGGTGTTTTTTGAAATATTTATGAATTTATACGCCGGGGCTCAGCGTGTCGAGAAACTCGACACGCTGTCTCCAAAATGCAGGCATTTTGGAGAAGGGATACAGGCTCCTGCGCGCACGGCCCATTGGGCCGCACACTTGGAGCCTGTAAAGTGTTTTTTCCGAGGCGCATGTCCCCGGAAAAAACGGATTTTGACTTTCTTTCGCCGCCTCCGGGCGGCGAAACTCTGCCGAGGGCTCTTTCCATGCAAGATGTATGTTGCCCTCTCGCACAACATTACGGTTTTTTGACAGTCTAAAGCACCGGCAGAGCCGTACCCTCGGTACGGCCGCCGGTGCTCCGCAGCCCTATGCGTCCGTTGATTCCGCGGCCGGGGCGTTCAGCAGCGCCATGAACTCCTCGCCGGTGATGGTCTCCCGCTCGTAGAGGTGCTGTGCCAGCCGGTCCAGCTGGATCCGGTTCTCCTGGAGGATGTCCAGCGCCTTCCGGTGCTGCCGCTTCACCAGGGCGACCACCGCCTGGTCGATTTTCGTCTGGGTCTCCGGCGAGCAGCTCAGGGACGTGTCGCCGCCCAGGTACTGGTTCGTCACGGCCTCCATGGCCACCATGTCGAAGTCCTCGCTCATGCCGTACCGGGCAATCATCGCCCGGGCCAGCTTCGTGGCCTGCTCGATGTCGTTGGACGCGCCGGTGGACGCCGACTGGAACGCCACCTCCTCGGCGGCGCGTCCGCCGGTCAGCGTGGCAATCTTGTTCTCCAGCTCCTCCCGGCTCATCAGGTAGTGGTTGCCCTCCTCCACCTGCATCGTGTAGCCCAGGGCCCCCGAGGTCCGGGGGACGATGGTGATTTTCTGCACCGGGGCGGAGTTGGTCTGCTTGGCCGCCACCAGGGCGTGGCCAATCTCGTGGTAGGCCACCACCTTCTTCTCCCGGTCGGTGAGGATGGCGTTCTTCTTCTGATATCCGGCGATGACCACCTCGATGCTCTCCTCCAGGTCGGCCTGGGTGGCGAAGCGGCGGCCGTCCCGGACGGCCCGCAGGGCGGCCTCGTTGACGATGTTGGCCAGCTCCGCGCCCGAGGCGCCTGAGGCCATCCGGGCGATTTTCCCGTAGTCCACGTCCTCGGCCACCTTGATTTTCTTGGCGTGGACCTTGAGGATCTCCTCGCGGCCCTGGAGGTCCGGCAGCTCCACCGGCACCCGCCGGTCGAAGCGGCCCGGCCGCGTCAGCGCCGGGTCCAGGGACTCGGGCCGGTTGGTGGCGGCCAGCACCACCACGCCCTTGGAGCCATCAAAGCCGT
>CAJFNZ010000188.1 GCA_904395905.1 uncultured Oscillospiraceae bacterium | reverse complement strand
GGGGAGAACTGATGGGGAGAACAAGCAAAAATATTAAGTTAAGAATACCCGAAAAACCCCGTAAAATCAAGGGATTCCGGACAGGGAACTACCGAGTAGCGACCACGATTTCGAGTCAAGCTCGTTACGACCACTTCGATACCGCTCCGAATCTCTGCATGGTCTGCCTGGATATTATGCCACAAGCCGCGCCGTTTTGCAAGGGTAAAATCGCGCGGCGCCGCAAATATCCGGCATCCGCGGCCGGCCGGGATGGTTTCCCCCAAACCTGGGCAACCTATCCATGCCAACACTTTTGAAAAGGAGCCGATTCCCATGGAATTTCTGAAATCCCAGACGTGCCAGAACCTGGCCCGGAGCATCGCCGGCGAGTCCCAGGCCCGCGCCCGCTACACCGTCTACGCCGAGCAGGCCCGCAAGGAGCAGCAGGAGTACCTGGCCCGGATCTTCGACCAGACCGCCGACAACGAGAAGGTCCACGCCAAGGAGTTCCTCGAGATGCTGACGAAGCTGGCCGGCCGCTCCCTGGACAACCTGGAGCTGTCGGCCGGTTACCCCTACCAGCTGGGGAACACCGCCGAGAACCTGCAGTTCGCCGCCGACGGCGAGGCCCAGGAGCATCAGGAGGTCTACCCTGCTTTCGCCAAGACGGCCCGGGAGGAGGGCTACCCCGACGCCGCAGCCCTCTGGGAGAACATCGCGGCCATCGAGGGCCTCCACCACCAGGTCTTTGCCGAGGCCAAGCGGCAGTACACCGACGGCAGCCTCTACCGCAGCCGCGAGCCCAAGGTCTGGCGCTGCCTCAACTGCGGTTATATCCTGGAGGCCGCCGAGCCCTGGAAGGTCTGCCCCGTCTGCCACAAGGACACCGGCTGGGTGGAGGGCTATGTGGACCACCGGCCCAGCTGCCGCTGACCGGAGCAGAGCCCGGACAGACGCGCGCCGGCGAACCCCTGTCGAGGGGGCCCGCCGGCGCCGTTTTCACAGAACCGTTATTCGTGACAGCTGCCGTGGCCGCAGTCGCCGCCCTGGTGGTGGCCGCAGGTGTGGCCCTCCTCGTGGCTGTGGTGGCTGCACACGATATCCGGCTGGTACTGCAAGGTCCCGGCCAGGAGCGCCGCCACCGCCTCGTCCGCCGAACCGGTGACGCCGCCGTACAGCTGGATCCCCGCCTCGGCCAGGGCCGTCCGGGCGCCGCCGCCGATGCCGCCGCAAATCAGCGTGTCCACCCCCTGCTCCCGCAGGAAGCCGGCCAGCGCCCCGTGGCCCTGGCCGCCGGTGCCCACCACGCGGCTGGCCGTCACCCGGCCGCCGTCCACCTGGTACAGCTTGAACTGGCTGGTGTGGCCGAAGTGCTGATAGATCTGCCCGTCTTCATACGTCACTGCAATCTGTTTCATCGTCGTTCCCTCCTGATGATTTGCCGTCGTGAGGGGCCCCGGGCAGTCGGCGCAGCCGCAGCCGCGGCACAGCGCGTAGCTGCCGCCGGCAATCCGCAGCTCCAGGCCGTCCACCAGGCAGCGCGTCAGCTTCTGCCGGGCGCTCTGGTAGATGGCCTGGGCCGTGGAGCGGGCCACGCCCATCCGCGCCGCGCAGGCCTCCTGGCTCAGGCCCTCCAGGTCCATCTGCCGCAGGGCCTCCAGCTCCTCCACCCCCATGGTCACCACGCCGTAGGGTCCGTCGCCGTCCAGGGGGCCGAACCGGCACGTGCCCGGCAGCCGGCAGACCCGCCGGCCCTTTTTCGGCCTCGCCACAGGTGTCCCCCCCCATTTCTGGCATATGCCATTAACTACGTCCAGTATACACCGATTTCCGTCGATGTCAAGGAAAATCGGATTTTACATAGATTTGATTTTCCCGTCCTTTCGAATTTTACAATCCATCTGTATCATCATAACCGTACTGAACATCATCCCAAATCCATCAAAACCAAAAGGAGAATCAAGAAAATGAAAAAGTTTCTCTGCCTGGCGCTGTCCCTGGTGATGGCCCTGGGCCTGTTCGCCGGCTGCTCCAGCAGCACCACGGACACCGCTGCGGATACCGGCAGCACCACCACCGATACGGCGGATACCACGACCGGCAGCGACACCGCCACCACCGATGACACCGCCGCTGCCGACGACACTGCTGCCGCCGACGACACCGCTGCCGGCGAGACCGTCTCCGGCGTGGTGAACACCGACGGTTCCACCTCCATGGCCGACGTCATGGCCGTCCTCCAGGAGACCTTCCGCGAGGTGCAGCCCGACGTGACCGTCAACTACTCCGGCACCGGTTCCGGCGCGGGCATTGAGGCCGTGCTGGCCGGCACTGTGGACATTGGCCTCTCCAGCCGCGCCCTGAAGGACGAGGAAAAGAGTGAAGGCGCCGTGGAAAACATTGTCGCCCTGGACGGCGTGGCCATCGTGGTCAACCCGGAGAACGGCGTCGAGGACCTGACGGTCGAGCAGATTGCCCAGATCTACACCGGCGAGGTTGCCAACTGGTCCGAGCTGGGCGGCGAGGACCTTCCCATCGCGGTCCTGGGCCGCGAGGACGGTTCCGGCACCCGCGGCGCCTTTGAGGAGATTGTCGGCGTGGAAGGCGCCTGCGTCTACACCAACGAGTACGGCTCCACCGGCGACGTGATTGCCAACGTGGCCTCCAACCCCAACGCCATCGGCTACGCCTCCCTGTCGGCCGTAGACGACACCGTCAAGGCCGTGAAGGTCGGCGGCGTGGCCCCCTCGGAGGCGACCGTCAAGGACGGCACCTACCAGATTCAGCGCCCCTTCGTCATGGTCACCAAGGAGGGCACCGAGCTGTCCCCCGCCGCCCAGGCCTTCCTGGACTACGCCATGAGCGACGAGGTTGCCGAGTACATCGCCGCTGCCGGCGCTGTGGCTCCCTGACCTCCCCCAATTCCTTCAGAACCCTCGCGAGACACGGCCGGGCCCGGTCGTGTCTCGCGCCATGCCTGTCCGTCGGCTGTCGAAATCGGCCGCCGCAACTCCTGGAATTCTGAACGAAAGGCGGTTCTCTATGAAAGACGTCTCCTCCACCTCCGGCGCGCAGCCCCGCTCCGCCGCCAAGGGCGGCCTGGGCAAATCCGCCGAATGGGTGATGCAGGTCGTGTTCCTCATCTGCGGCCTGATTGCCGTGGGCTTCGTGCTGATTATCAGCATCTACCTGATTATCTCCGGCCTGCCGGCCATCCGGGAAATCGGCCTCATCGACTTCCTCTTCGGCGACACCTGGCGGGCCAATGACAACCAGTTCGGCATCCTGCCAATGATTCTCACCTCCATCTACGGCACCGCCGGGGCCTTTGTCATCGGCGTGCCCATCGGCTTCTTCACGGCGGTCTTCCTGGCCAAGGTGGCCCCGCCGAAGCTGGCCGCCGTCATCCGGCCCATGGTCAACCTCCTGGCCGGCATCCCCTCGGTGGTCTATGGCCTGGTGGGCATGATTGTCCTGCTGCCGTGGATCCGCACCACCTTCAACCTCCCCGCCGGCGACAGTCTCTTTGCCGCCATCCTCGTCCTGGCGGTGATGATTCTCCCGTCCATTATCTCCGTCTCCGAGACGGCCCTCCAGGCCGTGCCGAAGGAGTATGAGGAGGCCAGCCTGGCCCTGGGCGCCACCAGCCTGGAGACGTACTTCCGCGTCAGCGTCCCGGCGGCCAAGAGCGGCATCGCCGCCGCCGTGGTCCTGGGCATCGGTCGGGCCATCGGCGAGGCCATGGCCATCATGATGGTGGCCGGCAACGTGGCCAACATGCCGTCGCTCTTCTCCAGCGTCCGCTTCCTCACCACCGGCATCGCCATCGAGATGAACTACGCCCAGGTGGGCAGCCTCCAGCGGAACGCCCTCTTCTCCATCGGCCTGGTGCTGTTCCTCTTCATCATGATTATCAATGTGCTGCTCAACGTGGTGCTCAAGCACAACAAGGGGGAGGACTGAGCCATGAACCAGAAGCTGACCGCCACCCGGCGCACGTATGAAATCTGTATGCGGGCGCTGCTGTATCTGTGCGCCATCGTCACCTGCGGGCTGCTGATTTTCCTCATCGGCTACATCTGCTACCAGGGCATCCCGGGCATCAGCTGGGAGTTCCTGAGCACGGCCGAGAGCGTCCTCAACGACACCGTCGGCATCCTGCCGGCCATCTGCAACACGCTCTACGTCATCCTCGTCTCCCTGATTATCGTGCTGCCCCTGGGCGTGGGCGCGGCCATCTACCTGACCGAGTACGCCCGGAACCGCCGGCTGGTGAACGTCATCGAGTTCGCCACCGAGACACTGGCCGGCATCCCCTCGATTATCTACGCCCTGGTGGGCAACATCATCTTCTGCACCAGCCTCCGGATGGGCAAGACCCTGCTGGCCGGCTCCCTGACCCTGGTGATTATGGTCCTGCCCACGATTATCCGCACCACCCAGGAGAGCCTGAAGACCGTGCCCCAGTCCTACCGCGAGGGCTCGCTGGGCCTGGGCAGCGGCAAATGGCACATGATTCGCACGGTGGTCCTGCCCAGCAGCATCGACGGCATCGTCACCGGCTGCATCCTGGCCGTGGGCCGCATCGTCGGCGAGAGCGCCATCCTCATGTACACCGTCAGTATGTCCACGATGATGCAGGACTTCTCCACCATCTCGAACTTCATCAAGAGCTCCGGCGCAACGCTGACCGTGGCCCTCTACGTCTACGCCAAGGAGCGGGCCGACTTCGCCGTGGCGTTCTCCATCGCGACCATCCTCCTGGCGCTGACCATCATCATCAACCTGGCCGCGGCGCTGGCCGGCAAGAAGCTCAAGCGGTAAGCAGGAAAGGAGCTGTATCATGGCTGAAACCATTTTGAAATCGGAAAACCTGGACCTCTTCTACGGGGACCATCAGGCCCTCAAGGGCATCACCATGGAGATCCCCGAGAAGGAAATCACCGCCCTCATCGGTCCCTCGGGCTGCGGCAAGTCCACGTTTATGAAGACCATCAACCGGATGAACGACCTGATTCCCGGCGTGACCATCCAGGGGAAGCTGCTCTACCGCGGCCAGGACATTTACAGCAGCGACGTCAACGTCACGTGGCTCCGGAAGCGGATTGGCATGGTCTTCCAGAAGCCGAACCCCTTCCCCATGTCCATCTTTGACAACGTGGCCTACGGCCCCCGGACCCACGGCATCCGCAGCAAGGTGAAGCTGGACGACATCGTCGAGCGCTCCCTCCGGTCGGCGGCCATCTGGGACGAGGTCAAGGACCGGCTGAAGAAATCCGCCCTGGGCCTCTCCGGCGGCCAGCAGCAGCGTCTGTGCATCGCCCGTGCTCTGGCCGTGGAGCCGGATATCCTGCTCATGGACGAGGCCACCAGCGCTCTGGACCCCATCTCCACCTCCAAGATCGAGGATCTGGCGGTGGAGCTGAAAGAGAAGTACACCATCATCATGGTCACCCACAATATGCAGCAGGCCGCCCG
>CAJFNZ010000187.1 GCA_904395905.1 uncultured Oscillospiraceae bacterium | reverse complement strand
TCTTCGCGCCCCTGGGCTTCGGCAACTGGCGGGCCACCGTGGCCGTGGTCACGGGCCTCATCGCCAAGGAGAACGTCGTCTCCACCTTCGGCGTGCTCTTCGGCCTGGGCGCGGACCTGGCCGAGGACGACCCGAGCCTCTGGGCGGCCGTCGCGGCCCACTACACGGCCCTGTCGGCCTACTCCTTCATGATTTTCAACCTGCTCTGCGCCCCCTGCTTCGCGGCCATGGGCGCCATCAAGCGGGAGATGAACAACGCCAAGTGGACGCTGTTTGCCATCGGCTATATGTGCGTGTTCGCCTATGTGATTTCCCTGATTGTCTATCAGCTGGGCAGCCTGTTCACCGGCGGCGGCTTCGGCCTGGGCACGGTGGCGGCCGTTGTGCTGCTGGCCCTGCTGGTGTACCTGCTGGTCCGGAAGAACAAGTACGAGGAGACCACCCTCAACGCTCGCGCCGTCGCGGCGGCGAAGTAACGGCATCCGCCGTCATCCGGACGGCGCCCGACTCGGAAAGGATGGATTGTGATGAACGCCCCCACCATTCTCATTGCCCTGGTGATTGCGGCCGTGTTCGTGGCCATTGTCGCGCGGGGCATCCACAACCGGCGGCAGGGGAAGGGCGGCTGCGGCTGCGGATGCGAATCCTGCCCCGGCCACGGGGCCTGCCATCCGAAGACATAGCCCCCAATTCCTTCTACCCCATACAAGCGGCGCTGCGGATTTCCGCAGCGCCGCGCGTTGTCTTAGTCGTTGAAGGTGGCGTCGTCGAAGGTGATGACCGCGTTGTATTTCTCGTCCACGGCCTTGATGCGGCGGTTGATTTCCCGGGAGAGCTCCCGCTTCCTGTCGGCCAGCTCAAAGGGAATCACCAAATCGAAGACCAGGTTTGTGTGGCCGGGGCCCCGGACCATCCGGAAGTCGTGGAGCGTGAACCGGGGGTCCAGCTCGTCGATAATCCGGCACGTCAGCGCGCGCATCTCGTTCAGCTCGTCGTCGTCGGTGACGATGGGGTCGTAGTGGATGACCAGGTGGATCCGGTGCTTTTGAAGGAAGTCGCGCTCGATGTCGTCGATGATGTCGTGGCAGACCAGGGGGTCCTCATGGCTGTCCATCTCCACATGGACGCTGGCGAAGCGGCGGCCGGGGCCGTAGTCGTGGACCATCAGGTCGTGGATTCCCAGGACCTTGTCGTAGCTGCGGATCTCCCGGGAGACCATCTCGATGAGCTCCGGGCTGGGCGCCTCGCCCAGGAGGGGGTCGATGGTGTCCTTGGCGATGGAGACGCCGCTGTACAGGATGAACAGCGCCACGGCCAGGCCCATGTAGCCGTCCACCCGCCAGCCGGTCACCTGGCCCACGGCCCCGGCCAGGAAGACGGCCGCCGTGGAGATGACGTCGTTGCGGCTGTCGGCCGCGGTGGCAATCAGCGTCTCCGACTGGATCCGCCGGCCGAGGGCCCGGTTGAAGTGGGCCATCCACAGCTTCAGCGCGATGGACAGCAGCAGCACCAGCGCCGCGGCCAGGGAGAAGTCCACGGCCGCCGGGTGGAGGATCTTGTCGAAGGAACTCTTGACCAGCTCCACGCCAATCATCAGAATCATGGCCGCGACGATGAGCCCGGACAGGTACTCGATGCGGGCGTGGCCGAAGGGGTGGTCGGCGTCGGCCGGCTTCTCGGCCAGCTTGAAGCCGATGAGCGTCACCACCGAGCTGGAGGCGTCGGAGAGGTTGTTGACGGCGTCGGCGGTGATGGAGACGCTGCCCGACAGGGTGCCCACGGCCAGCTTGGCGCCGAAGAGCAGCACGTTGCAGACGATGCCCACGGCGCCGGCCAGCTTGCCGTAGGCCGAGCGGACGCGGGGATTGTCGAGGTTTTGATAGTCGCGGATACACAGCCGCGGCAGAAGATTCGTCATGGGGAAGACCTCGCTTTGCAAGTTTCCCCCTATTCTACTGCGCCGGCAGGGGGATTGCAAGGGAAATATCTCCGAAAAAGTCCCGCCCTTCCTGGGAAGGGCGGGGTTTTTCCGGGGATTTTCCGCAAAAAGTTTGCTGCTTCTAACCGGGCCGGCAGACCGTCACAGGTGGAGCACCCGCTCGCGGATCTCCTGGGTGCGGCCCTGGTTCCAGAACTGGGTGCCGATGTAGCCGCAGGTACGCCGCGCGACGTTCATCTTGCTCTGGTCGCGGTTGCCGCAGCTGGGGCAGACCCAGACCAGCTTGCCGTCCTCGTCCTCCTGGATTGCAATCTCACCGTCGAAGCCGCAGACCTGGCAGTAGTCGGACTTGGTGTTCAGCTCGGCGTACATGATGTTGTCGTAGATGAACTTGATGACGTCC
>CAJFNZ010000186.1 GCA_904395905.1 uncultured Oscillospiraceae bacterium | reverse complement strand
TCAAAGTTGGGGTCCCAGTCCACGGTCTCCTTGTCGATGTCCCGGAGCATCTCGGCGGCAATCTTGTCCAGGCGGGCTTCGGTGTACCGGTAGGCGGCCGGGGGGTCGCCGTCGATGGAGCCGAAGTTGCCGTGGCCGTCCACCAGCGGGTAGCGCATCGAGAAGTCCTGGGCCAGCCGGACCAGGGCGTCGTAGACCGAGCCGTCGCCGTGGGGGTGGTACCGGCCCAGCACGTCGCCGACGCAGGTGGCCGACTTTTTGAAGGGCTTGTCGTGGGTGAGGTTGTCCTCATACATGGCGTAGAGGATCCGCCGGTGGACGGGCTTCAGGCCGTCCCGGACGTCGGGCAGGGCCCGGCTGACGATGACCGACATGGCGTACTCGATGTAGGATTTTTCCATCTCCTGCACCAGCGGCGCCGTGACGATGGTCTGGTCCGGAAACCGGATCTCCTCGGGGTCGTACTGCGGTTTTTTGCTCATAGGGGCTTCCTTTCCTCCATCAGTAGTCGAGATTTACCGCGTACTTCGCGTTCTTCTCGATGAACTCCTTCCGGGGTTCGACCTTTTCGCCCATGAGAATCGTGAAGGTCTCGTCGGCCTTGACGGCGTCGTCCAGGGCGATGCGCTTGAGGGTCCGCGTGGCCGGGTCCATGGTCGTCTCCCACAGCTCGTGGGCGTCCATCTCGCCCAGGCCTTTGTAGCGGCTGATGTCCACCTTGGCGTTGGGGTTGTCGCCGCGCATCTCGGCGGAGATGGCGTCCCGCTCCGGGTCGGAGAAGGCCACCCGCTGCTGCTTGCCCCGGACCAGCTTGTAGAGGGGCGGCACCGCCGCGTAGACGTACCCGTGCTCAATCAACGGCCGCATGAAGCGGAAGAAGAACGTCAAAAGCAGCGTCCGGATGTGGCTGCCGTCCACGTCGGCATCGGCCATGATGATGACCTTGTGGTAGCGGAGCTTCGACAAATCGAACTCGTCGCCGATGCCGGCCCCCAGGGCCGTGATGACCGGCTGGAGTTTGTCGTTGCCGTAGACCTTGTCGGCCCGGGCCTTCTCGACGTTGAGCATTTTGCCCCACAGGGGGAGAATCGCCTGGAACCGGGAGTCCCGCCCCTGGGTGGCCGAGCCGCCTGCCGAGTCGCCCTCGACGATGTAGAGCTCGGTCAGCTCCGGATTGCGCTCGTTGCAGTCGCGCAGCTTGTCGGGCATCCCGCTGCCGCCCAGGGCCGTCTTGCGGCGGATGGACTCCCGGGCCTTCCGAGCGGCCTCCCGGGCGCGGTTGGCCGTCATGGCCTTCTCGAGAATCACCTTGGCCACCTGGGGGTGCTCCTCAAAGTACGTCGTCAGCTGCTCGTTGACGACGTTGTCCACCAGGGTGCGGATATAGGCGTTGCCCAGCTTCGCCTTCGTCTGGCCCTCGAACTGCGCGTCGGTCAGCTTCACGGAGATGACGCAGGAGAGGCCCTCGCGGCAGTCGTCGCCGCTGACCTTGTCGGCGTCGGTCTTGATGATGCCGTTCTTCATGCCGTAGGCGTTGAGCACGCGGGTCAGGGCCGTCTTGAAGCCCGTCTCGTGCATACCGCCCTCGGGCGTGTGGATGTTGTTGGCGAAGGAGAGGATGGTGTCGGTGTAGCTGTCGTTGTACTGCATGGCCACCTCGGCCATGGCGTCGCCCCGGCGGCCGGACATATAGATGGCCTCGGGGTGCAGGGCCGTCTTGGCGCGGTTGAGCCAGACGGCGAACTCCCGGATGCCGCCGCCGTAGTGCATGGTGTCCTGCTGCTCCAGGCCCGGCCGGCGGTCGATGGTGGTAATCCGCAGGCCGCCGTTGAGGAAGGCCTGCTCCCGCATCCGGGTGTGGAGGATCTCATAGTCGTAGACGAGGTCGTCGAAGATCTCCCCGTCGGGCTTGAACGTCACCACGGTGCCCGAGTGGTCGGTGGAGCCGATGATTTTCATCTCCTGGGTGATGTGGCCCCGGGAGAAGCGCATCTCATAGATGTGCCCGTCCCGGTGGACCTGGACCACGAGCCACTCGCTCAGCGCGTTGACGACGCTGGCGCCGACGCCGTGGAGGCCGCCGGAGACCTTGTAGCCGCCGCCGCCGAACTTGCCGCCGGCGTGGAGGACGGTGTAGACCACCTCCAGGGCCGGGCGGCCCGTCTGGGGCTGGATGTCCACCGGGATGCCGCGGCCGTTGTCGGTGACGGTGATGGTGTTGCCCTCGTTGATGGCGACGGTAATCTCGGTGCAGAAGCCGGCCAGGGCCTCGTCGATGGAGTTGTCCACAATCTCATAGACCAGATGGTGCAGGCCGGAGGAGGAGGTGGAGCCGATATACATGCCCGGCCGCTTGCGGACGGCCTCCAGGCCCTCGAGGACTTGGATCTGGGCTGCATCATACTCCTGTAACGGGTTGCGTTCGTCTGCCATGTGTCGTAACTCCTTCCGTTGGTTCCGGCTCAAAACTGCCGCTTTTCGCTGCGCCGCTCGATGGTGGCGGCGGAAAACTGTGTCAAATACACCCGGTCCATAGTGAACTCCCGGGTCAGCACGAAGGCCTTGGGCAGCTCATCGGTGACCGTGACCACCTGGCCGGCCTCCTCGGCGCTCCGCAGAAAGGCCCGGGTGTGCTTGGAGCAGCTGGTGTTGTCCAGGTCGAAGATGCCGACAATGGCCTCGTCCCGGACGGCCATATCGCTGCCGATGGGGATATACATATTACGCTCCTTCCAGCAGCCGGCCGTGGTCGATGGTCAGAACCCGGCCAATCTCCGTCACGCGGCTGCGCTCGCAGCAGGTGATGAACACCTGCCCTGAGAGGATTCGGTTCAAAACAAAGTCCTGCCGGGCCGGGTCCAGCTCGGAGAGGACGTCGTCGAGCAGCAAAATCGGCTCCTCGCCGGTGTCCCGGCGGAAGATCTCCCGCTCGGCCAGCTTCAGGGAGATGGCCGCCGTGCGGATCTGCCCCTGGGAGCCGAAGCCCTTGAGGCTGACGCCGTCCAGCTGGACGTCGAAGTCGTCCCGGTGGGGCCCCGACAGGCACTGGCCCGACTCCAGCTCCGCCCGGTTGTGGCTGTGCTGGTGCTCCAGCAGCCGCTGCAGCAGCTCCTGCTGGGGGGCCAGGGGGTCGGGGATATTGGAGACCGTCTGGTAGCGCAGGGCCAGCTGCTCCCGGCCGCCGGAAAACTCCCGGTGATACGCCGCCGTC
This sequence comes from uncultured Oscillospiraceae bacterium, assembly GCA_904395905.1. Classification (GTDB taxonomy): domain Bacteria; phylum Bacillota; class Clostridia; order Oscillospirales; family Oscillospiraceae; genus Avoscillospira_A. Next base: position 6,428 of record CAJFNZ010000186.1, on the reverse strand, counting down.
AGCTGGGCCAGCCGCTCCATATACCGGGCCCGGTAGGCAATCAGCACCGCCCCGGTCTGGGCCATGCGGAGGTTGAACTCCGGCAGGGTGTCCAGGATATCCGGGTGCTCATACCGGTCCTTGAGAATCCGGTTCTTGTGGTCGTGGAGGCGGCCGTACTCCGAAAGGGCCCGGGCGTAGCCGGGCCGCAGCTGACAGAGGGCGTTGTCCAGCAGCCGCCGGCGGGCGGCCGGGCCGGCTTTGAGGGTCAGCAGGTCCTCCGGGCAGAAGAGCACCGTCGTCAGCACCCCCGCCAGTTCCGCGGCCGACTTCTGGCGGACGCCGCCCAGATAGAGCTGCCGCGGCTTGCGGCCCGGGAACAGCAGCGCGCGGACGGACTGTTCCCGGCCGTGGGAGAAGAGGCCGGCCTCCAGCTCGGCGAACGGCGCACCGATGCCGATGAGCTCCTGCTCCCGCCGGGTGCGGAAGGAGCGGCCCATGGAGAGGTACGTAATGGCCTCGAGCAGATTCGTCTTCCCCTGGGCGTTGTCGCCCACAATCAGGTTGACGCCCGGCACGAACGCCGCCTCCAGCTCCACATAGTTCCGAAATCCCCGGAGCGCCAGGCGGTCAAGCCTCATGGGCCGCCACCTGCCACTGGTTCGGGCCGAAGCCGACCACGTCCCCGGGGTAGAGCTTCCGGCCCCGGCGGGTCTCCACCTGGCCGTTGACCGTCACCTGCCCGTTCTGGACGAAGTTCTTGGCCAGGCCGCCGGAGGAGACGGCGTTGCAGAATTTCAGAAAGTCCTGGAGCTTGATGAACTCCGTCGAAATGGCCACCGGCACCGGGCCGTCGGCCTGCTTCCTCGTGACGCGGACCTTCATGGCTCACGCCTCCTTGAGCCGCACCGGCAGCACCATATAGGCGTAGCTGCCGCTGCCGTCGGGGGGCGTCATGACCACGGGGCTCAGGCCGTTGCTCAGCTCCAGCACCGTCTCCTCGGTGGGAACGGCCCGCAGCGCCTCGAGGAGGTAGCGGCAGTTGAAGCCAATCTCCAGGTCCTTGCCGTCGCCTGCCAGCGAGCAGACGTCGTGGGCCGCGCCGATGGTCGTCACCGTGCGGAAATCGCCGCTGTCCTGGCCGAAGGTGCAGCGGACCGGGCTCTTGAGCCGGTCGGAGACAATCAGGCTCACCCGCTCGATGGAGGCCGTCAGCCGGGCGACGTTGGCCGCCAGGTGAATCGGATTGTCCGTGGGCACCACCCGCCGCCAGTCCAGGAAGTCGCCCTCCAGCAGGCGGCAGACCAGCGTGGCGTCGCCGATTTCAAAGAGCAGATGCTTCGTCCCCAGGGTGAACGTGGCCGGCTCGTCGCTGTCGGCGAGGATCTTCTCCACTTCCTTCAGCGCCGCCCCGGGGGCCACAAACTTCATGGTCCGCCCCGTGGGGGACTCCAGCTTGCACCGGCGCAGGGCCAGGCGGAAGCCGTCCACGGCCACCACGGTGATGGTGTCGTCCTCCACCTCAAAGAGGCAGCCGGTGTGGACCGGCCGCACCTGGGTCTCCGCCACGGAGAAGATGGTCCCGGAAATCAGCTCCTTCAGAGCCCGCTGGGGCACGGCGACGCCGTTGGCATACTCCACGTCGGGCAGCTCCGGGTAGTTCTCGGCGTCGGTGGCGGTGATGGAGAAGGAGGAGATGCCGCAGCGGATGGAGACCTGCAAACTCTCGTCCACGGAGACGGAGACCTCCTCGTCGGGCAGCTTCCGGATGATTTCAAAGAACAGCCGGGACGGCAGGATGCACTCGCCGGGCTCTGTGATGTCGGCCGGGACGGAGACGGTGATGCCGGTCTCCAGGTTGTAGCCGGTCAGCTGCAGCTTCATGCCGGCTTTGATATGGATCCCCTCCAGCGCGGCGATGGCGCTCTTCTGGGCGACGGTACGGGAGGCCACGGAAATGGCCGAGACGAGAATGGCCTTCTCACAGACGAATTTCATAAACTTCCCTCCGTAGCTTCTCTCTTTTTAGATAGAAAGAATCTTTTTTAGTAGTAACCGTAGTAGTAGGGCGAAAAATTGTGGAAAACTGCCGCAAAGCCTGTCGCAGCAAGGGGTTTCTCTCCACAGGCGGCCGGCGATCCAACAGGCGGTTTTCCCATCCAACTGTGGAAAGCGGCGCCAATCTTGGAAAAGCCGGGCGGATCCACAGGGATCCTTCCACATTCCACAGGAACTTGTTGGATCTTACAGCTTGTTGTTGATGTTCGCCGTAATGTCTCGGATGACGTCTTTGAGGTTGTTCCCGGGGGTGGCCAGCCGCTTTTCCACCTGCTTGATGCTGTACACCACGGTGGAGTGGTCCTTGTTCAGCTCCTCGCCGATGTCCGGCAGGCTCAGGCTGGTCAGCTGGCGAATCAGGTACATGGCCACCTGGCGGGCCTCCACGGTGCCCTTGTTGCGCAGCGTGCCCCGGAGGGCGCTCTCGGACACCGAATAATATTGGCTGACTTCGGACACGATGAGACTGGGCGTGGGCAGGTCCCCGGCCTTCCCCTTGTACATGTCCCGGATGGCCCGGGAGACCGAGGGCACGTCGATGGTCATGCCGTTCAGATCCCGGTAGGCCATGATTTTCTTCACGGCGCCCTCAATTTGGCGGATGTTGGTGGTGATGTTCTCCGCGATGTACGTGCAGACGTCGTCGGGCAGCTCCAGACCCAGGGAGACGGCCTTGTTGCGGATGATGGCCATACGGGTCTCATAGTCCGGCGGGATGATGTCGGCCAGCAGGCCCCACTGGAACCGGGTCTTGAGCCGGTCCTCCAGCTTGAGCATCTCCTCGGGCGGCCGGTCGGAGGTGAGGACAATCTGCTTCTTCGCCTCGTAGAGGTTGTTGAAGGTGTGGAAGAACTCCTCCTCGGTCGAGGCCTTGCCGGCGATGAACTGGATGTCGTCCATCAAAAAGAGGTCGGCGTTGCGGTACTTGCCGCGGAATTCCATGTTGCGGCCCTGCTGGAGGGCCTCGATGAGGTCGTTGGTGAACTGGTCGCCCTTGACGTAGACGATGTTGAAATTGGGGTGCTGCTTGTGGATCTCCGCGGCGATGGCGTACAGGAGGTGCGTCTTTCCCAGGCCCGAGGGGCCGTAGATGAGCAGCGGATTGTACGCCCCGGCGGGATTGTTGGCCACGGCCACGGCCGCCCCGTGGGCGAACTCGTTGGAGGAGCCCACCACGAAGGTCTCGAAGGTGAACTGCGGGTTGAACTCCACAAAGCGCGGCTTCTCCTTGCGGCTGCGGTAGTCGTTCAGCTCCGTGTCGTTGAGGACCACCACCTGGATCTCCTTTTCAAAGAGCTCGCGCATGGCGTCCTGGATGTACTCGGTGCAGCGCCGCTCGATGACGTCCTTGCGGAACGGGGAGGGGGTGTAGAGAATCAGCTGCTGGTCGTTGAGCTCCACGACTTCGGCGTCGTCGAACCAGGTGGATGTGACGGTCGCGCCCATCCGGGATTCAATATGGCCAAGGATCTTGGCCCAGACATAAGCGGAGGAATACATGAGCCGCTCCTTTCAGGTAAAATGGGCGTTGATTGACAATCTATTCTATCATAAAAGCCGCCCGCCTGCAAGGAGGGATACATTATAAATAAAGAATTGCCGTTCCGCGGGCCGCTCATACGGCCGCAGACGGCAAAATTTTCATGGCTGGTTGCAATTCCTATCGGTCTATGGTAGAATAAACAAAATCACAAAGGAAATTGGGGAATCCACATGCTAGAAATCAAACATCTCAGCGTGACCGTCCGCGACGAGAGCGGGACGGCCAACATCCTCAAAGACGTCAGCCTGACGGTGGAGGACCGGAAGTTCCTGGTCATCACCGGACCCAACGGCGGCGGCAAGACGACCCTGGCCCGGGCGATTATGGGCCTGGTGCCGGCCACGTCGGGCTCCATCCTCTGGAACGGTACGGAGCTGGCCGACAAGACCGTGACGGAACGGGCCCGTCTGGGCGTCTCCTACGGCTTCCAGCAGCCGCCCCGGTTCAAGGGCATGAAGGTCCAGGACCTGCTGCGCATCGCCGCAGGCCGTTCCCTGAGCCACGACGAGGCCTGCTCCTACCTGACGAAGGTGGGCCTGTGCGCCCGGGACTATATGGATCGCGACGTGGACACCAGCCTCTCCGGCGGCGAGGTCAAGCGCATCGAGATTGCGACGATTCTCGCCCGGAACTGCCCGCTGATGATTTTCGACGAGCCCGAGGCCGGCATCGACCTGTGGTCCTTCGCCCGGCTGACCGAGACCTTTTCGGAGATCCACGAGCGGAAGGACGCGACCATCCTGATTATCTCCCACCAGGAGCGGATCCTCCGCCTGGCCGACGAGATTGTCCTGGTGGCCGACGGCCAGATCCAGGACCGGGGGCCGGCGGAGCGGATCTACCCGAAAATCCTGGCCGACACCGTCGCCGGCTGCAATCTCCTGGAGGTGGACAAGAAATGCTGAACGACATCCAGAAGCACATCCTCGAAGTGGTGGCCGGCATGAAGGACGGCCAGGCCGAGGGTGCGGTGAACATCCGCAGCGACGGCAAGAAGGCGTTCCGCTCCAACTCCGCCCACATCACCATCGAGTCCAAGACCGACAAGGACGGCATCGACGTCCGGGTGGAGCCGTTCACCAAGGGCGAGCAGGTCCACATCCCGGTGGTGCTGACCGAGGGCGGCTTCCAAGACAAGGTCTACAACGACTTTTTCATCGGCGAGGGGGCCGACGTGACCATCGTGGCCGGCTGCGGCATCCACAACTGCAGCAGCTGCGACTCGGAACACGACGGCATCCACACCTTCTACGTGGGGAAGAACGCCCGCGTCGTCTACACCGAGACCCACTACGGCGAGGGCGAGGGCGGCGGCAAGCGGATTCTAAACCCCGAGACCGTCTTCTACCTGGAGGAGGGCGCCCACGTCACCCTGGAGACGACCCAAATCAAGGGCGTGGACGATACGAAGCGGTACACCAAGGCCGTGGTCGGCAAGAACGCCGAAATCATCGTCCAGGAGAAGCTGCTGACCCACGGCAGCCAGTACGCCGAGAGCGAGATGGACGTGATTCTCGACGGGGAGGGGAGCCGCACCCGGGTCATCTCCCGGAGCGTGGCCCAGGACGACTCCGAGCAGGTCTTCTACCCCCGGGTCCAGGGCAACGCGCCCTGCTTCGGCCACGTCAGCTGCGACTCCATCATCATGGGCAGCAGCAAGGTGCGCTCGATTCCGGAGATTGCCTGCAACCACGTGGACGCCAGCCTGATTCACGAGGCGGCCATCGGCAAGATTGCCGGCGACCAGCTGCTCAAGCTGATGACCCTGGGCCTCACGGCCGAGGAGGCCGAGGAGAAGATCCTCGAGGGCTTCCTCCGGTAAGACATCCAAGCGCCGGACGGAGATGCCGTCCGGCGCTTTGCAGAGGAGGAGACGCCATGGTGACCGTCACCGTTCTGGCCGTCGGGAAATTGAAGGAGAAATTTTACATCGACGCCTGCCGGGAGTACGGCAAGCGCCTGGCCGCCTACTGCCGCCTGGAGCTCCTGGAGCTGCCGGAGTGCCGCCTGCCGGAGAATCCCTCCCCGGCGGAGATTGCCGCGGGCCTGCGGAAGGAGGCTGCCCAAATCCGGGAAAAGCTGCCGCGCGGGGCCTGGCTCTGCGTCCTGACGCCGGAGGGGAAGCTGCGCTCCTCGGAGCAGCTGGCCGAGACGCTGGCCCAGGTGAAGCTGGCGGGCCGCTCGTCCCTCTGTTTCCTGCTGGGCAGCTCCCACGGCCTGGACCCGTCCGTCAAAGGGATGGCCGACTTGCGTCTCTCCATGTCCCCGATGACGTTCCCCCACCATTTGGCCCGGGTGATGCTCCTGGAGCAGCTCTACCGCGCCGAGTCCATCCAGGCCGGCGGCCGGTACCACAAGTGAACGGTTTTGCACAGAAAGCGAACAACCTGTGGAAACGGGGCCCGCTGCGGAACGAAATGTTCCGCGGCGGGCCCCTTCTCTGTTTGGAATTTGAAATAGCCGATGCACAAAATTGGGCAGCCCTTCCTGTGCCGTGTTGTGCAACGTGACGACAGGCAAAAAGAAGCGGCGCGGAAGGGTTCGCGCATATGGGCCGTCCCGGCTGCACGCTTGGATTTCCCGGCCGTGCTGTGGAACGCGGCGGCCGTTTTGCTATGCGTCTGCATAAAAACCCCCCGATGCTTGGGCGCATCGGGGGGTTCCGGATTTTGTTTACCCTCTGGGGTTCTTGATGTTGGCCTGCGCAGCGGCCAGACGGGCGATGGGCACGCGGAACGGGCTGCACGAGACGTAGGTCAGGCCCACGTTGTGGCAGAACTCCACGGTGCTCGGGTCGCCGCCCTGCTCGCCGCAGATGCCCAGCTTGATGTCCGGCCGGGTCTGGCGG
>CAJFNZ010000185.1 GCA_904395905.1 uncultured Oscillospiraceae bacterium | reverse complement strand
GCCGGCGCAGCCGATGATGATGTCCGGCTGGATGCCGTACTTGTCCAGGGCGATGCGGGTCTCCAGGCCGATGATGCTCTGGTGGAGCAGCACCTGGTTCAGGACCGAGCCGAGGACGTAGCGGTAGCCCTCCTGGCTGGCGGCGGCCTCGATGGCCTCGGAGATGGCGCAGCCCAGGGACCCGGTGGTGCCGGGGTGCTCGGCGAGGATCTTCCGGCCGACGTTGGTCGTGTCCGACGGCGACGGCGTCACCTTCGCGCCGTAGGTGCGCATGACCTCCCGGCGGAAGGGCTTCTGCTCATAGGAGCACTTGACCATGTAGACCTGGCAGTCCAGGCCCAGGTAGGCGCAGGCCATGCTCAGGGCCGTGCCCCACTGGCCGGCGCCGGTCTCGGTGGTGACGCCCCGGAGGCCCTGGTTCTTGGCGTAGTACGCCTGGGCGATGGCCGAGTTCAGCTTGTGGCTGCCGGAGGTGTTGTTGCCCTCGAACTTGTAGTAGATCTTCGCCGGCGTGCCCAGCTTCTCCTCCAGGCAGTAGGCCCGGACCAGCGGCGAGGGGCGGTACATCTTGTAAAAGTCGCGGATCTCCTGCGGGATGGGGATATAGGCCGTGGTGTCGTCCAGCTCCTGGCGGACCAGTTCCTTGCAGAAGACCGGCTCCAGCTCCTCGGCGGTCATGGGCTTGCCGGTGCCGGGGTTCAGCAGCGGGGCGGGCTTCACCTTCATATCGGCCCGGACGTTGTACCAGGCCTGGGGCATCTCCTGCTCTTCCAGGTAGATCTTATAGGGGATTTTCGGGTCGGTGGTCATGGCGACTTCTCCTTTCAGCTGGTTCCTGGGACAGGATGGCCATAAAAAATGCCCCTGTCCCCACTGCAAATGACCTTTGCTGGGACAAGAGCGAATCCTCTTGCGGTGCCACCCGGCTTGACGCTTGCGCGCCCACTCAGTGCGTACCAACATACGCTGCCATTGGTAACGGAGTGCCTCTCCGGCTCGCCTACTCTCGGTTCAGCTCGCCCTCAAAAGCCCATTCCCCACGGTGTCCCCGGCCGCCTTGCACCATCCGGCGGCTCTCTGAACGGTTTCAAAGGGGTACTTACGCTTTCTCAACGGTTTTTCTCAATATAGCACACGGCCCGACGGCTGTCAAGGGGACAGGAAGAATTTTCTGCCGACCGCCTGTGACAACCTGCCGCCCGTTCTTGCATTTTCCCAGGGATTCCGCTATGATGGTACCAGAACCGTCCCGAGGCCCGCGCCGCCGGCCCCGGTTGAAACGGGCTGTACCGCAGATACTAAGCTCGCTGCGGTCCGGAGGCCGCCGCGCTAAGGAAGGGGTTGTCCAACAAGATGCCAGAATTGTATGCCCAGGAGGCCGCGGCCGTCCTGGAAACCCTGCCGGAACCGGCCTTCCTGGTCCGGGGCGAGCGGATTGTCTACCGCAATGCCGCCGCGTCGCGCGTCACCGGCGACGCGCCTTCCATCGCCGCGTTTCTCTCCCCCGAGGCGCTGGCTGCCTGCGGCGGTGCGGCGGCGGAAGTGCCCATCGAGCTGGCCGGCCAAACCTACGACGCCTTCGTCCGGCCGCAGGACGGCTGCCGGCTGATTGTCGCCCGTCCCCGGCCGGACTATGAGTTCCTGGACTTTGACGTCCTCTCCGCCGTGGGGCAGACGCTCCGGCAGGACCTCGCGGCGCTGTGGGACGCGGCCTCGGTGCTGCTGCCTCTGCTGGAGGAGCAGGAGGACCCGCAGGTCCGCCGCCAGACGGCCCGGGTCAGCCAGGGGCTCCACCGCCTGGCGCGCCTGGCCGGCAACCTGACGGACCTCGCCGGCTATCAGGACGGCAGCGCCCCGGGCTGCCTGACCACAACGGACCTCTGTGCCTTTCTCGAAGGCCTCTGCGGCCGTATCCGGCCGCTGGCCCGGCTTGTGCAGGTGGAGCTGGAGCTCCGCTGCCCCCCGCAGGCCGTCACCGCCGCCGTGGACCGGCAGAAGCTGGAGCGGGCCCTGCTGAACCTCGTCTCCAACGCCCTGCGGTACACCCCCGCCGGCGGTCTTTTGCTTCTGCGGCTGGAGGACTTCGGCCACGCCGCCCACATCACCCTCACCGACAACGGCGCCGGCATGGCGCCGTCCGACCTGGCCACCGCCTTCAACCGCTACGCCCATCACGGGCCCCAGCCGGACGACGCCCGCTGGGGCGTGGGGCTGGGCCTGTCGCTGGTGCGGGCTGTGGCGGCCCTCCACGGCGGCACGGTCATGCTCAACGCCGAGGAGGGCAGAGGGACCTCGGTGACGCTCTCCCTCTCCCGCCGGCTGCAGCCCTCCCCCGCCGAGGCGCTCCGCAGCCCCATCGCCAGCTACGACTACGCCGGCAGCGCCGACCACGGCCTCCTGGAGCTCTCCGACGCCCTTCCGCCCGACGCTTTTTTTTAATCGGCGCAGACGGCTGCGCCCCCGCCGCCCTGCGGACAGGGCGGCGGGGGCACTTGTTCGGGGCCGTCCGGCCTCAGATTTCCGAGAAGAGATACCGCTGCCGGTTCGGCGGGTCAAAGGTGAAGACCGTCGTCCCGTCAGGCCGGGTGTCCACCTGATAGGGCGGCAGATTGCCGTTGTGCCAGGCGGTCAGCTCCCGGACCATGTCGTCGGTCTCCACCTCCTGGAGGAAGCTGCTGTCCACCTCCCACTTGCCGGCGCAGGCGTTGTAAATCTCCCGCATAACCTCGTACTCTGCCATGGGACATTCTCCTTTCCTGAGGTTCTGTCCTTAGCATACCACAAAATCCGCCGCCCTTGCAAAGGGGAATTTCGGGAGGCGATTGTTTGCAAACCATACTCACCGCCCTGTCCGGCGGCGTGGACAGCGCCGTGACGGCCGGGCTGCTGCTGCGGCAGGGCTGCCGGGTCGGCGGCGCCACGATGCTCCTGCGCCCCGGCGGCGAATCCGAGGCCGAGGACGCCGCGGCCGCCGCCCGGCGGCTCGGCATCCCCTTTCACCTCTTTTCGTGGCAGGAGGCCTTCGCTCAGGCGGTCATCGCCCCGTTTGCCGAGGTCTACCGGGCGGGCGGCACGCCCAACCCCTGCGTCTTCTGCAACCGGGCGCTGAAGTTCGGCCGCTTCCTGGACGCGGCCCTGGCCCTGGGCTACGACGGCATCGCCACCGGCCACTACGCCCGGGTGGACTACGATGCCGCCTCGGGCCGCTACCTGCTCCGGACGGCCCGGGACGCAGCCAAGGACCAGACGTATATGCTGGCCCGGCTGGACCAGCGCCAGCTGGGCCACACGGTGCTGCCCCTGGGGGCGTACACCAAGGCCCAGGTCCGGCAGCTGGCCGGAGAGCTGGGCCTCGTGGAGCAGGCGGCCAAGGGGGACTCCCAGGACATCTGCTTCGTGCCCGACGGGGACTACCTGGGCTTTCTCCGGCGGTGGGGGCTGACGCCCCAGCCGGGCCGCTTCCGGGACGAGGCCGGCCGGGACCTGGGGCCCCACCGGGGCTACGAGGGGTACACCGTCGGCCAGCGGCGGGGCCTGGGCCTCTCGGCCGGCAGCCGGCTCTACGTGGTGGCCAAGCCCCGGCCCGACGTGGTCGTGGGCGGCCCCGAAGCCCTCTACACCCGCGACGCCGTTGCGGCGGAGATGAACTGGATCCCCTGGGAGACGCCGCCCCGGGAATTCCGGGCCGAGGCCCGGCTCCGGTACACGGCAAAGCCCGCGCCCTGCGCCGTCCGGGTCGAGGGGGACCGGGCGTTCCTCCGGTTCGACGAGCCCCAGCGCGCCGTGACCCCGGGGCAGACCGCCGTCCTCTACGACGGCGAGCTGGTGCTGGGCGGCGGAGTTCTCGTCGAAAGCGCCAAAGAGCGCCGGTAGATTTCGGCAAAAATCCGCAAGGTCGGCAGTTGCAATGGCAGCGGGAGCTGGTATAATAGCGTCAGTGTGCTGCATAGACCGGTCCATCTGGAACCTGGCAGCGGAAGGAGCGAGCAAACGTATGGTATTCGAGACGATTCAGGACATGCTCTGTCAGTGTCTGGGCTGCGACCCCAGCCGCGTGGCGCCGGACACGGTGCTCCTGGAGGATCTGGAGTGTACGGCGGAGGATCTGGACGACGTGCTGCTGGGCGTGGAGGAGGAGTACGGCGTGGCCGTGCCCGACGGCTTCCTGACGCCCCGGGTGACGGTCGCGGACCTGGTCCGCCTGGTGGAGGAGGCGCTGTGATGGAGCAGACATCCCTCAAGGCCGTGGTCCTGGCCGCCGGCAAGGGCACGCGGATGCAGTCGGAGACCTGCCGGCTGCCCAAGGTCCTGCGGGAGGCCTGCGGCAAACCCCTGCTGCACCACGTCCTCCGGCAGCTGGACTTCGTGGCCCCGGCCGACACGGTGCTGGTGGTGGGGTACCTCCACGAGCTGGTGGAGCAGGCCTTCCCCGGCTATCCCACGGCCCTCCAGGAGCCGCAGCTGGGCACCGGCCACGCGGTCCTCTGCGCCCGGGAGCAGCTGCGGGACTTCTCCGGCACGGTCCTCGTCTGCTACGGGGATATGCCCCTGGTCCGGCGGGAGACGTACCGGACCCTGCTGGAGGCCCACCGGGCCGCAGGCGCCCAGTGCACGCTCCTCTCGGGCACCTGCGAGGAGGACCTGCCCTACGGCCGCGTCCTGACCGACGGGGAGGACAACTTCCTCGCCGTGGTGGAGGACCGGGACTGCACGCCGGAGCAGAAGGCCATCCGGGACCTGAACGTGGGCATCTACGCCTTCGAGTGCCCGTGGCTCCTGGCGGCGCTGGACCAGCTGCGCAACGACAACGCCCAGAAGGAGTACTACCTGACCGACGTCCCGGCGCTGATTCAGGCGGCCGGCGGCCGGGTGAAGGTCTGCAAGGCCGTGCTCAACGAGCAGATCCTCGGCGTGAACACCCCCGACCAGCTGGCCGAGACCGAGCGGTTCCTCCGGCAGCGGGGCGAAGCATAGAAGAACAGTCCCCGGCGGCAGCTTCACGCTGCCGCCGGGGTCGGTTTTATCCGCTTTCTTGCCGCATCAACTCAACCAGGACCACCTCGGGCCGGTTGCCGACGCGGGGCAGGCAGACGCTGTTGCCCAGGCCGCGGCTGACGACCATCTGCGTGTCCCCGGCCCGGTAGAGGCCGCCGTCGTAGGCCGGGAAGAGCCCCTGCCCCGGGGCCAGCAGGCCGCCGATGCCCGGCAGGCGCACCTGACCGCCGTGGGCGTGGCCGCAGAGGACCAGGTCCACCCCGGCCGCGGCGTACAGCTCCAGCAGCTCCGGACGGTGGACGAGCAGCACCGTGAAGGTGTCCGGCGCCCGGAGCCGCGCCAGGTCCCGGGCCAGGGCGGACGCCGCCGGCGCCGTCCGGTAGAAGCACGGGTCGTCCAGGCCGATTATCTGGAGGAAGTCCCCGCCCCGCACCAGGAAGGACGAGCCGCCCCGGAGGACCTGGACGCCGGCGGCCTCCATCCGGGCCTCCAGCCGCCGGTAGACGTCCCGGACGCGGGCCTCGTGGTTGCCGGTGACGAAGTACGTGGGGGCCAGCCCCGCGGCGGCCTCGGCAAACGCCGCCGCCACCGCGCCGTCCGGCCGCCGGGAGTGGAGGATGTCCCCGGTGACGGCAATCAGGTCCGGCCGGGCCTCGGCCAGCCGGGCCAGGAGCCGCCGGTTCCCCCGGCCGAAGGCCGTGTCGTGGAGGTCCGAGACCAGGGCAATCCGGAAGCCGGTGAAGGCCTCCGGCAGCCGCGGGCAGGCCACCGCAATCCGGTGGAGGGCAACGGAGCGGTTGCCCCAGGCCAGCCAAACCCCCAGACCGGCAGCCGCCCCGAGGGCGGCGGCGCTCTGCCAGCCGCGCCGGTTCATCGGCCCTCCCGCCGGGGGTACTCGGGCGTCTGGTAGCGGAGCCGGTCGGCCTCGGTGATGGGCCGGACGACCCGGCAGGGGTTGCCGAAGGCCAGGACGCCGTCGGGGATGTCCCGGGTCACGACGCTGCCCGCGCCGATGACCGTGCCGCTGCCGATGGTCACCCCGGGCAGCACCACGGTGCCGCCGCCAATCCAGACGTCGCTGCCCACAGTGATGGGGTAGGCCGCCTCCAGCAGCTGCCGGCGCATCCCGGCGTCCAGCGGGTGCAGCGCGGTGTAGAAGCCGCACTGGGGGCCAATCATCACGTCGCCGCCGAAGGTGATGCGTCCCGGGTCCACGAAGACGCAGTTGTTGTTGGCGTAAAAATTGTCGCCGGCCTCGATGTTCGTCCCGAACCCGCAGAAGAGGGTGGGCTCCACGTAGGGGTTTTTCCCCAGCCGGCCGAAGATCTGCCGCAGCAGGGCCTCCCGCCGGGTCAGGTCCGAGGGGCGGGTGTGGTTGTACTCGTAGCACAAGTCGGCGCAGCGGTCATGGGCCGCGGCCCGGTCGGGGCCGGAGGTGTCATAGAGCAGCCCGGCCGCGCATTTTTCCAGTTCGGTCATGGTCCTCCTCCTTTGGGTTGCCGGAATGGATGGCCCTAGTATACCATATCTGCCGGCAAAGCCGGCAGAAAATCGGCGCAGCCGATTTGAATCTGGTGTAACAAGCCGGGTGTTCTCCGCCCCCGGCGGAGAACACGGCGTGCTATGCACGCCGCCGCGCCCTGCGCGGCTTGCAGGCTTATTATACCATCGCCCGCCCTGCCGCACAAGGGCAGGACGGGCGATTTCCATGGGATAGGGCCGTCAGGCGAAGGCGTTCCGGGCGCGGAGGATCCGGACGATAACCGGGTTGATGACCAGGTTCACCGCCAGCTCCACCAGGAAGTTGACGCCCACCAGGCCCGTGAGGATGTAGGTGGCCACGTCCGCCCCGGCGTCCGAGGCCCAGGCCGCCAGCACATCCGGGAACAGCGTGTACAGCGCCAGCAGGAACAGCCCCGTGTTGACCACCGGGCTGACCACCGCCGCCGCCAGGGCGCCGCCGGTCACGTTCTTACGGGCCAGAGCGCGGTAGACGGCGCCGGCCGCCGCGCCGGCTGCGATGCCCTTGACCAGGCAGATGAGGGCCGTCAGCAGCGGCTGGGCGTTCCACAGCACGTTGCCGCCCAAGTCCCAGCCGAAGGCCGAAGCCGCCAGCGTCACCACGCCGAAGACGCCGCCCAGGTACGCCCCGGAGCCGGGGCCGTACACCGCCGCGCCGACGATGATGGGAATCAGCGCCAGGGTGATGGAAAACGGCCCGAAGCGCACGAAGGTGGAGACCAGCTGCAATACCACGATAATCGCGGTAAACAGGGCCAGTCCTGTCATTCTCTGGATGTTCTTGTGGTTCATAATTCCTCCTGCTGCCGCTCCTCCCTCCGGAGGATGCAGCGCATTGTATTTACCCGCGGCCAAAGGCCGCCGAGCATCGGGGATTCAGCCTTTCCGGTGCTTTTCCGTGTTCTTGCGGTACAGCAGATAAAGCCCGTCCAGGAGCAGATGGGGGTCGTGGACGATGGGGCGCGCGCAGTGGGGCAGAATCAGCGGCGCGTTGCCGCCGGTGGCCACCACCGCCGCGGCCGGCTGGCCGCAGGCCGCCTCAAACCGGGCGGCCATGCTGTCCACCATGCCGGCGTGGCCATAGACGACGCCGGCGCGCATGGCGTCCACGGTGTTGCGGCCCAGGGGGCTGGCAGGGGCCTCCAGGGCAATCAGGGGCAGCTCCGCCGTCCCCCGGGAGAGGGCCTCCAGCCCCAACCGGACACCGGGCAGGATGGCACAGCCCTCATAGACGCCGTCCCGCAGAAGGGAGAACGTCGTGGCTGTGCCCAGGTCCACGACAATCACCGGCGACGGGTACTTGGCCATGGCGGCCACCGACGAGGCGACGATGTCGCTGCCCAGCTGGTTGTGGAGATCCGAGCGGATGTTGAGGCCGGTCTTGATGCCGGGCCCGACCACCAGCGGCCGCCGGCTGGTCAGGAGCGCCACGGCGTCGGCCACGGCCGTCTCCAGCGGCGGCACGACGCACGAGAGGATGGCCCCGTCCACCTGGGCCGGATCCTGGCCGTAGAGCCGGAAGAGGCCGGCCAGCTCCAGGGCGCACCGGTCCCGCGGGAGGTCGCGCCCGGAATCCAGGGCGGCCACAAACCGGGGCGCGCCGTCGGAGCCGTAGAGGCCCACGGTGATGCGGGAATTGCCGATGTCGATGGTCAGGACCAAGTCTGCCGCCTCCTCTCGGGATTCTCCTCGCATTGTACCAGACGCAGCGCCCGGACGCAAGCCCCGGGACACAAAAAACGGGGCGCTCACACGGAGCGCCCCGCCGCTGGGATGTTCGGCCCTGATTACGCGAGGGTGTTGAGGAAGCGCATCAGGATGGTGGCCACCTGGGCGCGGGTCGCGCCGCCGGTGGGCGTCAGGGTGGTAACCGTGGTGCCGGTCACCAGGCCCGTGGCGTTGGCCCAAGCCATGGCGTCGGCGGCATAGGCGCCAACCTGCGCCGCGTCGGTGTATCCGATCAGGGAGGCGCTGGCGGAGACATCATAGCCCCTGTAAGAGGCATAGCGGTAGAGGATGGTCGCCATCTCCTGCCGGGTGATGGCCTGGCCGGGACGGAAGGTGCCGTCGGGGTAGCCGTTGACGATGTCGTTTTCAGCCGCCCAGGCGATGGCGTCGGTGTAGTAGAAGTTGGACGCCACGTCGGAGAAGGTGCTGGCGCCCACGGTGGGCTCACCCTCGAGCCGGTAGAGGATGGTGACAATCATCCCGCGCTCGGTGGTGCGGTTGGGCCCGAAGGTGGTGGACGTAATGCCGTTCATCAGGCCGCGGTCGTAGACGTAGCGGACGGCCTCATAGAACCAGTCGCTGACGGACACGTCGGTGAACGGCAGGGTGTTGTCCGCCACGAAGGTGGCCGAGACGGTCACGCGGCTGTTGGGCATCTGGAAGGTGTAGGTGGTGCTGTTGACGCGGGTCAGCTCCACCTCGTTGCCGTTCCGGTCGGTCACGCTCAGGGTACCCAGCGCATAGCCGTTGTCGGGATCCACCGTGATGGTGACACGGGTCCCTCTGGCGGCCGAGGTGCGGTTGACGGTCACGGTGCCGTGCTCGGTCTCCTCGACGGTAATCCGGTAGGAGGCCGCGCCGCCGCCACCGCCGCCGGAGCTGCCGCCGTTGTCCGTCTCGACGAACGTGGCGTAGACGGTCATGTCGGCAGTCACATCGTAGGCCGTGAAGGTGCCGCCCGCAGCGGAAATCTCCACAGAATGGCGGTCCGTGTCACTGCCAACGGTGTACGCAACGCTCTGCACTTCGCTGTCCGTGTTGGGCTGAACCGAGATGGTGATGTCCGAACCATCCGGGACGTTGTACTTGCCTTCGTCATCCGGAGAATATCCGGAAACCGTGACGGTACCATCGCCCGTGATGCTCGTCCGGATGCTGTGCGTCGTACCCGCGGAAATCGTCACCTTACCCGTAGCGCTGTCCACATTGGCAACAAGGCCGCTGCCGAGCGCCAAATAGGCCGGGTTGATGTTCACACCGGAAGCCGGCTCCAGCGTCACTGCCTTGGTCACCAGGATGGTATTCTCCGCCGTCGGGGCAGTCAAGATGATAACCGTGCCACCCTCAACGACGTCGTTCATCGCGCTGGCGTAATCGGCAAAGCTGTCACTGCCAACCGAAGCAACCGGGCCGACCTTGGTAAATTCGAAGGGGCTGAAGCCATTGGTGGTGAACATCACCTCATTGGTGTTGCCCGTCTCCGTCGTGCCGTACGAGTAGATGAGAGAACCGGAGGTGTGATTCACGTAAATGGGATTGCCGTCGAACATGGCCGCCGGCAGAGTGACGGTAACGGTGGTGGATGCAGTCATCTCCAGCGTAATGTTGCCACTCTTCACGGAAGCGACGCCATTGCTGGCAGTCACCGTGTATACCGGCGTGATGTCCAGCTGCAGGGACTGCCCTTCCGTGTAACCGTTGACGGTAATGTTGAGCCGGGGCGCAATGGTCAGCCTGATAGCACCCGCGCCAAGCTTTTCTTCGGCCTGCGCACGGTAGCCTTCCAACGTCTCAGTCGGGATGGCATTCGCCGCCGTTTCCAGGACCGAGTCGTCTACGGTAACCGTCTCAGCAGCCGCGGTAGCCGCTTTCGCTTCCGCCTCCGTCAAGCCGGCATCCGGATCCACCGAAGCGGTTGTCTCCCCTACGGAAACGACCACGTCTTCGGCCGTCGCTTCCTGCACCGTATACGTGCCGTCAACGTTCGCGACAACCGTGCAGCCATCCGCGATGTAAGCGGCATCCGGCTCCACCGAGAACGTGCCGCCGCTGATGGTCAGAGAGCCGTTCGTACCGGTAACCGTCAGCGTGCCGGTGTAGGTGCCACTCTTGACGGTCGCGCTGCCGTCACGCACCCAAATCGCATCGCCGCTGGCGTTGTTAACGGTCACGTTGTCCAGCACGACATTACCGACCGCAGCCGTCACGCCAATGCCGGAGAACCCGATGTTCCGGATAGTCGTTTCCTGGCTGCTAACGTCGGTCGCAACCTCAAAGGTGTAGGCGGAAGCATCGTTGGAGATGGTGTAGCTGCCGCTGCTCTCCAGGGTGATGGCTTCGTTAATGGACACATTTTCCGTCAGCGTCGCGTCCGTATTCAGAAGCACCGTATCCCCGGCAGTGGCATAGGTGTTGAGCGCTTCAGCCAGCTGCTCGGCCTCATACGTTTTCACGTCCGCGCCGATGACAACCACGTCGCCCGCGTTGGCGTACGCGGACGCATACTCACTGGCCCCCGCCGTCGTCGTGGCGGTGGTGTCCCCCTCCGCCGCAAAGGCGACCGGGGCCATCGTCAGCACCAGGCAGGCCGCCAGGAGTGCCGACAATACTCGTTTCTTCATGTTTGCACATTCCTCCTTGCCAAACATATCGGTTTGCCGAAGCCGGTCCGTAGCACCAATCCTTTCCAGCGCCGCCAAAAATATACCTCCATGGCGGACATTCGGCATAACAACTATACCATTGACGGTTACAAATTGCAATCATTTCTGAATTTTTAGACCGCGGTTTTATGGAAATTCCATTTCCGCGCCATGGGGGAAGATTCCCACAATCCCGAGCTGTTTTCCCCCATTCCCTGCCCATTTTTTGATAAAATTTCCACCGTTTCGAAAGCCCGCCATGCCGACGGCATGGCGGGCAAACCCTCCCGGAAAAAAATTATGCGCGCAACAGGCCGCCCCGCTCCAGCATCCGCCGGACGCATTGGGCCGACCGCTCCCGAACCGCGGGCTCATCGACGGTCAGCAGGCGGCCGTCCTCCACAATCGGCCGGCCCCCGACCAGCACGTGCTTGGCCGGGCGGTGGTACCCCACGGTGCCGAACAGGCACCCCGGGTCCAGCCGCGCCCCCACCAGGTCCAGGATGTCCACGTCGATGAGGAACAGGTCCCCGGCCTTGCCCACGGCCAGCTGGCCGATGTCGTCCCGGCCCAGCAGCGCGGCGCTGCCGCGGGTGGCCATCTTCAGCAACTCGTAGCCCGTGGGCGCGGCGGTCGAGGACGTCAGCCGGTGGACCAGGTACGCCGCCCGCAGCTCCGCCAGGAGGTTCGAGCCGTCGTTGGAGGCCGAACCGTCCACCGCCAGCCCCACCGGCACGCCCAGGCGCAGCATATCCGGCACCCGGCAGACGCCGGAGGCCAGCTTCATGTTGGACACCGGGCAGTGGGCCACGCCCGTGCCGGTCTCGGCCAGCAGGCGCAGCTCGTCGTCGTTGAAGTAGATGCCGTGGGCGAACCACACGTCCCGGCCCAACCAGCCGCAGTCGGCCATGTACTGGAGGGGCCGCTTGCCCAGCACCTCCAGGCAGAAGGCTTCCTCGTCCTTCGTCTCGCACAGGTGGGTGTGGAGCCGCACGCCCAGCCGCCGGGCCAGGTCCGCCGACTCCCGGAGCAGGTCCGTCGTGACGCTGAACGGCGAACAGGGCGCCAGGGCCACCTGGGCCGTGGAGAACGGCCGCGGGTCGTGGAACTTCTTCACCAGCCGCTCGCTGTCCCAGAGGATCTCGTCCACCGTCTGCACCAGGTCATCCGGCGGCAGGCCGCCGTCGGACTTGCCCCGGGACATACTGCCCCGGGTGGCGTGGAACCGCACGCCCAGGTCGGCGGCCGCAGCAAACTGCCGGTCGATGAACTTCTCGGAGCCCGTTCGGGGGAAGACGTAGTGGTGGTCCATGCAGGTGGTGCAGCCGTAGCGCGCCAGCTCCCCGAGGCCGGTCAGGGCGCTCCAGTAGACGGCCTCCTCGTCCAAGTGCCGCCAGACCTCGTAGAGCGCCGTGAGCCACGGGAACAGCTCCATCCGCTGGACCTGGGGCAGGTTCCGGGTGTAGGTCTGGTAGAGATGGTGGTGGGTGTTGACGAGGCCGGGGTAGACGAAGCACCCCCGCCCGTCAATCACCCGGTCGGCCGGCCGCGCCTCCGGCCCGATATACGTGATGACGCCGTCCTCGATGAGGAGGCAGCTGTCCCGAAGAATCCGGTCGCCGTCGTCCACGGTGACAATCGCCGCCGCGCTGCGAATCAGGGTTGAAGCCATACGCGCACCTCCAAAATCCTCGGCCTGCCGCAGCCGGCCGCCGTCTCGTCCGTTGACTTTTATTCCGCTTTCCTTTATGATGATACCAGATTCCGCGGGCCGTGGCAAGGGCCCGGAAAGGAGACGCCCATGACCTCTCGCTGCATCGCCCAGGAGGACCTCGGCAGCACCGGCTTCAGCTACACCCTGTCGCTGATTAGCGGCAAGTATAAGATGGTCGTCCTCTACACGCTGATGGAGTTTGGCACCGTGCGCTTCAACGAGATGAAGCGGTACATCGGCGGGATCTCCTACAAGACCCTCAGCGCCACCCTCAAGGAGCTGGAGGCTGACCGGCTGGTCCACCGGCGTGAGTATCCCCAGATTCCCCCGAAAGTGGAGTACCGCCTTACCGGGCGGGGCCGGTCCCTGATACCGATTTTAGATGCCATGTGCGCCTGGGGCGAAGAAAACCGCCTGGAGCCCGCATCCCAGGCCGAAAGGGAGGAATGACGATGCAGTCGAGAACACTGCGGATTCTGTCCGTGCTGATGGTGCTGGTGGTGGGCTCCATCGTCCTCTGGAAGATGACCTCCCGCACCCTGGAACAGAACCAGGCCAGCGCCGACCCGCTGAGCCAGGCCATCGCCGACCGCTGGGGCGGCGGCCTGCCCGACGGCTATACCGCCGAGACGGCCGACGACCTGGAACGCGGCGGCTGCCTCTTCGCCCGGCTGGCCTACGGCGACTCGGTGGCCGGCGTCCTGGAAAACTGGGGCGACGTCAGCGAGGAGGAGGCCGCGGCCTTCGCCGAAATCACCGCCGCCCACGCGACCCTGCCGGACCTCCCGGAGGACCACCGCGCCCTGCTGGAGGCCGTCCCCACCCCCGGCGACGGCTGGCTCGGCTACCTCCAGCAGGAGGACGGCGCCCGGATTGTCCTGCTCTACGACCCCGACGGGAATCTCCTCTACGTGGCTGAACAGCAGCCCCAGTAACAGTACAAACGCCCGGCGGCATCAGCCGCCGGGCGTTTTGGGATTCAGACGACGAAGCCGCCGTTGACCCCCAGCACCTGGCCGGTGACAAAGGGGGCGTCCAGCAGGGCCTCGATGGCCCGGGCCGCCTCGTCGGCCGTGCCGTTGCGGCCCAGCGGCGTCTCCTCGGCCAGGGCCGCCAGGGTCTCGGGGCCGAGGGCGGCGGTCATGTCCGTCTCGATGACCCCCGGGGCCACGCAGTTCACCCGGATGCCCGAGGGGCCCAGCTCCTTGGCCAGGGCCTTCGTCAGGGCGATGACCGCCCCCTTGGTGGCCGAGTAGCAGGCCTCGCAGGAGGCCCCCACCTGTCCCCACATGGACGCCACGTTGACGATGGACCCCGCCTGGGCCCGGAGCATGGCCGGCAGCACGGCGTTGACGCAGTGGTAGACGCCCCGGACGTTGACGGCGAACAGCCGGTCCCACTCCGCCGGGGTAATCTGGGAAATCAGCCCCCAGTGGGCGATGCCGGCGCCGTTGACCAGGGCGTCCACCGGCCCGATGCGGGCAAAGGCCGCGGCCACGGCGTCCCCGTCGGCGACGTCGGCCCGGAGGGCCATGGCCCCGGTCTCCGCCGCGAGGGCCGCCGCCGCGTCGTCCCGGCTGGCGTAGAGGAAGGCCACCCGGTCCCCCCGGGCGGCCAGGCGGCGCACCAGGGCCGCGCCGATGCCCCGGCTGCCGCCGGTGACGGCAACTCGCATATCGTCCCGCTCCTTTCAAAGCGCAAAAGGCAGCGTGCAACTTGCACGAAAAAAAGCCCTCGGCAGAGTTTCGCCTGCCGAAGCAGGCGAAATAGAGTTGGAATCTGTTTTTTCCGGGGACATGCGCCTCGGAAAAAACTCTTCTCAGGCGACGATTGTGCCCGCAGGCGCATTTCGGAGCGCAACCGCCCGCAGGGCGGCTCTTGGCGCGGAGATGTGTGCGGCCCAACGGGCCGTGCGCGTGGGAGCCTGCAACTCCCCGCCAAAATGCCTGCATTTTGGCGGCAGCGTGTCGAGTTTCTCGACACGCTGAGCGGG
>CAJFNZ010000184.1 GCA_904395905.1 uncultured Oscillospiraceae bacterium | reverse complement strand
GGAAACCGCCAGGCTGGCGGGAACCAGGCCCACCGTCAGCGCCAGGGCCATCGCCCAGGATGCCACTTTCTTCCATGCATGTACTCGTTTCAAAGTACTCCCTCCTTCGTGTCAATTCTTGTTCTCTTTCGTTTAATTTGGAGTCTAGGGAAACTGTTGCGCTCCCAAAACACACTATCTGCCTTGCTCTCAAACCATTCCCCGGATGTCCGCACCTCTCTTTCCGTCTGCTCTGGCCGCTCCCGCAGCGGGGGCGGAATCTTCTCCCACGCAGGCATCGGAGCCGGGCTTGCCGTCTGGATGGAGCCGTCCGGACGCGGGCATGCCGCAGTCCTCCGGCTCTTCACGCTTCTCTCCATCCATCTTCTTCGATGGCTCCCCATACCATCATAACGGAATGATTGAAATTGTCAATCATTGGCGATTTTTTTGATAAACAATCATCCTCAGCCAGGAATTTTTGTAAAATTTGATAACCGGCTTCCGGATTTACAAATTTTTCTACGTCTGATAAACGTTTTCCAAATTTTTCAGCCCCCGTCTGCATACCATCCGGCCGATGACATTGGGGCCCCGCTCTTGACAAGCCCCGGCTTCCCGCTTATCATGAAATCAGCACACAACCCGCGGAACTACGGAGGAACCCTATGGCAGAAGAAAGAACCGTCACGTACCTGGAAACCGGCTCCCAGAGCCCCTACTACAACCTGGCCTTCGAGGAGTACGTCCTGACCCACCGGCTGGAGGGCGACTACCTGCTCCTGTGGCAGAACGACAACACCATCGTCATCGGCCGGAACCAGAACGCCGAGTCCGAGATCAACCGCGCCTTCGTGGAGGCGCATCAGATCCGGGTGGTCCGCCGGGAGACCGGCGGCGGGGCCGTGTACCACGACCTGGGCAACCTGAACTACTCCTTCATCACCGACGCCGGCGAGACCCAGGCCCTGGAGATCCCCCGCTTCACGAAGCCGGTGGTGGAGGCCCTGCGCAGCCTGGGACTCCAGGCGGAGGCCTCCGGCCGGAACGACATCCTGGTGAACGGGCGGAAGGTCTCCGGCACCGCCCAGCGCATCTACCGGGGCCGCATCCTGCACCACGGGACCCTGCTGTTCGACTCGGACCCCAGCGCCGTGGCCGGGGCGCTGAACGCGGATCCCGCCAAATTCCAGTCCAAGAGCGTCAAGTCCGTCCGCAGCCGCGTGGGCAATATCCGGGAGTTCCTTCCCCGGGACATGGACCTGCCGGCCTTCTGGTCCTATCTGAAGCAGACCTTCGCGGGCAGCGGCATCACCCCCGCCGCCCTGACCCCGGAGGAGCTGGCCCAGGTGCGGGAACTGGAGGTCTCCAAGTACCAGACCTGGGAGTGGAACTTCGGCCGCTCCCCCCAGTACAACGTCACGAACCGGCGCCGGTACGAGGCGGGCAGCATCGAGCCCCGCATCGCCGTGGAGGGCGGCCGGATCACGAATATTGTCTTCTACGGGGACTTCCTGAGCGCCTCCCCCCTGGACCCCCTGACGGAGGCCCTGCGGGGCTGCCCCTTCCGCAGCGAGGACGTGGGGGCCGTTCTGGACCGCTTCGACCTCCGGGCCCTGTTCGGCGGGATCACCCGGGCGGAGGTCCTGGACGTGATGTTCCACATCGCCCCGGAGTCGTAATCCCCCCACAAGAATCAAGCAGGACGGTCAGCCAAAGGCTGACCGTCCTGCTTTTGCCGCGCTCGAAGCGGCTTTTCAAAAGGAGAGGGGATGAAACGGCATTGCCGTTTGGTTAGCTCACTTGATCTCCACGCCCATGGAGTCCTCGTAGTACTTGGCCAGGGCGCACTGATCCTCGTTGATCATGCCGTGGGCGTCCATCCAGTCCATCTGCTCCTTGACAATCTTCGTCATGGGCAGCTCCACGCCCAGGTGCTCCGCCACGTCCATGGCGTTGTTGATGTCCTTCAGATGGACCGCGATGCGGGCGCTGGCGGAGAAGTCCCGGCTCAGCAGCTTGGGCACCTTCAGGTCCATGACGGCGCTCTGGGCGAAGCCGCCCTTGATGGCGTCGAACAGGGTGTGGGGGTCCAGGCCCGCCTTGGTGGCAAAGGCAAAGGCCTCGCCCATGGCCAGCAGGTGGATGCCCACCATCATGTTGTTGGCCACCTTGGCGGTGCTGCCGCAGCCGGAGGGGCCCATGTAGGTGACGGTCTTGCCCATCATCTCCAGGTAGGGCTTGACGTCGTCAAAGACCTCCCGCTCGCCGCCGCACATGATGACCAGGGTGCCGCCGTTGGCGCCGGTCTCGCCGCCGCTGACGGGGGAGTCCAGCAGGTGGTAGCCCTTCTCCAGCGCCACGGCGTGGAGCTCCTGGATCACGTAGGGGGAGGTGGAGCCCATGTCCACGATGGTGGTGCCGGGCTTGGCCGTCTCCATGATCTCCGTGATGGTGGCCTTCACGATGGCGTTGGTGGGCAGGCACATGAAGATGACGTCGCAGGTCTCATAGAGCTCCTTGCCGCTCTCCAGGGCCTTGCCGCCCCGCTGGGCGAACCGCTCCCGCAGCTCCGGCACGGGGTCGAAGCCGTAGACCGTCTGGCCGCTCTTGTCGATCAGGTTGGACGTCATGCCGTAGCCCATGACGCCCAGGCCCAGATATCCAATGGTTTTCATAGGGAAAAACCTCCTCTTATTATAATAGTGTATCGCGCCGTTCGGATCACTTCCGCTTGCGGGGCGGAATGTGCACGGGCCGGCCCAGGGCGTCCAGGGCGCACTCCCGCATAGCCTCGGTGACCGTGGGATGGGAGTGGATGGTGGCCACCAGCTCGTCCAGGGTCAGCTCCTGGCCGATGGCCAGGGCGCCCTCACAGATCAGGTCCGTGGCCCGGTGTCCGATGATGTGCATGCCCAGCACCTCGCCGTACTCCTTCCCGGCCAGGATCTTCACCAGGCCCTCGCCGCCGTTGAGGATCAGGGCCTTACCATTGGCGCTCATGGGGAACTTGCCCACCACGTAGTCGATGCCCTGGGCCCTGCACTGCTCCTCCGTGAGGCCCACGGAGGCCGCCTCCGGCTCCATGTAGACGCAGGTGGGGTTCGTGGTCTCGTCGTAGACCGTGTCCTCACCGCAGATGTTCTCCGCGGCCACCTCGCCCATGGCGCTGGCGGTGTGGGCCAGCTGGGCGTGGCCCGCCACGCAGTCGCCGATGGCGTACACGCCGGGGACGTTGGTCTCCATCCGGTCGTTCACGAGAATGCGGCCCCGGTCGTGGGCGATCCCGGCGGCCTCCAGATTCAGCGCGGCGGTGTTGGGCTTGCGGCCGATGGCCACCAGCACCTTCTCCGCCTCAAAGCTGACGGTCTCGCCGGCCTTGTTCTTGCAGACCACCTTCGCGCCCACGGGGGAGTCCTCCACGGACTGCACGGGACACTCCAGGTGGAACTCCATGCCCATCTGCTTCATGTGGGCCACGCCGATCTTGGTCAGGTCCCCGTCCAGCATGGGCAGCATGTGGTCCAGGGCCTCCACCACCGTGATCTGCGTGCCGAAGCCCGCGTAGGCGCAGGCCAGCTCCAGGCCGATGACGCCGCCGCCGATGACCACCATGGACTTGGGCAGGGCCTCCAGGCTCAGGGCGCCGGTGGAGTCGATGCAGTTGGGGTTCTCCCGCAGCCCCGGGATGGGGGGCTGGGCGTTGACGGAGCCGGTGGCCACGATGACGGCATCCGCCGTCAGGGTCTCCACGGTGCCGTCCTGCTTCTTCACGGACAGGGTCCGGGGGCCGATGAAGCTGGCCTCGCCGTCCACCCGCTGCACCTTGTTGGCCTTCAGCAGGGCGGCCACGCCGGACGTCAGCTGGTGACTGACGTCGTTCTTGTGGGCGATGACCTGGGGGAAGTTCACGGTGACGCCCGCCGCCTCCACGCCGATCTCCCGGCCCTGGTCACGGATCTGGCTCACCAGCTCCGCGGAGTGCAGCAGGCACTTGGTGGGGATGCAGCCGATGTTCAGGCAGGTGCCGCCCAGGTGCTGCTTCTCGATCACCGTCACCTGCGCCCCCAGCTGGGCCGCCCGGATGGCGGCCACATAGCCGCCGGGGCCGCCGCCGATGACCAGCACCGTCTTGGGCCCGGCCGGGGCGGCCGGAGCCGCCGCAGGCGCGGGCGCTGCCGCAGCCGGGGCGGCGGGGGCGCCCACCTGCTCGCCGGGCTGGCCGAGGTAGCCCAGCAATCCCTTCACCGGCACGTCGGTGCCCGCCGGGGCCACGATCTTCAGCAGCACGCCGTCGGCCTCCGCCTCTACCTCATTCGTCAGCTTGTCCGTGGTGATTTCCAGAAGGGGCTCGCCGGCCTTCACGGAGTCTCCCTCCGCCTTCAGCCACCGCTCCACAGTGCCCTCTTCCATCGTCAGCCCCAGCTGGGGCATCTTGATTTCCGTTGCCATG
>CAJFNZ010000183.1 GCA_904395905.1 uncultured Oscillospiraceae bacterium | reverse complement strand
TCCAGTCCTCGGTGATGCCCAGCTCCCGCTGCTCCAGGCTCTCGCCGACGCAGACGATGGGCATCAGCTCGGCCTTCAGGGCCGCCTGGACCTTGGCGTTGACGTCGGCGTCGGTCTCGCCCATGGCCCGGCGCTCGGAGTGGCCGATGATGACGTACTTGCAGCCGGCGTCCACCAGCATATTGGCCGCAATCTCGCCGGTGTAGGCGCCCGAGGCGTTGGCGTTGCAGTTCTCCGCGCCGATGCCCACGCGGGTCTCCCGCATGGCCCGGACGGCCGCCGGGATGCACACGGCCGGGACGCACAGCGCCACGTCGCACCACCGGCCCTTGGGCAGGATGGCCTTGAATTCGGTCATGAACTCCTTCGTCTCGGTGGGAGTCTTGTTCATCTTCCAGTTGCCGGCGATGATGGTCTTACGGTACTTTCTGTTCATGGTTGTCGTGTCTCCTATATCTCAAACAATTCTCGTCTCCCGGGCGTAGCCCCGGAGGGGGTTGCACAGTGCGCAGTCTTACTTGTCCTGGAGGCAGGCGATGCCGGGCAGCTCCAGGCCCTCGAGGAACTCCAGCGAGGCGCCGCCGCCGGTGGAGATGTGGGTAATCTTGTCGGCAAAGCCCAGCTGCTCGCAGGCGGCCGCGCTGTCGCCGCCGCCGACGATGGTCACGGCGTCGGCCTCGGCCAGGGCCTGGGCCACAGCGATGGTGCCGGCGGCCAGGGTCGGGTTCTCAAAGACGCCCATGGGGCCGTTCCAGACGACGGTCTTGGCGGCGCGGACGGCGTCGGCGTAGAGCTGGCGGGTCTTCTCGCCGATGTCCAGGCCGAGCATATCCTCGGGCATGGCGTCCACTGGGGCGGTGACGGTCTCAATGGGGCCGTCAATGGGGTCGGGGAAGGCCTTGGCGGCCACGGTGTCCACGGGCAGCAGCAGCTTCACGCCCTTCTCCTGGGCCTTCTGGAGCATATCCTTGCAGTAGCCGAGCTTCTCGCTGTCGAGCATGGACTTGCCGATGCCGTAGCCCTGGGCGGCCAGGAAGGTAAAGGCCATGCCGCCGCCGATAATCAGGGTATCCACCTTCTCGAGCAGGTTGTTGATGACGTTGAGCTTGTCCGAGACCTTCGCGCCGCCGAGGATGGCCACGAAGGGCCGGGCGGGATCCGAGAGGGCCTTGCCCATGATGCTGATTTCCTTCTGAATCAGGAAGCCGCAGACGGCCGGCAGGTAGTCGGCCACGCCGGCGGTGGAGGAGTGGGCCCGGTGGGCGCTGCCGAAGGCGTCGTTGACGAAGATGTCGGCCAGCGAGGCCAGGGCCTTGGAGAGCTCCGGGTCGTTCTTCGTCTCGCCCTTCATGAAGCGGGTGTTCTCCAGCAGCAGGATCTGCCCCGGCTGGAGCGCGGCGGCCTTGGCCTGGGCGTCCTCACCGACGACGTCCTTGGCCATGAGGACCTCCTGGCCCAGCAGCTCCGAGAGGCGCGCGGCCACGACGGCCAGGCTCAGCTCCGGCTTCCACTCGCCCTTGGGCTTGCCCATGTGGGAGCAGGCGATGACGGCCGCGCCGTGGTCGAGCAGGTACCGGATGGTCGGCAGGGCGGCGACAATCCGCTTGTCGCTGGTAATCTTGCCGGCCTTCAGGGGCACGTTGAAGTCGCAGCGGAGCAGGACCTTTTTGCCCCGGACGTCAATGTCTTCAATGGACTTCTTGTTGTAGTTCATACTGTCTTGACCTCCATAAATCCTCAGGTACAAATGCGCTTACCAGCGGGCCATGGCCCCCTGGTCCGCCAGGTGGGGAAACCCCTGCTGACGCAGGGCTTCAAAGGCGACGATGGCGACGGAGTTCGCCAGGTTGAGGCTCCGCGCCTCGCTGCGGATGGGGATGCGCAGGCACCGGTCGGCATACCGCCGCAGCAGCTCCTCCGGGAGGCCCCGGGTCTCCTTGCCGAACAGCAGGTAACAGCCGTCGGCAAAGGACGCTTCGGCGTAGCTCCGCGGCGCCTTGGTGGAGAGGAGCCACATCTGCTCCACGGCGTTGCGGGCGAAGAACTCGTCCAAATCCCGGTAGACGCGCACATCCACCAGGTGCCAGTAGTCGAGGCCGGCGCGTTTGACGGCCTTGTCCGAGATGTCGAAGCCCAGCGGCTCGACGAGGTGCAGCACGCTGCCGGTGGCGGCGCAGGTCCGCGCGATGTTTCCGCAGTTCTGCGGGATTTCCGGTTCCACCAGCACAATATGCAGCATACGCACGCCTCTCCATGCGGGCCGAATCTCGTCTTACGCCCACACGCTCTTATTCTATGATAAACCGCCGGAAAATTCAACGATCAGATTGGGGATTTTTCAGGATTTATCGGATTTTGCCGGGCAAACGTCTTCCATTTGTAAAGGACGTCCGCCGCCGTCTGCCGCGCCGGAAAAAATCGCCCCGGGCCGGAACCCGCGGCGAAAAAATCCGTTCGGATGGGTAGAGGCATTTCACGCTTGCAAAAGGAGGTCTGTACCATGAAAACCCGATTGCTCTCCCTGCTGGTCCTCGCAGCGCTGCTGCTGGGGATGGCGGCCTGCGCCGATCCGGCGGCCGGCGGCGAACCGGCCGCATCGACGGCTGGCGGCGAACCGGCCGAGCCGGCCGCCAGTACGGCCGGGCTGGGAATTTTCATCCCCAGCCGCCTGAACTTTGTCGAGATGCTGGCGGAAGCCGCCGGCGACACCCTGCCCGAAGACGGGGAGACGCCCTTCCGCGACGCGCCCGACAGCGCCGCCCTGGCCTGGGCCTATGACGCCTGGCTCGTCGGCGGCGACGGCAATGGAACGTTCCGCCCCGACGACCCCATTACCCGCCAGGAAGCCGCCGTCATCCTCAGCCGCTACCTGGACTACCGCTACACCGACCTGCCCGCCGGCTGCGGCACCGGGCAGCCCGACGTCTCCGGGGCGGCCCCCTGGGCCCGGGACGAAATCCTCCGCTGCTGGCTGTACGGCGTCATCACGGCCGGCGACGGCGAGGACTTCCGGCCGGCGGAGGTCCTGACGTTTGACGACGCCCAGGCCTGGATTGCCGCCGCGCAGGCGGTCCGCGCGTCAGCCCTGGCCCCCGCGGAGACAGCCACCTTCGCCGACGCCCTGACGGCCGCCGCCGCGCCGGAGACGGGCAGCTGGCTCTACGCGCCCGACTCCCTCCGGCTGTGCCTGGCTATGCTGGCCAACGGCGCGGAGGGCGAGACGCGGGCGCAGCTCCTCGCCGCCCTGCAAATCGACGACCTGGACGCCTTCAACCGCCAGGTCCAGGCGCGCCTGGCGCAGTACGACGGCTTTGCCGAAGCCATCCGGCTGAATACCGCCAGCTCCCTGTGGCTCAACCAGAGCCGCTTCGGCGGCCAGGGCGCCTTCCGCGAGAACTTTGCCGACACCCTGGAGACGTACTACCGGGCCGAGGCCGGGGAGGTCACCGACGACGACTCCGTCGAGCGAATCAACGCCTGGGCCGGCGAGGCCACCGAGGGGCGGATCCCCACCATCCTCACCGAGGAGAACCGGGAGTTTGCCGCCGTCATCGCCAACGCCGTCTACTTCCGCGCCGCCTGGGCGGACGAGTTCTCGCCCGCCAACACCGCCCCCGGCGCCTTCACCGGCGACGACGGCGCCGTCACCACCGTGGACTTCCTGCGCCAGACCGGCAGCGCCGGCTACTACGCGACGCCCGGCGTCCAGGCTGTGGAGCTGGCCTTCCGGAACTACACTGCCGAGGACGAAACGGGCGCGGGCTTTGCCGTGTTCCCGGAGGCCGACTTCAGCATGTACTTCATCCTGGCGGACGACCCGGACTTTGCCGTCGAGGCCTTCCTGAACCAGGCCCAGTTCCAGACGGGGCCCGTGCGGATGGCCATCCCCAAGTTTACCCTGGAATACGGCGGCAGCCTCACCGAGGCCATCCAGGCCCTGGGCGTCTCCGACGCCTTTGCGCCGGCCCGGGCCGACCTTTCCCCGATGGTGGACGGGACGCTCCCCGGCGATTTGTTCCTGAACGACGTCGCCCAAAAGAGCTACCTCTCCATCGACGAGGAGGGCGCCGAGGCGGCAGCCGTCACGGTCGCCGTCGCCACGGAATCCGCCGTCGAGCGGCCGCCCATGGTGCGCACGTTCACGGCCGACCGCCCCTTCTACTTCGCCATCCGGGACAACGCTTCCGGAACGCTGCTCTTCGTCGGCCGCTGCGCGCAGCTGCCGTAGCTCCCTCCCGCGCCGCGCCCACTCGTTTCCTGTGGGCGCGGCCCAGCGTGTCGAGGAACTCGACACGCTGTCGCCAAAATGCAGG
>CAJFNZ010000182.1 GCA_904395905.1 uncultured Oscillospiraceae bacterium | reverse complement strand
CCGGACAGCGGCGGCACCGCCACGGTGACCTCCGCCGTCTCCACGGCCCGGCAGACCCACACCGTGGTCCAGGGGGACACCCTGTGGCGCATCGCGGTCCGGTACGGCACCACGCTGGAGGAGCTGCTGGCGGTGAACCCGGCCATCAAGAACCCCAACCTCATCGTGGTGGGACAGGAGGTGGCGCTGCCGTGATGACCGTGCGGCTTTTGACCTACGACGGACGGCAGTATCTCATGCCGACGCTGCTGAGCTGGACGGTGCGGCGCACCGGCGCTGTCCCGGCGGACGAGCTGGAGGCCGAGGCGGTATATGACGGGGAGCTCCAGGAGATCCTGCCGGACGTGAACCGGTTTGCCGCCTACCAGGACGACACGCTGATCCTCCGGGGCGTGGTGGACGAGTACCAGGTGGAGGCCTCAGCGGACGGCCTTCTGCTCCGCCTGTCCGGTCGGGGGATGGCCGCGCTGCTGCTGGACAACGAGGCGGAGGCCGCCGTCTACCAGCAGGCCACCATGGCGGAAATCCTGCGCACCCATGTGACGCCCTGGGGCGTCTCCTGCCGGCAGTGGCGGGAGATGTCGTGCCTGGATTACCGGGTGTCCAGCGGCTCCAGCCAGTGGAAGGCCCTGTCGGACTTCACCCGCCGCGCCGGGGGCTTTGTCCCCTATTTCACGCCGGAGGGGGAGCTGGTGGCGGAGCCCCTGGCGGGGAGCGGGGCGCGCTGGAGCATAGACAGCACGGCCCCGGTCCTCTCCTGCCTGCGCCGGGAGAAGCGCTACGGCGTTATCAGCCAGGTTCTGATCCGGGACCGGAACCAGCGGGTGATGCACACAGTGGAGAACACCGGCTTTTGCCGACGGGGCGGACAGCGCCGGCATGTGCTGTATATGCCGGGGGGAAGCTCCTATGACGCCATGCGCTACACCGGGGATTACCAGATTGCGCAGTCCCAGAAGGGGACGCGGCAGACGGAGGTTGTGCTCTCCGGCCCCTTCTCCGCGCAGCCGGGGGACATTGTGGACCTCTCCTATGAGCCGCTGAAGCTGTATGGGACTTACGACGTGGTGGAGGCGCTCACCAGCGGCGGGGACGCCGGGGAGACCACCACCCTGACTTTGGAGGAGCGATAACCATGTGGATAGGACAGAAGATTGCCGACGGCACCCGCATCCGGGAGGACAGCACCGCCGTAGACCTGGGGGTCACCACCATCGGCGGAGAGAGCGCGGCGGTGGAGACCCGGGGCGAGGACCGGAATGTGCCGGTCTACGGCCCCAAAGGCTATTTCTGGCAGCCGGAGGCCGGGGACCGGGTGCTGGTGATCAAGGGCGGCGTGGCCGGCGCAGAGCGGTGCGTGGCCGGCGCGGAGCAGAAGGAGGCGCCGGAGGATCTGGCACCGGGGGATGTGTACCTCCGGGCCGGGGAGGCGTCGATCCATCTCCAGAGCGGCGGGCGCATCGACATCACGGGCACGCTCTATATCAACGGCAGCCTCTATAAGCCCTGTACCTGCGAGACGCTGGTGCCGGCGGAATAAGGAGAATACCATGGAATTGCAGCTGAAAAACGGGGACTATATCCCCGATGAAAAAGGCGGTGTGGTGCGCCTTGATGGGGATGCGGCGCTGCTGCAGCGGGTGCTGTTCCGCCTGAGCGCACGGCGAGGGGGACTCTCCATGCTCCCGGAGCTGGGCAGCCAGCTCTATCTGCTGGGGCGGGAGCGGCCGGAGGCCCGGCTCTCCGCCGCCCGGCAGTACGCCGCCGAGGCCGTCCAGCCCGAGGGGCTTACGGTGGAGGATGTGCGCCTCACGGACCGGGGCGGCGGGCGGATGGACCTGACAGTGTGGCTCCGGGGGGAGGACGCCGCCCTCACCGCCACGGTGGCGCTGTGAGCGGGCCGGAGCGGGAAGGAGGACGACATGAAGAGCATTGACGAGATCTACCGGGAGCTGCTGGCGGTTTTTGCCGATCAGTCCGGGTATCTGCCGGAGACCTCCTGCGACCTGGCGGCCCGGCTCTACGCTGTGGCGGCCCAGGTCCAGGCCCTGTATCACCAGGCGGAGTGGGTCATGGGCCAGGCGTTTCCCCAGACGGCCCAGGGCACCTATCTGGACTACCACGCCCAGACCCGGGGGATCGAGCGCAGCGTGGCCACGGCGGCGGAGGGATACCTCCGCTTCCAGGTGGACACCGCCGTGGCCCAGGACCTGAGCGTCCCGGCGGGGACAGTGTGCATGACGGCCGACGGCCGGCGCTTCCAGACCACGCAGGATGCGGTGCTGGAGGCGGGGGAGGTGTATGTGGACGTGCTGGCCCAGGCCCTGGAGACCGGGAGCGGCGGCAACGTGGGGGCCGGTACGGTTACGCGCATGGCGGTGGCCCCGGCGGGGGTGAAGCGCTGCACCAACCCGGCGGCCTTTGTGGGCGGGGCGGACCAGGAGGACGACGAGACCCTGCGGGAGCGGGTCCTGGACAGCTTTCGGCGCCTGCCCAACGGGGCCAACGCCGCCTTTTACGAGCGGGAGGCCATGAACGTCCCCGGCGTGGCGGCGGCCAAGGCCGTGGGGAGGGCCCGGGGCATCGGCACGGTGGACGTGTATGTGGCCACGGAGGCGGGCCTGCCGGACACCGCGCTGCTGACGGAAATCGAGACGGCGCTCCAGGAGAAGCGGGAGATCGCCGTGGATGTGGAGGTCTGCTCCCCCCAGGAGCAGACGGTGGATATCACCGTGGCCATCCAGGCGGCGGAGGGGTACACCTATGACCAGGCGGAGGACGACGCCGACGCCGCCCTCCGCGCCCACTTCACCGGAGATCTCCTGGGGAAGGGGGTCACCCTGGCGGAGCTGGGGCACCTGCTCTACAGCCTGGAGAGCGTATCCAACTACCGCTTTGCCTCCCCCGCGGCGGATGTGGCGGCGGTGGACACATCCCTGCCCCGGCTGGGAAATCTTACCATCAGTGACATGACAGAGGAGGAGACGTGATGGCGGCGTACGGCAACTATCTGCGCGGCCTCCTCTCCCCGCTGGGGATCTATGACCTGAGCGCCGGGAGCCTCAGCGGCAGCGAGCTGGATGCCATGGGCGCCGGGCTGGACAGCGCGGCGGAGGCGCTGGAGACCGTGGAGCGGGAGAGCATCCTCGCCACGGCGGAGGACGAGGGCCTCACGCTGCGGGAGGAGCTCTTTGCCCGCCGGCCGGTGAACTACGGGACCGAGCTGCGCCGGGCGGCCATCGCCGCGCTGCTGCGCATCAGCGGCGACAGCTTTACCCTCCAGGACATCAACAGCGCCATCAGCGGCTGCGGCATCAAGGCCGAGGCCCTGGAGATGGGGGAGGGCCATATCCGGATCATCTTCCCCGACGTGGCGGGGATTCCGGAGGAATTTGACCAGATTGAGGACATTATCCTGGACATTATCCCCTGCCACCTGGAAACCGAGTTTTACTTCCGCTACCTCACCTGGGCCGAGTGTGAGGCCGCGGGGTATACCTGGGCCATGATTCACGCCGCGGAGTACACCTGGTACGAGTTTGAACTGGCGGTGTAGGCGGCGCATACAATACAGCGGGGGAGAAAAAAGGGAGGGAGAGGTCTTGCTCAACAGCAGAGACATTGACCGCCTGCGCGCCGACGTGGCGGAGAACTGCCGGCGCTGGCTGGAGCGGTGCGGCAGGGCCGGGCTGGCCGTCCTGGTGACCAACACGGTCCGGGACGCGGCGTATCAGGCCTGGCTCTATGAGCAGGGGCGCACAAGGCCCGGGAGCATCGTTACCAACGGGAAGCTCCCCACCTTTCACGACGTGGAGGCGGGGCTGGCCTTTGACTTCTGCAAGAATGTCAAGGGCCAGGAGTACAGCGACGCGCAGTTCTTCGCGGACGCCGCGGCCCTGGCCAAGGAGATGGGGTTCTCCTGGGGCGGGGATTGGAAGAGCTTTGTGGACCGGCCCCATATCCAGTGGGACGCCGGCGGGCAGTATACCAACGCGATGATCCGCAAGGGACAGTATCCGCCGGCCATGCCGGCCTGGGAGGAGGAAGAGAATATGACGCAGGAGACCTTTGACGGCATGATGGCGGACTATCTCGCCCGCCTGGGCGAGCAGTCCCCCTCGGACTGGAGCGAGGACGCCCGGACGTGGGCGGAGAGCCGGGGCCTCATCCGGGGGGATGAGACCGGGAACCGGCGCTACAAGATGTTCGTCACCCGGGAGGAGATGGCCGTCCTGCTCCGGCGGATGGAGCAGGGGGCGGAGACTGGCGATCAGCCGGCAAAATAGGGGCGCAAACACGCGGAAGCGGGACGGAGCTGCGGCTCCGCCCCGCTTCCGCGTGTTTACGGGGAGCGGATGGAAAATCTGGGACGCGGAGGGGAAAACGGAACAGGCAGGAAAGTGTGCCAAATCGTGGTTGTTTTCTGCGGAGAAAAGAGGTATACTATAACATTGAACTGTTATGCACTGAGATTTTGGGAGGTCCTGCCGATGAAACTGATGGTCCTGGACGGCAACAGCATCGTCAACCGCGCCTTTTACGGCATCCGCCCCCTGACCACCAGGGATGGGCTGTACACCAACGCCGTCTACGGGTTTGTCACCACCCTCCAGCGCCTGCTGGAGGAGGAGCGGCCCGAGGCGCTGTGCGTCACCTTTGACCGGCGGGAGCCCACCTTCCGCCACCTCGCCTACGAGGGGTACAAGGCCCAGCGCAAGGGCATGCCCGAGGAGCTGGCCCAGCAGATGCCGGTGCTGAAGGAGGTGCTGGACGCCATGGACGTGCCCCGGTACGAGCTGGCCGGGTACGAGGCCGACGACCTCATCGGCACCATCTCCCGCCGCTGCGAGGGGGCGGG
>CAJFNZ010000181.1 GCA_904395905.1 uncultured Oscillospiraceae bacterium | reverse complement strand
TGGTGGGGGAAGGTGGATTCGAACCACCGAAGGCATAGCCAGCAGATTTACAGTCTGTCCCCTTTGGCCACTCGGGAATTCCCCCATGTTCGGTTGTGCGCTTGCTGCTGGAGCTGGTAGACGGACTCGAACCCCCGACCTGCTGATTACAAATCAGCTGCTCTACCAACTGAGCTATACCAGCATCGCAAGAGCATGTATGATTATAGCGGCAACAGGCCAAAAAGTCAAGCCCTAATTCCCCGGGCCGCCGTCTTTTTTTCGATGGCGGCGCATAGGCTTTGGCAGAAAGGCGGTGGACTATGCGACCCATCCTCTATCTGCCCCAGCCGGCCCGCTTTCCCAACTACGCCGCGGCCGTCACCCTGGCCGGCGGGGCCGTGAAGGCGACGCCCGACGGGGCCGGCGGCCTGCTGCTGCCCGGCGGCGGCGACATGGCCCCGGACCTCTGCCACCTCCCTGCGGACCTCTGCCGGGACGTGGACCGGGAGCGGGACCTCCGGGAGCTGGCCCTGTGCCGGCAGTTCCTGGCCGACGGCCGGCCCATCCTGGGCATCTGCCGGGGCGCCCAGGTGCTGGCCGTGGCCCTGGGCGGCACGCTGCTGGGCGACGTGCCGGGCCACGGCGGCCTCACCGGCGGCGACCGGTTCCACGAGACCCGGACCGCCGGCCTGCTGACCGACCTCTACGGGCCGGCCTGCACCGTCAACAGCTGCCACCACCAGGCGGTGGACCGGCTGCCTGCGGACTGCGCCCTGCTCCAGGTGTCCCTGGACGGGGTGGTGGAGGCCTTCGGCCACCGGCGCCGCCCGGTGCTGGGCGTCCAGTGGCACCCGGAGCGCCTCTGTCCCCCTCTCGGCCGGGCCGACGCCGTCAGCGGCCTCCCGCTGCTGCGGTGGTTCCTCGCCCAGTGCGGAGGCGCCCGGTGAGGGCCGCCGTGGCCCACGCCGACCTGCCGGCCGAGCTGCATCTGCGCCATCGGGCCGGGGAGCGGCACATCCTCCGGGACGCCTATCTGCCGCGGTTCCGGGCCGCCGGCGTCGAGGCGGTGGTGGGTGCCGTCTTCGTCCACCCGATGTTCCTGCCGGAGGCGGCGCTCTCCGCCGCGCTGGGGCAGATTGCCGCCCTGGAGGAGGAGCTGGCCGACTGCCCGGCCTTCGCCCTGGCGACGACGGCCGCGGAGCTGGACGCCGCTCTGGACGCCGGGCGCATTGCCGTGGTGCTGGCGATGGAGGGGGCCGAGCCCCTCCGGGGGGAGGCGGCGCTGCTGCCGGTGTTCTTCCGCCTGGGCGTGCGGATTTTGGGCCTCACCTGGAACGGCCGCAACGCCTTTGCCGACGGCTGCGCGCTCTCCGGCGGCCTGACCCCGGCCGGGCGGCGGCTGGCCGAGACGGCCTGGTCCCTGGGCATGGCCCTGGATGTGAGCCACCTGAGCGACGCGGGGCTTGCCGACCTGCTGGCCCTGGGCGGCGGGCCGGTGCTGGCGTCCCACTCCAACTGCCGCGCCCTGACCGGCGTCCGGCGAAACCTGACCGACGGCCAGCTGGCGCTGCTGGGCAGCCGGGGCGCGGTGGTGGGGGTCAACCAGGTGGGCTTTCTGGCCCGCCGGCCGGGGACGGACGACGGGCTGGGGGACCTCTGCGCCCATCTGCTGCACACGGCGGCCATGGCCGGGCCCGGCTGTCCCTGCCTGGGGCTGGACATGGGACAGTACTACGAGGCGGCCGTGCCCCGGCCCCGGAGTTACCGGCCGGACCCGGGGGACGCGGACCTCCTGCCGGGCTACGAGGGCCTCGCCGGCCTGGCGGAGGCCCTGGCCGACCGGGGGATGCCGCCGGCGCAGATTGCGGCGGTGTTCCACGGGAATCTGCTCTCGTTCCTCCGGCGGAGCCTGCCGGGGGGAAGTTCGGGCTGTTCAACGGGCGGATCTCTGGTATAATATATAAAATTGCCACTTCCGAAAGACAAACGAGGGATCCGCGCTATGACCATTTCCTATCCTGAACTCCTCCACGCCGTGCTCGACATCGGCGAAGCCATGCAGAACAGCGGCGCGGAGGTCAGCCGCGTGGAGGATAGCATCAACCGCATGTGCTACGCCTACGGCGTCCGGCGGGTCAACTCCTTCACCATCACCTCCAACACCGTCGTCACCCTGGAGCTGGCGGACGGTTCCGTCGTCACCGAGACGCGGCGGGTCCACCCGGGCACGGCCGACTTTGCGCGGCTGGACCGCCTCAACGATCTCTCCCGCTACGTCTGCACCCACCGGCCGCCGGTGGCGGAAATCCGCGCCCGGTACGGCGCCATCGCCGCACAGCGGCCGCCGTCCCGCCTCCGGACGTACCTGGGCGGTGTCCTGACGGCAGCCGGCTTCGCCGCCTTCTTCGGCGGCAGCCTGCCGGACGCCCTGGCCGCCGGCCTCCTGGCGCTGCTCATCGAGACGCTGATGCTCCTGCCCATCCGCCGGCAGCTGAACCCGCTCTTTTATCTGACCGTCACCGCCTTCCTCACCGGCCTGGGCGGCATCGCCCTGGTGCGGCTGGGCGTCGGGCGGCACCTGGATTTCATCCTGATTGGCTGTATCATGCTGACCATCCCGGGCCTCGCCATCACCAACGCCGCCCGGGACCTCCTCTCGGGCGACACCTTCTCGGGCCTCTCCCGGCTGTGCGAGAGCCTCCTGCAGGCGGCCGGCATCGCCTGCGGCTGTGCGGCGGCCATCTCCCTGCTGGGAAGGGGGCTCTGACATGGCGCTCCGCGACCTTCTCTGGCAGCTGGCCACGGCCTTCGTCGGCTCCCTGGGCTTCTCCATCCTCTTCCACATCCGGGGCGGGAAGCTGCCGGTGGCCGCCCTGGGCGGCCTGCTCTGCTGGGGGTTTTACCTGCTGGTCGGCCGCACCCTGCCGGTGCTGGTGGCCAGCCTCCTGGCCGGCTGCTTCGCCGCGGCCTACGGCGAACTGATGGCCCGGCTCTTCCGGGCGCCGGCCACGCTCTTCGTGACGCCGGCGGTCATCCCCCTCGTGCCGGGCGGCTCGCTGTACAACTTCATGTACCGGGTCCTCTCCGGCGACGCGGCCGGCGCGGCTCCCTACGGCTACGAGACGGTGAACGTGGCCCTGGGCGTGGCCATCGGCATCGCCGTCGTCACCAGCCTCTGCAACCTGCTGACCCTGCTGCACCGCCGCCGCACGCCATAGCCCATGGAACCCATTGCCCCGCCCCGGGACCCGGGGCGGGGCGTTTGCTCAGTCGGTGAAGCGCAGGTCGATGTCGCCGGTGTCCGCGTAGGCCGTCAGGGTCCGGCCGGAGGTCCCCACCCGGTCCGGCAGGGAGCTCTCCCCCAGATCCGTCTCGGTCTGGATGGTGTACGCCTCCTCGCGCCCTTCGATGGTGCCGCGGATGTCGCCCAGGTCGGATTCCAGCTCAATTTCATCGGCCCGCAGGTGGTCCAGGACCGTCTCGCCGGCCTCGACGGCGACGGAAACGCTGTCCGCGGTGACCCGCTCCAGGCGGATGTCCCCCAGGTTGACCGTACACCGGAGGTCGGCGGCCGTCACGTCGCGCAGCGCCACCTCGCCGGCGTCGAAGGCCACCGCCGCCGCGCCGTCAATCCGCCATCCGCTGCCCTCCAGGTCCCCCATGGAGACCGTTGCCGTCAGCTGGGATGCCCGGAGGTTCGTCACGGCCACGGCGCCGGCGTCCGCCGACACCATCACCACGCCGGCGGACACATCCCGCAGGGCCACCTCGCCCAGGTCGCTGCCGACGGCCAAATCGCCGCTGAAGTCCGCCGGCAGGGACAGCACCAGCGGTGTGCTCGCGCCGCTGTGGAATCCGAACCAAATCAGCCGGGACGTGCCCCCTGCCTCCGGCCGGACGGTCAGCACGCCGTCCTCCAGTTCCACATTGTAGGGACGCGCTTCCCGCTGGTTCAGGGCCAGATGGATCCGGCCGTCCTCGGACGGCTCCACCCGGACGTCGTCCGCCGCGGCCTCCAGGCGGATTTCCGCCACCTCCCCGGCGTCGTAGGCCAGCTCCTGGCGGCGGGCCGGCGCCTGGGTGGACAGATTTTCCAGGCGGAAGTCGGCCATGGCCAGGCCCGCCAGGGCGCTCGCCAGGCCGGCGGCCACCAGGATGCCGCCCAGGGTGAGAAGTATCTTTGTCCGCCGTTTCATGCCGTTTCCCCTCCTTGTCTCGTCGCGCGCCGCCACAGGGCCGACGCCGCCCGGGCCGTACCCCGGGCCAGGCCGCAAATCAGCTGCCCGACGGGCAGAAGCAGCAGCACGCCCACGCCTGACAGCAGCAGGCCGCAGCCCAGCTGGAACAGCGCGGTGTCCGGAAAGGCCCCGAGATTGGCGGCCAGCGCCCAGATGCCGACCGGCAGGGCCAGCAGCAATGCGGCCACGGCCGCCGCCAGGGCGACGATGACGCTCCAGGCCACCACGTACAGCGCCAGGACAATGACCACCGCCACCGCCGCGAAGACCAGCCACAGCGGCGAGCCCAGGACAATCAGCGTGGTGTTCAGTGCCGAGGACTTCGGTTTCAGAACTCCGCGGGCCGCCGCGTCGGCCAGGATGTCCGCCGCGATGGTCTCGATGGGCTCCATGCCGGCGACGGCCTCCTCCTCGGTGCCGCCCTCCTCCAGCCGGTCCTCCAGCATTTCCCGGTAGTACTGCACCGTCCTGGCCCGTTCCGCCGCGGGCAGGGGAGCCAGCGCCT
Organism: uncultured Oscillospiraceae bacterium; assembly: GCA_904395905.1. GTDB lineage: Bacteria > Bacillota > Clostridia > Oscillospirales > Oscillospiraceae > Avoscillospira_A. The sequence goes on along the minus strand of CAJFNZ010000181.1, from coordinate 10,765 downwards.
TATGCAGTCGTTTCAGGAATTGCTCGATGCGCATCCCGTTCGCCTCCTTCGATAAAAGCATAGATCCGCATGACGTCCTGCCACTCGCGCAGGAACTCTGCGATGCGCGCCCGGCCGCCGTCGGTCAGCTGGTAGTACTTCCGCAGCCGCCCGTTGTGTTCCCGGGTGTAGACCGTCACGGCCTCCGCCGCCTCCAGCCGCTTGAGAATCGGATAGAGGGTCGATTCGGAGATGGCGATGTACGGCGACACGTCTTTGATGAGCTTGTAGCCGTAGGTATCGCCCCGCTGCATGGCCGCCAGGACGCAGACCTCCAAGAGGCCCCGCTTCAACTGGGTATCCACGTCGATGCCTCCTTTCGCGCTATACTATACAACACATAGTATTGTGTGTCAAGCAGTATTTTCCTGGGCGGCCGGACGCGAACCGCCGCAGGCCCTGTCGGCCTGCGGCGGTGATTTTGTGGATATGCGCGGCTATCCCAGGTCGTCGAACCAGCGCAGCTCGGCCTCCGTCAGCGTCAAATCCGGGTCGGAGGATGCATAAAAACTGAGACCCCCGCCGCGGGCACGGTGCCCGCGGCGGGGGTTTATCCGTAGAGGCGTCCCAGCAGCCGGAGCATCGTCCGGGCGGGGAGCAGCCGGTAGAGGAGGCCCAGCACCTCGTTGCCGGCGCCGACAATCTTGTGGGGCGGCAGACGGCGGCGGCGCAGCAAGGCGCTGACGGCGGCCGCCACCTGCTCGGGCCGCATCCCGCGGCGCTCCGACTGCTCCATCTTCCCCACCGCCGCCGTGACCCGGCCGCCGTAGAGGTCGTCGCCGGTCTCGTTCTTCCGGCGGCTGTCGGTGAACTCGGTGCGGACGTCGTTGAGAAGCACGGTGCAGGTCTCGATGCCGAAGCGCCGGACCTCCAGACCCAGGGCGTCGCTGAAGCTGTTGAGGCCGGCCTTGCTGGCCGAGTAGAAGCTCTGGTAGGGCAGCGGGAACAGCGCCCCCAGGGAGGAGGTGAAGAGGATCCGGCCGCCGCCGCGGTCGCGCATGGGCGCCAGCACCTGCTGGGTACAGGCCACCGCCCCCAGCAGGTTCACGTCCAGCTGGCGGCCGATGTCTTCGGCCGTCGCGAACTCCGCCGCGCCGGAGATGCCCATGCCGGCGTTGTTGACGAGCAGATCCACCCGTCCGTAGACGGCCAGAATCTCCCGGAAGACGGCCTCCACCGCCGCCCGGTCGGTCACGTCGCAGGCCCGCCAGTCCACGCCGGCCGCCTCGCCCCGCCGGCGGCTGAGGCCGCAGACGGCCCACCCCTCGGCGGCCAGCCGCCGGGCGATGGCCAGGCCGATGCCCCGGGAGGCCCCGGTGACGACGGCGACGTTCCTATCCATGGCGCTTCCCCTCCTCCTTCGCCTGGCGCAGCGGCGCCATCAGGGCGTCGTTCCACGCCTCCCAGTCGGCCCGGTCGATGCGCTCCTCCAGCACCTGGGGGCCGTTGGCCCAGTGGGGAAACTCGTCGGGGTGGGCGGCGGCGTAGCCGTCGGTGGTCAGAGAGCCGTCGGGCAGGCGGCGCTCCACGTCGGGCCGGTGGGGATACCCGCCCTGGGCCGCCGCCGAGCGGACCCGCGCCAGGACGGTGCCCAGGAAACAGGCCAGCAAAAACAGCGCCACCGCCAGCAGCAGCAGCCAGATGTTCCGGGCCACGGCGGCGTAGACCAGCAGCCCGGCCGTCACCAGCAGGACGCCCACTGTCCAGGCCAGTCCCACGGAAATCCCTCCTTCCTCCCCTGTCTGCGGGGGTGAAACTTTGCGCCGCCCAGACGCCCTGCCGGAGCGTCTGGGCGGCGATACTTCTGCGGATTCGGCTGCGGAACGGGAATCCATCAAACGACGATGAGGGAGAACACTCCGCAGGCACAGGCGAATACGCCGATGCAGAGAGCCCTCACCGCCCGTCTCGTTTTCTGCCGTTTCAGGTATCCGACTGCGTTCCACAATTCCCTTACGCCGAGGCAGACTGCGGTAACTTGCAGGATTCTGATGATGTCCATAAGCATGCCGTTTTGTGAGCGTTTAACCGGACAAGCGCGGAACGGTCAGCGGCTGTCCGGCAGAAACGGTGAGAAACCTAACTTCCGATGAGGAAGTCGAGGATGTTCCAGCCGCTGTCGGTCTCCGCGCGATAGAGCTCGGTGTAGCCGCAGCTGGAGCAGCTGACGGTGACGAAGCGCTTGTTCTGGATGTCGAACAGCTTGGCGAAGTTGCCGCCAGTGGCCTGGAACTGGTCGCTGTCAAAGTGACGGCAGCCGCATTTCGGGCAGACGTACTGCTGTTTTTCCATGGCAGGTCCCTCAGCGCTGGTGCTCCGTGTCACAGTAGGCGCAGCGGTAGGTGCGCTTGCCGTTGGCCTTGTGGCTCAGGAGGAAGATGCTGTCCAGCTGGGACTCGGAGGTGGTGATGCAGCGGGGGTTCTTGCAGTGGATGATGTTGACAATCTTCTTGGGCAGCTCCAGGGGCTTCTTCTCCAGCAGCTCCCCGTCCCGGATGATGTTGATGGTGATGCCCGGGTCGATGTAGCCCAGCACCGTCAGGTCCAGGTCGATGAGCGCGTCGATTTTGATGATGTCCTTCCGGCCCATCTTGTTGCTCTTGACGTTCTTGATGATGGCCACCGAGCAGTCCAGGTCGTTGAGCTTCAGATAGCGGTAGATGTCCATGCTGCGCCCGGCCTTGATGTGGTCGAGGACGTAGCCGTTGCGGATGCTGTCGATGTTCATACGCGCACCTCCAAAAGTTTCAGAATCAGCGCCATCCGGACGAATTTGCCGTTGGCCACCTGCTTGAAGTAGCAGGCCCGCGGGTCCTTGTCCACGCTGACGGTAATCTCGTTGACCCGGGGCAGCGGGTGGAGGATCCGCATCTCCGGCTTGGCCGTCTGGAGCTTCGCCGGGTCGAGGATGTACGTGTCGCGCAGCCGCAGGTAGTCGGCCTCGTTGAAGAACCGCTCCTTCTGCACCCGGGTCATGTAGAGGATGTCCAGCTGGGGCATGGACTCCTCCATGCTCTCCACTTCCTCATAGGGCAGGCCCAGGGGGTCGAGGGTGTTCTCCTTGACGTAGTCGGGGATCCGCAGCTCCGGCGGGGAGATGAAGACAAAGCGGATGCCCTGGTACCGGGACAGCGCGCTGACCAGGGAGTGGACCGTCCGGCCGAACTTCAGATCGCCGCAGAAGCCGATGGTGAAGTTCTCCAGGCTCCCGCGCTCGCGGTGGATGGTCAGCAGATCGGTGAGCGTCTGGGTCGGATGGTTGTGGCCGCCGTCGCCGGCGTTGATGACCGGCACCCGGGCCACCTGGGCCGCGGCGTAGGGCGCGCCCTCCTTGGGGTGGCGCATGGCGATGATGTCGGCGTAGCAGCTGATGACCTGGACGGTGTCGCCCACGGTCTCGCCCTTGGAGGCCGAGCTGGTGGCCGCGTCGGAGAAGCCCAGGGTCTTGCCGCCCAGGTCCAGCATGGCCGCCTCGAAGGACAGCCGCGTCCGCGTCGAGGGCTCGAAGAACAGCGTCGCCAGCTTCTTGCCGTGGCAGGCCTCGGCGTATTTATCCGGGTGCTCCATGATGTCCTCGGCCGTGGCAATCAGCTCGTCAATCTCCTGGACCGACAGGTCGGTGATGTCAATCAGATGTCTCATGGGGAGTTGGTACCTCACTTTCTCCAGCTTTCGTCGGACGGGTTGTCGCGGAACGCCTTGAGCCGGGCGATGTCGGCGGGGCGGATGTAGCCCTCCTCGGCGGCCACCTCACAGACGGCGTCGAAGTTGGAGAGGCTGTAATTGACGGTGTCGGCCGCCGCCAGCCGGTCCAGGCCCCGCTGCATCCCGTAGGTGAAGATGCTCACGATGCCCAGCACCTCCGCGCCGGCCTCCCGCAGGGCCTCGACCACCTCGACGCAGCTGCCGGCCGTCGAGATGAGGTCCTCGACGACGACGACCTTCTGGCCCGGCTCCAGCTTGCCCTCGATGCGGTTGCCGCGGCCGTGGTCCTTGTTGCCCGAGCGGACGTAGCCCATGGGCAGGCCCAGAATGTGGCCGCAGATGGCCGCGTGGGGGATGCCGGCCGTGGAGGTGCCCATCAGCACCTGGCAGTCGGGGAAGTGCTGGCGAATCAGCTGGCACAGGCCGGTCTCAATCTCCGTGCGGACGTCCGGCGCCGTCAGGGTCAGGCGGTTGTCGCAGTAGATGGGGCTCTTGATGCCGCTGGCCCAGGTGAACGGCTCATCCGGCCGCAGGAACACCGCGCCGATGGACAGCAGCGCCTTGGCAATGGTTCTTTCCATTTCTGTCTCCTCCTCCAAATGGCTCACTGGCCCAGGAATTCCCGGACGCAGCGGGCGTAGGCGGCCGCCGGGTCGGCGGCCTGGGTGATGGGGCGGCCCACGACGATGTAGTCGCTGCCGGACTGGCCGGCCCGCTCCGGCGTCATGATGCGCTTCTGGTCGCCGGCGTCGCCGTCGGCGAAGCGGATCCCCGGCGTCACCGTCAGGAAGGCCGGCCCGCAGGCCGCCTTGACCCCGGCCGCCTCCAGCGGCGAGCAGACGACGCCGTCCAGGCCGCTCTTCGCGGCGTTCTGCGCGTAGCGCAGCACCGTCTCCTCCATGGGCACGTCGATGAGCAGCTCCTCCTTCAGCGCCGCGGCGTCGGTGGAGGTCAGCTGGGTCACGGCAATCAGCAGCGGGCGGGTGCCGTCGGGCCGGGTCAGGCCCTCCAGGGCCGCCCGCATCATGGCCGAGGCTCCGGCGGCGTGGAGGTTCACCATGTCCACGTCCAGCCGGCTCAGCACGGCCATGGCCCGCTTGACGGTGTTGGGGATGTCGTGGAGCTTCAGGTCCAGGAAGATCCGGTGGCCCATGGCCTTGATGTCCCGGACCACCTGCGGGCCCTCGGCGTAGAACAGCTCCATGCCGATTTTCACAAAGGGCTTCCGGCCCGTGAACTGCCCCAGAAAGTCCAGGGTCTCCTGCCGGGTCGGGAAGTCCAGGGCGATGATGACGTCCTTGTTCATGTGTGCGCGCCTCCTGTCAATTCGCTCAGTTTCGTCACGCCCAGCCCCTCGCAGAGGGCGGGCAGGTCGTCCAGAATCCGCTTGCAGGCGTAGGGGTCCCGCAGGTTGGCGGCCCCCACCTCCACGGCCGTTGCGCCGGCCAGCATCAGCTCCACGGCGTCCCGGGCGCTGGATACGCCGCCCATGCCGATGATGGGCAGCTTCACGGCCTCGTAGACCTGGTAAATCATCCGCACGGCCACCGGCAGGATGGCCGGCCCCGAGAGGCCGCCCGTGCCGTTGGCCAGCACCGGCCGCCGGGTCTTCAGGTCAATCCGCATGGCCAGCAGGGTGTTGATGAGGCTGATGCCGTCGGCTCCCTCGGCCTCGCAGGCCCGGGCAATCTCGGCGATGTCGGTGACGTTGGGGGAGAGCTTCATGTACACCGGCTTGTCCGTCGCCGCGCGGACGGCCCGCGTCACGGCCGCCGCCCCGGCGGCGCTGGTGCCGAAGTTCTCGCCGCCGCAGTGGAGGTTCGGGCAGCTGATGTTCACCTCGAGAATCGCCACCTGGGCGCAGTCCGGGCCCGAGAGCTTCCGGCAGTTCTCGGCGTACTCCTCCAGGGAGAAGCCGCCCACGTTGGCAATCAGCGGCTTGTGGCACAGCCGCGCCAGGGCGGGCAGCTCCTCGGCGATGACCGCATCCACGCCGGGGTTCTGGAGCCCCACGGCGTTGAGCATCCCGGCCGGCGCCTCGGCAATCCGCGGCGTCGGGTTCCCGAACCGGGCCTCGCCGGTGGTGCCCTTGAAGGAGATGCTGCCCAGGAGGTTCAGGTCGTAAAACCGGGCGAACTCCCGGCCGTAGCCGAAGGTGCCGCTGGCGGGGATGATGGGGTTGTCCAGCCGGACGCCGGACAGGGAAACGGACAGGTCTACCATACAATCTCCTCCTTCTCCAGCACCGGGCCGTCCTTGCAGATGCGCTTGGAACCGTACTTCGTCCGGCAGGTGCAGCCCATGCACGCGCCGAAGCCGCAGCCCATGCGCTCCTCAAAGCTGAACTGGCCGCCTTGGAGCTGGGGCAGGTTGTAGACGGCCTGGAGCATCGGCTCCGGGCCGCAGCAGAAGGCGTAGTCGCAGTCGGTCTTCTCCACCAGCGCGGTGACGAAGCCCTTCTCGCCGCGGCTGCCGTCCACAGTGGACACCAGCACCCGGCAGCCCAGGGCCTGGAACTCCTCCTCATAGAAGCAGTCGGCCGCGGTGTTGAAGCCCAGGGCCACCGTCGGCGGCGCGCCCCGGCGGCAGAGGGCCTCGGCCAGGGCGTAGAGGGGCGGGACGCCCACGCCGCCGCCCACCAGGACGGTCTTCTCCGTGGCCTTCGCCACGTCGTAGCCGTTGCCCAGGCCCACGAGCATATCGAACGCCGTGCCCGGCGCGGCGTCGCACAGGGCCCGCGTGCCGGCCCCCTGGGCCCGGCAGATGAGGGTCAGCTGCCCGTCGCACCAGGCGCAGACCGAGATGGGGCGGCGGAGGAAGCAGCCCTCCACCGCGATGTTCACGAACTGCCCCGGCCGGGCGATGGCCGACGTGTCGCCGGCGAAGGTCAGCTCCCAGACGTCGGCGGTCAGGGGGCGCTTGGCCAGGAGCGTCATGGAGACCTCGGCCACCCGCTCGTCCCGGTCCCAGACCAGCTCGCCGGCGCAGAAGGTCTTGTCCACCGACGCCGAGACGTGCATCCCGGCAAAGGGCGTCGCCCGGCCCTTGGAGCGGAACGTCTCCGGATCCACCGTGTGGGGACTGCGGAGGTTCAGCACCGTCAAATCGGCCGGCTCCCCGGGGGCGATGCGTCCGCCGGGCAGGCCGAAGATCCGCCGCGGCCGGACAATCAGCCGGTCCAGGACGGTCTCCAGGGGCACCAGCCCCGGTTCCACCAGGTAGGTGTAGAGGATGGGGAAGGCCGTCTCCAGTCCCACCACGCCCATGGCGCTGCCGCGGAGGCCCTTGGCCTTCTCCTCGGCGCTGTGGGGGGCGTGGTCGGTGGCGATGCAGTCGATGGTCCCGTCCAGCAGGCCGGCCACCAGGGCGTCCCGGTCGGCGCGGCTGCGGATGGGGGGATTCATCTTGAAGCGGCCCTCGTCCCGGAGGTCCTCGTCGCAGAGGACCAGGTAGTGGGGGCCGGTCTCGCAGGTGACCGGCAGGCCCTTGGCCTTGGCCCGGCGAATCAGCTCCACGCTCTCCCGGGTGGAGATGTGGCAGACGTGGTAGCGGCAGCCGGTCTCCTCCACCAGCCGGAGGTCCCGCTCAATCTGCCGCCACTCGCTCTCGGAGCAGATGCCCGGGAAGCCGTGGTCCCGGGCCCAGACGCCGTCGTGGATGCAGCCGCCGCGGAGCAGGTCGTTGACCTCGCAGTGGGCGACGATGGGCCGGTCCAGGCGCTTGGCCTCGCGCATGGCCTCACGCATCCGGTCGTCGGACTGGACGCCGCGGCCGTCGTCGGAAAACCCGGCCACGTAGGGGGCCATGGCGGCCAGGTCCGCCAGCGCTTCGCCCCGCTCGCCGCAGGTGATGGCCCCGTAGGGCAGGACGCGCACCTGGGCGTCCCGGCCGATGGCGGCCAGCTCCTCGCGGAGATGCTCCAGGCAGTCGGGCACCGGGTTCAGGTTGGGCATGGGCATCACCGCGGTGTACCCGCCGGCGGCGGCCGCCTCGGTGCCGGTGCGGATGGTCTCCTTATAAGAAAAGCCGGGCTCGCGAAGATGAACGTGCACATCTACGAAACCCGGAACCAACAGCCTGTCCTTTAATTCAATCTTCTCCCGGCCCTTGCGGTCGAGGGTCGGGGCAACGGAAACAATACGCCCATCCGCCACGGCCACCTCCAGCCTGGCAAAGCCGTCGCCCGTCCAAACCGTCCCGCCGGTCAGCAGATACTCCATCTTGCAACCTCCCGCGTCATTTCTAAGTTTATATTCTACTGTACTTTTCCGGGAAAGTCAACGAGATTTCCGGAGCGGACCGGTTCCGCCGCGGCGGGCGCCCGAACCGCAGAAAAAGTCGGAGGAAAGCGCGCTTTCCTCCGACATGGAGCAGGGTACGGGAATCGAACCCGCCTTCTCGGCTTGGGAAGCCGATGCACTACCGATGTACTAACCCTGCATCGGGATTGGCATCAGTATACCACATCCCGCTGCGGATTTCAACCGTTTTTTGTCACAGCGGCAGACGAAATAGCCGGCAGCCGTTTTCCCAGGTGGCCCGGGCGATTTCCTCCAGCGGCCGGCCCCGGAGGTCGGCCAGCTTCTGGGCTGTGTGCACCAGCATCGTCGAGTCGCACCGGCGGCCCCGGTGGGGCTCGGGGGCCATGTAGGGGCAGTCGGTCTCCAGCAGCAGCCGGTTCAGCGGCACATTCTCCGCCACCTCCAGGGCCTTGCGGGCGTTCTTGAAGGTCAGCACCCCCGTGAAGCCCACGTACCAGCCCAGCGCCAGCAGCTCCCGCGCCATCTCCAGGGAGCCGGAGTAGCAGTGGAAGACCCCGCGGACCTCCGGAAACTCCCGGACAATGGCCATGCCGTCGCCGTGGGCCTCCCGCTCGTGGACGATGACCGGCAGGTCCAGCTCCCGGGCCAGCGCCATCTGGCGGCGAAAGGCCGCCTGCTGCACGTCCCGCGGCACGTCCTCGTAGTGGTAGTCCAGGCCGATTTCGCCGATGGCGACGACCCGCTCGTCCCGGGCCAGCGCCCGGTACTGCGCCAGCAGGGCGTCGTCCACGTGGTCGGCGTCGTCCGGGTGGGAGCCCACGGCCGCCCAGAGGAAGCCGTACCGGTGGGCCAGGTCCACGGCCGCCCGGCTGGAGGCCAGGTCGCAGCCGGCGTTGAGGATCCGCCCGACGCCGGCCCCGGCCATGGAGGCAAGGAGCGCCTCCCGGTCGCCGTCGAAGCGGCTGGAGTCGTAGTGGGCGTGGGTGTCGAAGAGCATCATGGTTCCTCCTTGGGGCGGCCGGCCTCCCGCTGCTCCAGGTAAATCATCAGCACCGCCACGTCGGCGGGGCTGACGCCGGAGATCCGCGAGGCCTGGCCCAGGTTCAGCGGGCGGATGGCGGCCAGCTTCTGCCGGGCCTCCAGCCGCAGCCCGCCGATGGCGGCGTAGTCGAGATCCGCCGGCAGCGCCCGGCTTTCGGCCCGCTGGAATTCCGCCACCTGCCGCTCCTGGCGGGCCAGGTAGCCGGCGTACTTGATTTGAATCTGCACCTGCTCCGTCACCGCCGGCGGCAGCGGCGGCCGGTCCGGGTCGAAGGGGGCGAGCTGTTCGTACGTCACCGCCGGCCGGCGGAGCAGGTCGGCCAGCCGGGCCGACGTGCGGACCGGGGCCTCCCCCAGGGCGGCGAGGAAGTCGTTGAGGGCCGCCGAGGCCGGGACGCCCCGCGCCTCGAGCCGGGCCTTCTCCCGGTCCACGGCGGCGTACTTCGCCTCCACGGCCCGGAGGCGCTCCGGCGGTACCAGGCCGACCCGGCAGCCGATGGCCGTCAGCCGGGCGTCGGCGTTGTCCTGGCGGTGGAGCAGCCGGTATTCGCTGCGGGAGGTCATGATTCGGTAGGGCTCCCGAGTGCCCTTTGTGACCAGGTCGTCAATCAGCGCGCCGATGTACCCGTCGGAGCGACGGAGCACCAGCGGCTCCCGCCCCTGGAGCCACAGCGCCGCGTTGGCCCCGGCCACCAGGCCCTGGACGGCGGCCTCCTCATAGCCCGAGGAGCCGTTGAACTGCCCCGCGCCGTAGAGGCCGGGAATCCGCTTGCAGGCCAGGGTGGGCAGCAGCTCCGTGGGGTCCACGCAGTCGTACTCGATGGCGTAGGCCGGGCGCATCATCTCCGCCCGCTCCAGGCCGGCGACGGTGTGGAGCATCTCCAGCTGCACATCGGCCGGCAGGCTGGAGGAGAAGCCCTGGAGGTACAGCTCGTCGGTGTCCAGGCCGCAGGGCTCCACGAACAGCTGGTGGCGGGGCTTGTCGGGGAAGCGGACCACCTTGTCCTCGATGGAGGGGCAGTACCGCGGGCCGATGCCGGTGATTTCCCCGGAGAAGAGCGGCGAGCGGGAGAGGTTGTCCCGGATGACCTGGTGGGTGCGCTCGTTGGTGTACGTCAGGTAGCAGACGGCGCGGTTCTCCAGCGGCGTCTCGGTGGAGAAGGAGAAGGGCTGCGGGTGGTCGTCGCCCCGCTGGAGCTCCATCCGGGAGAAGTCCACGCTGCGGGCGTTGAGCCGGGGCGGGGTGCCGGTCTTGAACCGCTGGAGCCGGAGCCCCAGCCGCCGGAGGCAGTCGGAGAGGTAGAGGCCCGGGTGCATCCCGTCGGGGCCCGAGGGGTAGGCGGCCTCGCCGGTGATGACGCGGCTGTCGAGATACGTGCCCGTGGCGACCACCGCGGCCCGGACCTGGTAGCGGAGGCCCAGCCGCGTGACGACGGCGGCCACGGCCCCGTCCTCCAGGCGGATCTCGGTGACCATGTCCTGCTTCAGGTCCAGGCCCGGCTGGCGCTCCAGGACGCGCTTCATATGGGCCTGGTACCGCCGCCGGTCGGCCTGGGCCCGCAGGGAGTGGACGGCCGGCCCCTTGCCCAGGTTGAGTATCCGGTACTGGATGCAGCAGGCGTCGGCGGCCTTGGCCATCTCGCCGCCCAGGGCGTCCAGCTCCCGGACCAGGTGGCCCTTGCCGGTGCCGCCGATGGCCGGGTTGCAGGGCATGTTGC
>CAJFNZ010000180.1 GCA_904395905.1 uncultured Oscillospiraceae bacterium | reverse complement strand
GACTTCGAGTTCCTCTTCCCCTTCGGCTGGGGCGAGCTGTGGGGCATCGCCGACCGGACGAACTACGACCTCTCCCGCCACCAGGAGACCTCCGGCAAGGACCTCACGTACTTCGACCAGGAGCAGAACGAGCGCTACATCCCCTACGTCATCGAGCCGTCGCTGGGCGTGGAGCGGAGCGTGCTGGCCTTCCTCTGCGACGCCTACGACGAGGAGGTCGTCGGCCAGGACAAGAACGGCAAGGACGACGTCCGCACCGTGCTGCGCCTGCACCCGGCGCTGGCGCCGTTCAAGGCCGCCGTGCTGCCGCTGTCCAAGAAGCTCAGCCCCGCGGCCGAGGAGCTCTACCACCAGCTCCAGAAGGACTTCATGGTGGACTTCGACGACGCCGGCTCCATCGGCAAGCGTTACCGCCGGGAGGATGAAATCGGCACGCCCTACTGCATCACCGTGGACTTCCAGACCGTGGGCGACGAGAACACCCCGGCTGACCACGCCGTGACCATCCGTGACCGGGACACCATGGACCAGGTCCGCGTGCCCATCGACCAGGTGAAGGACTGGCTCGCCCAGCGCGTGGCGTTCTGAACGAACCCTTGATAACGCAGCGCCCCGCCCGGAGACCCGGGCGGGGCATTTTTTCAAAAACCGGCGATTCCCTCTGGAAAAATCGCGGCGCTTGCGGTATGATGGTATCAGGTATTGAATCTGACCGGATAGCCGGCCGCGGGACTCGGCTGCCGGGGCCCGGGCCGGTTCAAGAATCTACTGGCAAAGGAAGGATTGCTATGGAAAACTCCAAACTTCAGGCGCTGGCCGTCAACGCGACCAAGGCCCGCCTCCTGGCCGTGCAGATGGTCCATGACGCCGCCTCCGGCCACCCCGGCGGCTCCCTGAGCTGCCTGGATGTGCTGACGACGCTCTACTTCGACGTCATGCGCGTGGATCCCCAGAACCCCCACGACCCCGACCGCGACCGCTTCGTCATGTCCAAGGGCCACTGCTCCCCGGCCCTCTACCCGGTGCTGGCCCTCAAGGGCTTCTTCCCGGTGGAGGACCTGAAGCAGTTCCGCTCCATCGACGGGCATATGTCCGGCCACGTGGAGATGCACGTCCCCGGCGTCGATATGTCCACCGGCTCCCTGGGCCAGGGCATCTCCACCGCCGTGGGCATGGCCATGGCCGGCAAGCTGGACCACAAGGACTACCGCGTCTACGCCATCCTCGGCGACGGCGAGGTGGCCGAGGGCCAGGTCTGGGAGGCCATGCTGGCCGCCAGCAAGTACCATCTGGACAACCTCTGCGCCTGCGTGGACGTCAACGGCCTCCAGATTGACGGCCCCACCGCCGAGGTCATGCCCACCGAGCCCCTGGACAAGAAGTTCGAGGCCTTCGGCTGGCACGTCGTCACCATCGACGGCCACGACTACGGCCAGATTGAGAAGGCCTTCGCCGAGGCGGCGGCCACCAAGGGCCAGCCGACGATGATTCTGGCCAAGACCGTCAAGGGCAAGGGCGTCTCCTTCATGGAGAACGACGCCGGCTGGCACGGCAAGGCCCCCAACGACGAGCAGTACGCCCAGGCCAAGGCCGAGCTGGAAGCCAAACTGAAGGAACTGGAGGGTTGATTACCATGGCTGAGAAACTTGCTACCCGTGCCGCCTACGGCGAGTCCCTGGTCGCCCTGGGCGAGAAATACCCCGATTTGCTGGTCTTTGACGCCGACCTGGCCGGCGCCACGATGACCAAGGCCTTCTCCAAGGCCTTCCCCGACCGCTTCTTCGACATGGGCATCGCCGAGGCCAACATGGTCGGCGTGGCCGCCGGCATGGCCGCCTGCGGCAAGAAGCCCTTCGTGACCACCTTCGCCATGTTCGCCGCCGGCCGCGCCTGGGAGCAGGTGCGCAACACCGTCTGCTATCCCCACCTGAACGTCAAGGTGGTCGGCTCCCACGGCGGCCTGAGCGTCGGCGAGGACGGCGCCACCCACCAGTGCATCGAGGACTTCGCCATCATGCGGGCCATCCCCGGCATGGCGGTCCTGTGCCCCTGCGATGCCCACGAGATGCGCCTGGCCACCGAGGCCCTCTACCACTACGACGGCCCCGCCTATATGCGCCTGGGCCGCCTGGCGGTGGAGACCGTCACCGACGCCATCCCCGGCTACCAGTTCCAGCTGGGCAAGGCCGCGCAGCTGGCCGACGGCAAGGACGTGACCATTATCGCCACCGGCATGATGGTCCAGATGGCCCTGAAGGCCGCCGAGCTCCTCCGCGCCGAGGGCGTCAGCGCCCGGGTGCTGGATATGCACACCATCAAGCCCCTCGATGAGGAGGCCGTCCTGGCGGCCGCCCGGGAGACCGGCTGCATCGTGACGACCGAGGAGGCTAACGTCCTCGGCGGCCTGGGCGGCGCGGTCAGCGAGTATCTGGCCGGCGTGTGCCCGGTCCCGGTCATCCGCCACGGCGTCCGGGACGAGTTCGGCCGCAGCGGCAAGGCGCCTCTGGTGCTGGAGGCCTACGGCCTGCGCCCCGAGGAGATTGCCAACTGCGCCCGCAAGGCCATCTCCCTGAAGAAGTAACAACCACGCATCGACGCCGGCCTCCGGGCACGCCCGGGGGCCGGTTCTGCAGAAAGGAGCCCCATGCAGCTGCTCACCCTGGCCGCCGTCGCCGTCCTGAAGTCCCTGCTCTGCAAGCTCCTGGCCGCCGGGCTCTGCCTGGCGCTGTTCTGGTGGCAGGGGTGGCGGCTGGCCTTCCGGCCGGCGGCCTGGAAGCGCGTGCTCGCCGGGCTGTCCTGGCGCAGGGCGGTGTGGTACGGGGCCGCCGTCTACGGGACGGCGGCGCTTCTCTCTTCGGCCGCCGCCGGGCTGGCCCTGCACGCGGCCGGCTTTTCCCGCTGCTGGCTGCTCGCCGCGGTGCTGCTGGCGGCCGGCATTGCGATGACCGCCGGGAAGTGGCGGGCGGCGCGGGCGTATTTGCAGGAGCGCCACCGGGCCCTCCAGGCCGACTGCGGCGAGGCTTAGACAGAAGGAGGCACCATGGAGAAGACCCTGTTTCGATGGCACACGGCCGGCGCCTTCCGGGAGAACGCGGCCGATTTGGACCGGCGCTCCCGGGAGGGCTGGAACCTGAAAAAGCCCGGCTGCCTGCGCTACACCTTCGTCCGGGAGGACCGGCCCTGCCGCTACGGCCTGGACTACTGCCCCGCCGGCTTCGGCGAGGAGGCCCGGAAGGAGCGGGAGGCGGCCTACGCCGCGGCCGGCTGGAAGCCCGTCGGCGCCACGGCCACCGGCTGGACCTACTACGAAAAGCCGGTCGGCCCCGACGACGACGGCGCGCCGCTGCCCATCCCCTACACGGCCGGGCAGGAGAAGGCCCTGGCGGCCGTCAGCCGCTGGTTCTGGATCCGGGCCGCCGTGGTGGCCGCCGGCATCCCGCCGGCCACGGTCGCCGTGGTGCGGCAGCAGTCCATGTTTGCTGCGGCCATCGTCTACGGCGCGGCGATTCTCGCCTGCTGTTTCCGCATCCAGCTGCTCCAGCGGCAGCTGTCCGGCCAGGACCCCGCGCCCCGGTAGATGCCGGCAAAAAACCGCTGCGCCCCGGTTCCCGGAGCGCAGCGGCCGTCTGTTTGGGGTTATTCGCCCTTTTTCCCGCCGGTGAGGCGGTTCATCACGTAGATGCCCGCAATCAGCACCAGCGTCACCACGAAGATGCCCAGCATCCCCTTGCCCATGATGGGCAGGGTTTCCATGAACAGCTCTACATTCAGTTCCATACCATCACCCCAGGAAGTTCAGAATCAGGCCGCCGGCGATGACCGAGGCCACTTGGCCGGAGACGTTGGCGCCCACGGCGTGCATCAGGAGGAAGTTCTGGTTGTCCTCCTCCAGGCCCATCTTGTTGATGACCCGGGCCGACATGGGGAAGGCCGAGATGCCGGCCGCGCCAATCATCGGGTTGATTTTCTTCTTCGAGAAGAGGTTGAGAATCTTGGCGAACAGCACGCCGCCCACGGTGTCGAAGATGAACGCCACCAGGCCCAGGCAGAGAATCAGCAGCGTCTGGGTGTTCAGGAAGGCGTCGGCCTGCATCCGCGCGGCCACGGTGATGCCCAGCAGCAGCGTGATGAGGTTGGCCATGGCGTTCTGCGCCGTCTCCGAGAGGCTGCCCAGCACGCCGCACTCGCGGATTAAGTTGCCAAACATCAGGAAGCCCACCAGGGACACGGCCCGCGGGGCCACCAGGCCGGTGATGACCGTGACGAACACCGGGAAGATAATCCGGGTCAGCTTGGAGACGTTCTGCGCCTCGTAGGCCATGCGGATCTTCCGCTCTTTTTTCGTCGTTATCATCCGGATGACCGGCGGCTGGACGATGGGCACCAGGGCCATGTAGGAGTAGGCCGCGACGATGATGGCGCCGATGTAATTGGACTGCAAAAAGTTCGCGACAAAGATGGACGTGGGGCCGTCGGCCGCGCCGATGATGGCGATGGACGCCGCGTCCTTCATCTCAAAGCCCAGCAGGGCCGCCAGGCTCAGCGTGAAGAAGATGCCGAACTGCGCCGCCGCGCCGAAGAGCATCAGCTTGGGGTTGGACAGCAGCGGGCCGAAGTCAATCATCGCGCCGATGCCGATGAACAGCAGCAGCGGGAACAGCTCGTTGGCAATACCGGAATTGAACAGCAGGTCGATAACGCCGAGTTCCTCCACACCCTCGTAGATCTGGGTGACGGCGCCCGACATGGGCAGGTTCACCAGGATGGCGCCGAAGCCCATGGGCAGCAGCAGCGCCGGCTCCATCTTCTTGCTG
>CAJFNZ010000179.1 GCA_904395905.1 uncultured Oscillospiraceae bacterium | reverse complement strand
GCTCTCCTCCGACGCCGAGCTGCTGGAGGACTACCGCGGTCACAGCCTGCTGGTGTTCTCGTCGCTGTGGTCCATCGACTACACCATCAAGCGCAACCCGGGGCTGGAGCTCTCCGAGACGCTGAGCCTATAACGAAAAAAGGAGAAGGCGGTCAGCCTTCTCCTCAGACTGTCAAAAAACTGCGCTGCCGTGCAAGATGCCGGCGTGTATCTTGCATAAGAAAAAGCTCTCGGCAGAGTTTCGCCGCCCGCAGGCGGCGAAAGAAAGTTTCAATCCGTTTTTTCCGGGGACATGCGCCTCGGAAAAAACACTTTACAGGCTCCAAGTGTGCGGCCCATCGGGCCGTGCGCGTGGGAGCCTGCATCCCTTCGCCAAAATGCCTGCATTTTGGCGACAGCGTGCCGGGAAACACCCCTGTACAGGGCGGGTTATTGGGGAATGACGAACCGGTAGCCCAGTCCCCGGACCGTCTGGATGTACCGGGGATGGGCCGGGTCGTCCTCCAGCTTCTGGCGCAGGCGGTTGATGTAGACCATGATGGCGTTCTCGTCCACAATCGCCTCGCCCCAGACCAGGTCGTAAATCATGTCCCGGGAAAAAATCCGGTTGACGTTGTCCAGGAACAGCTTGACGATGGCCGTCTCCTTGGACGAGAGGGGGATTTCCCGGCCGTCCTTGTAAAAGCGCAGGGTGCTGGTGTCGAACCGGAAGGGGCCGGCCGCCAGTTCCTGGCGGCTCCCCTGGCAGTCCCGGCTGCGGCGAATCAGCGCCTTGACCTTGGCCCCCAGGGTGATGGGGTTGAAGGGCTTGGTGACGTAGTCGTCGGCCCCGATGTCCAGGCCGTAGAGGGTGTCGTAGTCCTCCTTCCGGCCGCTGACGATGATAATCGGCGTCCGGCACCCCCGGCGCCGCAGGGCCTCCACCACCTGGAAGCCGTCCATGCCGCCCATGTTCACGTCCAGCAGGATGAGGTCGTAGCGCCCCCGGGCCGTCCGCTCCAGGGCCTCCTCGCCGCTGGCGGCCGTGTCGGCCTCCAGGCCGTTGCTGCGCATGACCTTGTAGAGCATGGTGGAGACCGCCTGGTCGTCCTCCACTATCAGGACCGTGTCGGCCACCGTCCTCTCCCCTTTCCCGCCCCGCCGGGCGCGCCGTTTTCTATCGACAGTATACGCACTTTTCCGCCGTTTGGCAAGGGGGGAATCCCATGACAACCAGGCGAACCCGCCGCGCCGCCGTCTGGCTCCTGGCGGTGCTGCTGCTGGCCGCGGGGCTGCTGCTGGCCCTGGACGGCGTCCGCCAGTACGAGGGGGCCATCCTGGAGAATGAGGACCGGCAGCTGACCGCCATGGCCCAGGCCATTGTCCGGAACGCCGACGCCCTGGCCGGCGCGGCGGCCGACGCCCTGACCGCCGTGGTCGAAGGCGACGCCTTCGGCCAGGCCGAGGCCGCCCGGGCCGCCGGCGACGGCGCGCCCATGGCCCGTCTGCTGGAGGAGGCCGCCCGCCGCGGCGGCTGGGCGGACGCGATTCTGGCGGAGGGGGGCCGCGTGGCCGTCTCGGCCGGCGGCGATACCTACGCCCTGCCCGCCGGCACCGGCATGGGCGACCCGGCCGTGGCCCTCTGCACCGCCGGCGGGGCGCCGTATCTGGCCGTCTCCGTCCCCGCCGGCGAGGCCACCGCGGCGGCCCTGCTGGACCCCGCCCGGTTCTTTGAGGCCGCCGCCGGTCCGGCCGACGGCCCGTTCGTCTGCTACCTGCTGGACGCCGGCGGCCAGCTGCTGCTCCACAACGCCGGCGGCCGGTTCCAGGCCGAGCCGGCGGAGCAGGCCGCCCGGATGGCCGGCGCCCCGCTGGCCCTGCGGCTGCGGAGCCAGGGCGGCGCGGACTTCTTCGAGGCGACCCGGAACGGCGAATCCTACACCGCCCGGATGGCGGTCGTTCCGGCCTCCGGCGCCTTTGCCGCCGGCGTGGCCGCCGACTACGGGGCGATGGTCGCGCCCCTGCGGGCCGCCCTGCTGCGGCTGATGGCCTTCGGCGTCCTGACGGTGGCGGCCGCCGCGCTGCTGGCCGCCCTCACGGTCCGGACGGCCCGGCAGCACGACCTGGCCCAGCGGGAGCTGACGGTGCTGCGGCGGAAGAACGAGGCCATCCAGGCCCTCAACCGCCAGACCAACGAGCTGGCCCACCACCAGCGGCTGGAAACCATCGGCACGCTGACGTCCAGCATCGCCCACGAGTTCAACAACCTGCTGACGCCTATCATGGGGTACAGCATCCTGGCCCTGGAGCAGCTGCCCCAGGAGGAGACGGAGCTCTACGACAACATCCTGGAGATCTACGACGCCTCCCGGAAGGCCAAGGACATCATCGCCCGGCTCTCGGCCCTGTCGCGGAAGACCGACCCGGCCCAGGTCCAGCCCCTGTCCCCCGACGCCCTGGTCCGGCGGGTGCTGGACACGGCTGCGCCGGCCCGGCCGGCCCGGGTGGCCGTGGAGACGCGGCTCCACAGCGGCGACCTGCGGATCCTGGGCAACGAGACCCAACTGTGCCAGATGCTCCTGAACCTGCTGCTCAACGCCTTCCAGGCCATGGAGGACCGGGGCGGCGTCGTGACGGTGGAGGCGGAGGCCGACGGCGACTGGGCCCGGTTCCGGGTGTCGGACAACGGCCCCGGGATTCCGGCGGCCATCCGGGACCGGATTTTCCAGCCCTTCTTCACCACCAAGGAGGCCGGCCGCGGCACCGGGCTCGGCCTGGCCATCGTCCAGCAGGTGGTGGAGTCCCACGGCGGCGTCATCGCCGTGGAGGAGGCCCCCGGCGGCGGGGCGCGGTTCACCATCCATCTGCCGGCGGCGCCGGAGGCCTAGGCGGGCGGCGAAGGCCCTATTTCTTCCCCCGCGTCCAGAACGCGCCCACGGCGGCGGCAAGCAGGAGCACGGGCGCCGCGCGGACGAACGCCCACTCCAGGGAGTGCACCGCCACGCCGAGGACGGCCGTCTCCGGCTCCCCATAGTCCCACGCCAGGTATGGGCTTCCCCACACCAGCAGGGCCGCGAATCCCGCAATGACCGCCCCGCACACGGCGAGGCACAGCCCGTGCAGGAGCCGGCGCTTCGCGGCTTTTCTCCGGGCCAGCTGCCGGTTGAGGGCCTCCAGCTGTTCGGCAATGGCTTGGACGCGGTCCACTTCGGTCTCCACGGCCGTCTCCCCCAGCAGCGTGCTGACGGGCGTCTCCAGCGCCTCCGACAGAGCAATCAGCAGATCCGCGTCCGGCACCGACCGTCCTTGCTCCCATTTGGACACGGTCTGCCGCACGACGTGCAGCCGGGCGGCCAGTTCCTCCTGGGACAGGCCTTTGGATGTTCGAATCGCTTTGATGGTTTCCTGGAGCATGAGAGCCCCTCCCTTCGTGGTTGTCGCCGCCATGGTACGCCAAACGGCCCGTTGCCGCAAGCAACGCGCGGTAACATCGCCGTTTTGGGAAGCGGGCGCAGAAAAGAAGTTGCTGAGAACCCCCCGACAGGCGCGGTTCTCAGCAACTTTTTTGCGTTCTGCCCGCGGCAGTCCCGCCTAGGCCTCCTCCACGCCCTGGGCCAGGGCCATGGCCCGGGTCCGGTCCAGATGGGCCAGGACGGCCCCGTAGGCCCCGGCCAGGGAGCCGGTGCGGATCTGCTCCACAATCTCCCGGTGCTCGGCCAGCGTCTCGGCCATGCGGCCCGGCGCGGCCAGCGTCGCCCGGGTCTGCCGCTCCATCCGGTGGCAGAAGGCGTCGTACATCCCGGCGATGGCCGCATTGTCCGCCCAGGCCACCAGCCGCCGGTGGAACGCCTCGTCCAGCCGGGTGAACGCCTCGACGGACCCGTCCCCCTCCAGCACCGCCCGCTGCTCGGCCGCCAGGGCCTCCAGGGCGGCCAGGGTCTCCCGGGCGGCGGGGGTTTCCAGGCTCTGGCTCAGCTGGATGGCGCAGTACCCCTCCAGGGCGCTGCGGACCTGGTACGTCTCCACCACGTCCCGCTCCGTCAGCCGGTGGAGGCGGAAGCCCCGGCTGGGCAGCACGTCCACGTAGCCCTCCTGCGCCAGCCGCTGGATGGCGTCCCGGGTGGGCGTCCGCGAGATGCCCAGCTCCCGGGCGGTGCGGGTCTCCGAATAGAGGACCCCCGGGGCGAACGCCCCCTCGGCAAGACGGGCCCGGAGGGCCTCATAGGCCTGGAGCTGCAAGGGTTTCATCGCTTCCATCGCAAACCTCCCCGACGGGTCAGGACCGAAACACCTCGACGGCGCGGCGGAGGTCCTCCTCGTCGCCGGCGTTGCCGGGGAAGATGACGTAGGGCACGCCGGGGAACTTGCTCTCCGGCCCGGTCTTCCAGACGGGGATCCCGGGGCGGATCTGCCCCAGCACCGTGGCCCGGCGGACCCCCAGGGCCCGCGTCCCCACGTCGCTGGAGGTGATGCCGCCCTTGGCGATGACGAAGGCCGGCGTCCCCCGGAGACGGCCCACCAGCTGCTGCACCGCGTCGCTGATTTGGACGCTCCGCCGCAGGGCGCTCTCCCGGGTGTCCCCCTCCAGGGTCAGCAGCTTCCGGCAGGTGTACACCACCGCCGTCTTCCCCGCGTCCATGGCCGCCTCCTCCAGGGCCACGCACCGGGCCACCTCCGCGTCCAGCGCCGCCTGGCCCTCGAGCACCTTGTCCGAGTCGAAGGCGATGGGCGCCAGATTGTCCAGCCGCAGCAGCGCCTCCAGCTGGGCCGTGGTCTTCCGGGTGTGGCTGCCCACGACCACCACGCCGCCCCGGCCGGTCTCCCGGGAAACCAGCTCCGCCCGGGTCAGCAGCGGCCGGTCGGGGATGCCCCCCAGCACCTTCACCAGCCCGGCCGCCGTCCGGAAGAGGAAGGTCTTCCCCTTCCCCATGGCCCGGTAGAGGGCCACGGCGAAGGCCTCCAGGTCCTCGTAGGCCGCCGCGTCCACCACCACCTTGCCGAAGTCCCGGACGGCCAGCAGCCGCGCCTCCAGCTCGTCGTACCGCCCCGACCGGAGCAGCTCGATGTCGAGGACCGTCACGTCGGCCGCCCGGCAGGCCCCGCCGGTCTTCTCCTCAATGTAGTCCGGCAGGTAGGAGTGGGCGTAGCCGAAGGTCTTGTCCCGGGCAAACTCGGTCTCCGCCGCGGGGACCAGCGTCTCCCCCTGGCGGACGTAGTGGACGCCGTGGAGGGTGTACCGGCCGCCCTCCGGGAAGAAGGGGCAGAGGATCTCCCCGTCCACCGCCGTGCCGGCGGCCTCCAGGGCCTCCCGCAGCAGCCGGGTCTCCAGAGGATAGTGGCCCCGGAGGGTCGAGTCGCTTCGGGAGAGGTACAGGTAGGGCTTTCCGGTCTCCCGGGCCGCGTAGGCCGCGGCGTCGGCAATCTCCCGGTGGATGGCCGTCGTCTCCTCGGGGGTCATGGCCCGGGAGTTGGTCAGGATGTAGAAGACCTTGTTCCGCTCCCGGAAGGCGGCCAGCAAATCGCCGGGCCGCCAGCGGGTGTAGACCGACACGTCGTGGACCGTCTGCACCCCGGTGGGGTCGTCGTCCAGGACCACCAGCTTGCGGCAATCCCGGGCCAGCTCCGCCCGGAGCAGGGCGGCCGCCCCGGCGTCGGCCGGCGGCAGGTCCCGGAGGGCCGAGAGGGGCAGCGGCTTCATGGCTGCACCTCCCGGGGCTCCCCGCGGACCTCGACGCCGGCCAGGCGCTCGAAGAACTTCACGTAGGCGCTGTGGTCCTCCCCCAGGCGGCCCTCCACCTTCAGGGCCTGCTGGATGGCGAACAGCTGGGACGAGAGGGGCATCGGCACGTCCAGCTGGTATCCGGCGTCCAGGGCGTTCTTGATGTCCTTGCGGTTGACGGTGATGGAGCCGCCGGCCTTAAAGTTCCGGCTGGCCATCATCGGCAGCTTCGCCTCCAGCACGGCGCTGCCGGCCAGGCCGCCGCGGATGGCCTCGAAGACCTTCCACGGGTCGGCGCCGGCCTTGGTGGAGAGGACGAACGCCTCGCCCACGGCCGCGATGGTCAGATTGACAATCACCTGGTTGGCCAGCTTCGCCACGCTGCCGCTGCCGCTGTCCCCCACCAGGACGGCCGAGGCGCCCATCCGCTCGAAGTACGGCCGCAGGGCGTCGAAATCCGCCTGGCGGCCGCCGGCCATGAAGGCCAGGGTGCCGTCGATGGCCCCCGGTTCGCCGCCGCTGACCGGGGCGTCCACGAAGGCGACGCCCTGCTCCGCCAGCCGCTGGAAGCAGGCCTGGGACTGGCCCGGCGTCACCGAGCTGGTGTCGCAGACGATGGTCCCGGCTTGGGCGGCCGAGGCCACGCCGTCGGGCCCGAAGAGGACCTGCTGGACGATGTCGCCGTTGGGCAGGCTCAGGAAGATGACGCCGCAGCTGCCGCCAATCTCCGCCGGGGACGCGGCGGCCTTGGCGCCCGCGGCGGTCAGCGCCTCCACGGCCGCGGGGTTCACGTCGTAGACCGCCAGCTCCAGCCCGGCGGCCGCCAGGTGCTTGGCCATGGGCTTGCCCATGATGCCCAATCCAATGAATCCAACTTTCATCTCTGGCTGCACTCCTTTTCCGTTTGATGTAGGCAGGAACAGAATACCACATACCGGTATACCGGTCAAGCAAAAAATCTTCCCCGCTGCGCCGGGCGGGCAGCGGCCCCGCCGATTCCGGAGGCCCGTCCGGAATCGGCGCCGTCTTTTTGCGCAAATCTTCCGCTTTTT
>CAJFNZ010000178.1 GCA_904395905.1 uncultured Oscillospiraceae bacterium | reverse complement strand
CCCACGTAGGCGGCGGCCTCCTGGTAGCCGGCGTACTTGCCCTGGGTGGTGTCCAGCTCCATGCCGCCGATGAAGGCGATGGTGCCGGTCTCGGTCATCAGGCCCGCCAGCGCGCCGGCAATCCAGCCGACCTGCTGGGCGTCGGGCAGCAGGGACGTGACGTTGCCGTTCTTGGCCTCGGCCGGGGTGCCGGTGCCGCCGTTGAGCAGGGCGAAGGCGATGTCCGGATACTCGGACGCGGCCTGGAGCACGGCGTCGGTGTACTGGTTGCCGGGGGCGTAGATGAGGTCGTAGCCCTGGTCGCAGTAGGCCACGATGCTCTCGTAGTACGCCGACTGCTCAATCATGTCCGAGTAGGCCGTCTCCCAGCCCAGCTCAGCCGCGGCGTCCACCATGGCGTTGTAGCAGGACATGCCCCAGCCGCCGTCGGAGATGCTCGAGTCGCAAATCATGGCCACCCGGTAGGTCTTGCCGCCGTCGGACGCGGTGTCCTGTGCGGTGTCGCCGGTGTCGGCCGTGTCGCTGCCGGTATCGGCGGTGTCCGTGGTCGTGTCGGACGACGTGTCCGTAGTCGTGTCGCCGCTGGTGGTGGTGTTGCCGGTGCAGGCCGCCAGGGACAGCACCATCGCCACGCACAGCAGCAGGGCAAGCAGTTTTTTCATAGTTATTCCTCCCTATTCGTATGTGGGTATCTATCCATAACAGCCGCCGAGGCGGCGGTTACGCGGGAATCAGCGCTCCTCCTTCAGGTAGGGCTTGCCGGAGCCCTTGGGCCCGGCCTTCTTGGCCCCGATGATAGCCAGGACCACCACGGTGGCCACGTAGGGAATCATCTGGAAGAACTGATAGGGCACGCCCAGGCTCCCCACCTGGAGGCGGATCTGCAGCGCGTCGCAGAAGCCGAAGAACAGGCAGGCCAGCAGGACGCCGCCGCCGGTCCAGCGGCCGAAGATGACCGCCGCCAGGGCGATGAAGCCGCGGCCCGAGACGATGCCGTCGGCGTAGGTGTTGGCGTAGCAGGTGGTCAGGTACGCGCCGCCCATGCCGGCCAGCGCGCCGCAGAGGATGCTGGCCACGTACTTGACGCCGATGACGTTGATGCCCAGGGTGGCGGCCGCCTTGGGATACTCGCCGACGGCCTTGTAGTTGAGGCCCGACTTGGTCTTGCCGAAGTAGATGACCGTCACAATGACCAGGATGTACGCCAGATAGACCATGGGCGTCTGGTCCAGGAAGAGCCGGGCCAGGAAGTTGGTGGGCGTCACCCCCAGGGAGGCCCCCACGGTGCTCATCAGGCCCACCTGGACCAGCTGGGAGCCGGCGCCGAAGTACACCCGGTAGATGAAGGCCGCCAGGGCCGGGGCGAAGATGTTGATGGCCATGCCGTAGACAATCTGCTCGGCACAGAGGGTGATGGTGGCGTAGGCAAACACCAGGTTCACCAGGATGCCCACGGCCGCGCCGGCCAGGACGCCCAGCCACGGGCTGCCGGTAATCAGGCTGACCATGAAGCCCACCAGGGAGCCGATGGCCGCCAGGCCCTCCAGGCCGATGTGGACCAGGCCGGCCCGCTGGGAGTACAGCTCCGCCAGGGCGAGGAAAATCAGCGGCGTGGCCATGCGGACCGTGGCCAGCAGCAAATTGGCGACGAAACTCATTTACACGGCCTCCTTTCTGCGCAGCAGCCGGTCCAGGAACGCGCGGAACTGGGGCAGCCGGACCATGGCCAGCCCCGCCACGGTGAAGACGATGACCAGAGCCTGGATGATGTCCGAGACGCTGGTGGGGACGCCGGTGGAGGCCTGCATGGTGGTCGAGCCCACCCGCAGCGCGCCGAAGAAAATCGCCACCAGAATGGTCGCCAGGGGGTGCAGCTGGGCAATCAGGGCCATGGCCACGCCGTCGAAGCCGTAGCCGTCGCCGTAGCCGTTAATGAGCCGCAGCTGGGTGCCCAGCAGCTCGGCGCTGCCGCCCAGGCCGGCGATGGCGCCGGAGACCACGAAGCTGACGAGGATGTACCGGGTGACGGCGAAGCCGTTGAAGCGGGCCGCCGTCATGTTCAGGCCCACAGCCCGCAGCTGGAAGCCCTTGGAGGTATTGAACAGGAAGTAGTACACCAGCAGGCCCACCACCACGGCAATCACGAAGGCCCAGGTGACCCGCAGGCCGAAGAGCCGGCTCAGCTGCGTCTCGTCGGGCACGGCGGCCGTCTGGGGCACGCTGCCGTCCCGCAGCCAGTTGGTGTAGATGACGCCCATGAAGAGCGTCGCCACGTAGTTGAGCATGATGGAGATAATCATCTCGTTCTGCCCCCGGCAGACCTTGAGGACGCCGGGAATCAGCGCCCAGAGGCCGCCGGCCAGGGTGCCGGCGACGATGCACAGGAGCATCCCCGGCGTGCCGGTGATACCCGACTGGGTGGCCACGACGCAGGCGGCGATGGAGCCCATCAGGAACTGCCCCTCCCCGCCCAGGTTGAAGACGCCGCAGCGGTAGGCGAAGCAGGCACACAGCCCGGTGAAAATCAGCGGCGTGGCCCGGGAGAGGGTGGTGCCCAGGTTCCGCAGGTTGCCGAAGGCGCCGGTCCACAGCGACTGGAGCGCCACCAGGGGGCTGGCGCCCAGGGCCGCGACGATGATGCAGCCGATGGCGAAGGCCAGCACGATGGAGATGACCGGCACCAGCAGGGCAATCAGGCGATTGCTGTTTTTCATATCCCGCACCTCACTTTCCGGCCATGGCCAGGCTGATTTCCGAAATGGGCGGATTCTTGCCCGGATAGACGCCCATAATCTGTCCCTCGAACATGACGGCGATGCGGTCGGAGACCTCGAGAATCTCGTCGAAGTCGGCCGAAATCAGCAGCACGCCGCAGCCGCGGTCCCGGGCGGCAATCATCGTGTCGTGGATGAATCGGGTCGCGCCGATGTCCAGGCCCCGGGTGGGGTGGACCGCCACCAGCAGGTCCGGGTTGCCCTCCAGCTCCCGGGCCAGGATGACCTTCTGCTGGTTGCCGCCGGAGAGGTTCCGGGCCTCCTGGTCGATGGAGGCGCAGCGGATGTCGTACTTCTCCCGCATCTCCTGGGCGTATCGGCGCATGGCCCGCTTCTTCAGGTGCAGGCCGCGGCCGCTGGAGAAGCGCGGGTCGTCGGTGGATTTCAGGACGATGTTCTCCTGAACGGACATATTGCCCACCAGGCCCATCTTGTTCCGGTCCTCGGGGATGTGGGAGACGCTTTCAAGGATGAAGCCGTTGGGGGTGAACTGGGCCACCCGGGAGCCCTTCAGATCCACGACGCCGCCCTCGGGCGCCAGGACGCCGGTGACCACCTGGGCCAGCTGGCTCTGGCCGTTGCCGTCCACGCCGGCGATGCCGACAATCTCCCCGCGGCCCACGGTGAGGCTGACGCCGCTCAGGCCGCTGTGCTTCGATTCTTTGTGGTAGTCCACCGCCTCCAGCTGGACCACCGGCTCGCCGGCCTGCTCCACCTTTTCATAGTGGGAGGGCGCCAGCTCCCGGCCAATCATCAGGCTGGCCAGCTCCTCGCCGGTCGTCTCGCCCCGCTCGCGGGTGCAGACCGTCTCGCCGGCCCGCAGAATCGTGATTCGGTCGGAGATCCGCAGCACCTCGCGCATCTTGTGGCTGATGAAGATAATGCTCTTCCCCTCTTGAGTCAGCCGCTCCATGATGTCGAAGAGGCCTTCCACCTCCAGGTCGGTCAGCGCCGCGGTGGGCTCGTCGAGGACGAGCAGCTGCGCGCCCCGGTAGAGCGCCTTGAGAATCTCCACCCGCTGCTGGGCGCCGACGGCAATCTCGGTGATGGGCTTGTCCAGCTCCACGTTGAGGCCGTACCGTTCG
Organism: uncultured Oscillospiraceae bacterium; assembly: GCA_904395905.1. Taxonomy (GTDB): domain Bacteria; phylum Bacillota; class Clostridia; order Oscillospirales; family Oscillospiraceae; genus Avoscillospira_A. The sequence continues at coordinate 1,237 of CAJFNZ010000178.1, read as the reverse complement.
GAGAGCTCCAGGATTTCCCGCTTCCGGGCCTCCCGGTTGATGAACAGCCCCTTGGAGTTCCGGTCGCCCAGGATGATGTTTTCAAAGACGGTCATGGCCTCCACCAGCATAAAGTGCTGATGGACCATGCCGATGCCCAGCTTCACCGCCTGGGCCGGCGAATCGATGCGGACCTTCTGCCCGCGGAAATAGATGTTGCCCTCCGTGGGCTGGTACAGGCCGAAGAGGACGTTCATCAGGGTACTCTTGCCGGCGCCGTTCTCCCCCAGGAGCGTGTGGACCTCCCCCGCCCGGACGTCAAAATTGATGTCCCGGTTGGCATAGACGTCGCCGAATCGCTTGGTGATGTGTTCCATCCGCAAAATCTCTTCCATCCTCGTCTCCTTTCGCCGGTCACCGCCGGACACGCACCGCTCCGCGTTTACATACTATTAACATCATAGGAGAATCCCGCCATAAAGTCAAGAACCACCGGCCCGCGGCGCGAAAAAAAGCGGAAGCCGTTCCAAAACGGCGCGGCGCAAAAAACGGCCCGGAAGCCGAAGCTTCCGGGCCGGTGCGGGTTGCCAAAGGCGAGAAATTAGTCCTCGATGATGTCGATGACGACACCGGAGCCGACGGTGCGGCCGCCCTCGCGGATAGCGAAGCGGAGGCCCTTCTCGATGGCGATGGGGGTAATCAGCTCCACGTTCATATCGACGTTGTCGCCGGGCATGCACATCTCAACGCCCTCGGGCAGGGAGATGATGCCGGTCACGTCGGTGGTACGGAAGTAGAACTGGGGCCGATAGTTGTTGAAGAACGGGGTGTGGCGGCCGCCCTCTTCCTTGGACAGGACGTACACCTGGCCCACGAACTTGGTGTGGGGATGGATGGAGCCGGGCTTCGCCAGAACCTGGCCGCGCTCGATGCTCTTCTTGTCGATGCCGCGGAGCAGGGCGCCGATGTTGTCGCCGGCTTCCGCGTAGTCGAGCAGCTTGTGGAACATCTCAATGTCGGTGACGACGGTGGACTTCTTCTCGTCCGCCAGGCCGACAATCTCGACGGTCTCGTTCTTCTTGATCATGCCGCGCTCGACACGGCCGGTGGCGACGGTGCCGCGGCCGGAGATGGTGAATACGTCCTCGACGGGCATCAGGAAGGGCAGGGTGTCGTCGCGGGGCGGGGTGGGGATATAGCTGTCAACGGCGTCCATCAGCTCCTTGATGCAGGCATACTCGGGAGCGTTGGGGTCGTT
>CAJFNZ010000177.1 GCA_904395905.1 uncultured Oscillospiraceae bacterium | reverse complement strand
GGACTCCTCCACCTCCTTGGCGGCCACCAGCATCAGATCGGCCAGCTCGTCGATGACCACCACGATCTGCGGCAGCGGCTGCCGGTCCTCCATGGCGGCGCAGGTCTTATTGTAGGAATCCAGGTCCCGGACGCCGGCGTCGGCCATCATCCGGTAGCGCTTCATCATCTCGGTCACGGCCCACTGGAGCGCACCCGCGGCCTTCTTGGGGTCCGTCACCACGGGGATCAGCAGGTGGGGAATGCCGTTGTAAATGCCCAGCTCCACCATCTTGGGGTCCACCATGATGAGGCGGACCTCCTCGGGCTTGGCCTTGTACAAAAGGGAGATGATGAGGCTGTTCATACACACCGATTTGCCTGAGCCGGTGGTGCCAGCGATCAGCAGGTGGGGCAGCTTGGCGATGTCCCCGACGATGCAGTTGCCGCCGATGTCCTTGCCTACGGCGAAGGAGATGCGGGACTTGCTCTTGTGGAACTCCACCGAGTCGATGACGTCCCGGATGTGGACGGTGCTGACCAGCTTGTTGGGCACCTCGATGCCCACGATGGAGATTTTATCGGGGATGGCGGAAATGCGAACGCCGGTGGCGCCCAGCGCCAGGGCGATGTCGTCAGAGAGGTTGGTGAGCTTGGAGAGCTTCACGCCCCGGTCCAGCTCCAGCTCGTAGCGCGTCACCGAGGGGCCGCGGATGACGTTGATGATGTGGGCGTCGATGCCGAAGCTCACCAGGGTGTCGCTGAGGCGCTGGGCGTTGAGCTGCATCTCCTCGGTGCCGTCCACCGTCGCGGCAGTGGCCTCCTGCAGCAGCCGCACCGGCGGGTAGGCGTAGACCGCCGGCTGCTCCTCGGCCTGGGCGATCTCGTTGGCGATCTTGGCGGCCTCCAGCCGGGTCTCCTCCTTCTTGGCCTTGCGGCTTCCCTCGTCGGGGAGCGTCAGCTCCGGCAGCGCGGCGGCTGCGGCGTCAAACTTGGCCTTCTGGGGCGAGACCGCGGGCTGCACCGGCTCGGGCACCGGGTCAGAGGCCGGCGCGGGGGCCGGTTCGGGGGTCGGCTCGGGAAGCGGCGCCGGCTGCTCCGGCTGGGCCTTGGGCACCACCAGGGGCGTCTCCATCACCGGGGCCGTGTCGGGAATGCGGGTCTGCTCCGGCTGATCCAGCCGCTCCAGGTCCTCCAGGCTCTCGAGGAATTTGTCGGCCTTCTTCTGCTTCTTCGGCGGCTCCTTGGCCTTGGGGGCCGGCTGCACCACCGGATCGTCCAGGGGAATGTCGAAGTCCGCGATGGAGCTGCGGCGGCGCTCCGCCTTCTGCTGCTGCCGGGCGGCCACGTGGTTCACCAGGGTCTGGGCCGGGTCGGCGTGTTCCCGCTGGGGCGGGGCGTACTCCGGCTTGGGCCGCGCCCGGTAGGCCCGGAACAGGCCGGGGATAGTCAGGCGGAAGGTGAAGAGCAGCGCCAGCAGCATCAGGATCACCACCAGCACCGTGGCACCGGCGAGACTGATGGAGTCCCGCAGCAGCATGGCCAAAAATCCGGCGATCACGCCGCCGGAGGCCTGCTCCACGCCGGTCTCCCACAGCTCCACCACCATGGGAAAGCCCCAGGAGATCTCCGCCTCGGCGCCGAAGAGATGGCCCAGGATACCGACGCCCAGGGAGACGCCCAGGGCGCAGCTCACCCGCAGCCGGACAGGCCGTCCGTCGTGGAACAGCAGGATCAGAAACGCCGCCAAGAGGGAGAACGGCAGCACATAGATACCGGCCCCCACCAGGCCCCGCACCAGGTCCATCAGGGGCGAGATCAGAAAGGCCTCCACCCCGAAGAGGCCCAGCAGCAGCAGCGCCGCCAGGCCGAGGCACACAAAGGCCCCCACCTCCCGGCGGATGGGCCGCCGGTCGGATTTGGCGGCGGCACGGCTCCGGGACGCGGCGGATTTGCCGGTGGAGCGGCCCCCGCCGGTGGTTTTCTTTCGTTCAGCCATGGAAAAATGCTCCTTTTATTTCACCAGGGAGAGAATCAACGTCACAAGGCCGATGCCCCAGCAGTAGTAGGCGAAGCCGCCGAAGCTGCTCTTGCGGGAGATGTACTTCAAAAGGCGGATGGCCAGGTAGCCGGAGATCATGGCGGTGGCCACGCCGGCCAGATACATGGGCATCTGCGACCAGTCGATGCCCTCGCCGATGGCGTCGATCAGCGAGAGGATGTTGGCGCCCAGCACCGCCGGGATGGACAGCAAAAACGAGAACTTCACGGCGAACTCCCGGCTGAAGCCCCGGGCCAGGCCCACGGAGATGGTGGTGCCGGAGCGGGAAATGCCGGGTACTGTGGCAAGGGCCTGGCCGCAGCCCACCAGCAGCACATCCAGAATCGAGGCGTTTTTCACGTCCTTGTTGCCCCGGCTCAGCCGGTCTGAGAGGAAGAGGATCAGGCCGGTCCCCAAAAAGGCGCAGCCGATGAACATGGGGTTGCTGTAGAGCCCCTCCACAAAGTCCTTCACCGGCAGAACCGCGAAGAGCGGCAGCGTGCCCAGGATGATGAAGAGAATCATCCTGCGGCTGAGCCGGTCAGGTTTTTGACCCTGGGGCAGCTTGCGGACGCCCACCATGGCGAAGAACTCCAGGATCAGCGACTTGATCTCCGCCCAATAGGCCACAAACACCGCCACCAGCGTGCCCAGGTGGAGCAGCACGTCAAAGAACATACTCTCTTCTCCGGCGTCCAGCACCGCCACCACCTCTTGGAAAAAGGCCAGATGGCCGGAGCTGGAGATGGGCAGGAACTCCGCCAGGCCTTGAATCAGGCCCAGGAATATGGCAGAAATATACGTCATAAGGCAGCCTCCCGGTATTGGAAATATAGACATACTAAACTATAGTATCATACAGGCCGGAAAATTTCCAGTAAAACCGGGAAAAAATTGCGCCTTCGGGAAATTGCCCCGGGCTGCTGGGGCAGCCCGGGGCGGTGCGGCGTTTACGCGGCGCTCTGCTGGAGCTGCCGCATCAGCAGCGTGGCCAGCTGGCTGCGGGGCGCGCCGGAAGCGGGGCTGATCTTACCGCCGATGCCGTTGATGAGACCGGTATCGGTGGCCCAGACCAGGGCATCCCCGGCCCAGGCGGCCACGTCAGCGGCATCGGCGTAGGCGCTGAGGTCACCGCTGACTTCCGGGCTCCCGGCGAAGCGGTAGAGCATGGCGGCCAGCTCCTGCCGGGTGACGGGGCGCATGGGGTCGGAGCCGTCGGAGACGCCGGCGGCCTTGGCCCAGGTCTTGGCGGCCTCGGCCCAGCCGGCGCCGGAGATCTGCTCCCCGGCGAGCCGGGCCAGCACGGTCCAGACCATGGCCCGGGTGACGGAGCCGTCAGGATCGAAGGACTTGCTGCCCACGCCGGACATCAGGCCCTGGTCGGCGCAGTAGGTCACGGCCTCACAGTACCAGTCGTCGGCCCGGACGTCGGCGAAGGCCTGGACTGCGGTCTCCGCATCCGCGCCGGACTCGGCCAGCAACTGGTTGAGGGCAGCGGCGATCAGATCGTGGCCGGTCTGGTTGGGGTGGATGTCGATGCTGAAGCCGGAGGCACCGGCAAGGTTGGCGTTGCAGGGGTTCTCCGCCGCGGCAGCAAAGGGCGTATAGATGTCGGCCACGGTGACGCCGGCGGCTTTGGCCACCGCGGCGAGGCCGGTGTTCAGCGCCTGGACGCCCGTGTCAACGGCGCTGACCAGCGCTTCCAGCGCCGCGCCCTCCACGTGGCTGTAGGGGTTATACTGGTTGAGGAGGATGATCCGGGCCGTGGGGTTGGCGGTCTTGACGGCGGTCAGGATGGCGGCCAGATTCACTCCCGCGGCGACGGCGTCGGTCACAGTCTCCGACCCGGCAAAATTCTGGAGGACGACGGCCATGGCCTGCCACGCGGCCGCATCCGCCGTGCCGGCCATCAGCTGAGCCAGGACATCTTCGGCGGTGGCTGTGTCGCCGGAGGCGGCATAGGCGGCGATAGTATGATAGAGCGCTTGCAGCAGGTCGTTGCCGCCGATGGAGATGGTGACGAGATCAGCGCCGCTGACGTCGATTTCTTTGGCCTCCAGCTTGGCCAGCAGCGACGCGGTGGTCTCGCCGTCCTGGGCCCGGTTGACCAGGGTGTAACCGTTCTCCGCGGCCACCTGGTCGGCAAACGGCCTTGCCACCGTGGTGCCGCCGGGGGCGTAGCCGGTGGTGATGCTGTCGCCCAGGGCCAGATACGTCTTGGCGCCCTCGGCGGCCAGGGCCGTGGTCGGCAGCAGCGCCGCCGCCAGTCAGAGCGTCAGCAGCAGGGCGATCACACGTTTTTTCATGGAAAAATCCTCCTTTTTCTTCGGCTGCCCGCGCCGGCGCGTCCCACTGTCCCTGGAACGCGCCCGGACATGCCCGTTACTATGATTATATTCACTTTTACAAGCTACCGCAACGAAAAGAATTGTCAAAACTGCCAAAAGCCGCCGCAGGGTATCCTGCGGCGGCTGGATTGGAATGATACAGGGGAAAGTGGCACGAAAAACTCAGAACACGCCCTGCTCCACCATGGCGGTGGCAACCTTCTTGAAACCGGCGATGTTGGCGCCGGCCACCAGGTTGTAGCCCAGGCCGTACTCGGCGGCGGCATCCACGGACATCTGATAGATGTTGTGCATGATGTTCTTGAGCTGCTGGTCCACCTCTTCGGCGGTCCAGTGCAGGCGCTCGGAGTTCTGGCTCATCTCCAGGGCGGAGACAGCCACGCCGCCGGCGTTGACGGCCTTGGAGGGGGCAACGATCATGCCGGGCTGCTTCATCAGATAGAAGAGCGCCTCGTTGGTGGTGGGCATATTGGCCACTTCGATGTAGTACTTGACGCCGTTGGCCACCATCTTCTCGGCCCAGGG
>CAJFNZ010000176.1 GCA_904395905.1 uncultured Oscillospiraceae bacterium | reverse complement strand
TTTTTTCCGGGGACACAAGGTGAATTGCCCCGGAGGGGCAAGAGAAGGTCCCCTGGGGGATGCGCCTCGGAAAAAACACTTTACAGCTTGCAAGTGTGCGGCCCGCAGGGCCGTGCGCGCAGCAGGCTGCATCCCCTCGCCAAAATGCCTGCATTTTGGCGGCAGCGTGTCGAGCTTCTCGACACGCTGCGCGGCGCTTCTGATTCCATCAGCCCTCCAGCAGGCGCAGGATGGCCGCCTTGGGCTGGGCGCCCACGGTGGTGCGGACGGCCTGGCCGTCCCGGAAGACCGTCAGCGTCGGGATGCTCATGACGCCGAACATCTGGGCCAGCTCCGGCTGCTCGTCCACGTTGACCTTCCCGACCTTGACGGCCGGGTTCTCCTCGGCAATCTCATCCACAATGGGCGAGACCATCCGGCACGGGCCGCACCAGGAGGCCCAGAAGTCCACCAGCACGGGCTTGTCGCTCCGGCGCACCTCCGCTTCAAAATTTTCCTTCGTAATCGTCACAACCGACATGGTATCGTCTCCTTTCGGCCGATGGCTCCGGCCTCTGTTTGACGACAGTGTACCACCCGGGACGCCGGCTGTCTGTGCGTTTGTCACCTACGGCCGGAGGCTGTCCGCCGCCAGGTCCGCCAGCGCCGCCCGGTCCGCCAGGGCCACGCCGCCCCGGGAGAGCCGCACCAGCCCCTCCTCCTGGAAGTACCGCAGCAGCCGCGTGACCACCTCCCGGGCGCTGCCCAGGTGGCGGGCAATCTGGTCGTGGGTCAGCCGCAGGCGGTCCGTGCCCTGGAGCCGCGCCTCCTCCAGCAAAAACGCCGCCAGGCGGCCGTCCAGCTTCTTGCTGAGGATCTGCTCCATCCGCCACAGCACGTCGGAGAACCGCGCGGCCATCAGCTGGTTCACCCAGTTGGCCGCCGGGGCGGACTGCTCGAGCACCTGCTGCACCGCCGGGGCGGGCAGCTGCGTCAGCCGCGTGTCGGCCTCCGCCTCCACCAGCACGTCCACCTCCATCCCCCGGAGCATACAGGAGGCCGAGAACAGGCACAGCTCCCCCGGCAGCAGCCGGTAGAGCGTCAGCTCCCGCCCCTCGTCCGTCACCAGGAACGCCCGCAGCCGCCCGTCCTGCACCAGCAGCAGCCCGGCGCAGTCGCCGCTGCCGCCGTGGACCGTCCGGCCGGCCGCAATCTGCCGGGAGACGGCCGACGCCTCCAGCAGCCGCCGCTGGGCCTCGTCCAGCTGGGGCCAGAAGGGCAGCATCGTCCGCCAGTCCATGGCGCTCGCCTCCTTTTCCGCCGTTTTCAGCCCCAGAGGGCCGAGAGCATCGGCACAATCTGCTTCTTCCGGGAGATAATCCGCGGCAGGAAGCACTCGTCGTCCCGGATGTCCACGTTGAACGCCTGGCGGACGGCGTCCACGTCCCCCAGGTACAGCAGGTGGGACCCGGAGAGCAGCACGTCGGTAATCATCAGCATCACCAGCGCGTAGCCATGGCGGGCCCGGAGGGCCTCCATGGCCTGGAGGAACTCCTCCTTCCGCTGAATCAGCAGGTGGGAGTCCACGCAGGTAATCTGCCCGATGGCCAGGTAGTGGCCGGCGATGTGGAACTCCTTGAAGTCCGAGAGCAACAGCTCCTCGGCGGTCTTGTCGCCCACGTTGCCGGCCGAGAAGACCACCTGGCCCAGGTCCTCCAGGCTGATGCCGGCAATCCGGGCCATCCGCTGGGCCATGCGCCGGTCGCGGGGCGTGCAGGTGGGCGACTTGAAGAGCACCGTGTCGGAGATGATGGCCGCCGCCATCAGGCCGGCCAGGTGGGGCTGGGGCATCAGGCCCCGCTCCTGGTACATCCCGGCGACGATGGTGGCCGTGCTGCCCACGGGCTCGTTGCGGAAGTAGATGGGCGCGCCGGTCTGGATGTCGGCCAGACGGTGGTGGTCGATAATCTCCAGGATCTCCGCCTGGTCCAGGCCGGGCACCGACTGGGCGAACTCGTTGTGGTCCACCAGCACCACGCGCTTGCGGCGGGGGCGAATCATGTGATAGCGGGAGAGGGTGCCGACGACCTTGTCCTCGCTGTCGAGAATCGGGTAGCTGCGGTAGCGGCTCTTGAGGACGACCTCCCGGACGTCGTCGAGGAAGTCGTCCTGGTGGACGTGCTCCAGCTCGCCGGTGCGGCAGATCCGCTCCACCGGCACGGCCTCGAGCAGCTGGTGGGCCACCCGGCCGGCGTCCAGCGGCGTCGAGAGGATGCACGTGCCCTCGGCCCCCTCCTCGCCCAGGTCCTCCGGCGGCATGGCCTGGCAGAGAATCAGGCAGCTGACGTGGGCGTCCAGGGCCCGCCGGACCATGTCCGGCTGCTGGCCGCAGAGGAAAATCGTCTCCCGCTTCAGGGTCATCGGGGCGTCCCCGGGCAGGGCCACCACCACCTCGCCGGTGACGGCGTCCACCAGGTTGCTGGCCTCGCCGATGAGCCGGCCCTCCAGGACGCTCAGGAGGTTGAAGACCGGCACGTCCTGGAGGTACAGCTCCGAGGCGAAGCGCATCTGGTGCTGGGCCAGGTCCGTGGGCGAGAGCATCCCGAAGAGCACCCCGTCGTCGTCGGCCACGGGGATGGCCGGCCCCTGCTGGCCCGTCAGGGCCTCCCAGGCGCGGCGGATGGGCACCGCCCGGTGGACCACCGGGGGCGTGTCGTAGTCCAAATCGCGGATCTGCGTGCGCACCGTCTGGATGCGCACCGGCGCATCCATGCCGAAGCGGTCGAGAATCCGCCGGGTTTCGTCGCTGATGTGGCCCAGCCGCGCCGCCACATACTCCCGGTCGCCCATGGCGTTGCGCAGCGCCGCGTAGGCCATGGCCGAGACGATGGAGTCGGTGTCGGGGTTGCGGTGGCCGATGACATAGATTGGTTCCATACCGTATCCTTTCTTTTCTCTTGAGACGTCGTTGCCCCTTGAGTATAGCATCTCTTCCCGCCCCTGGCAAGACGCGGGTTTTCCCCCGCCCTTTCCCTTGCAAATGGGCCGCCGATGCGCTATGATGGGGGCAGTTTACGCGGAAAGGATACGCAGCGCCTTGAAGAAACACTCCACAGACTCCGTCCTGGTCCAGGGCGGGATTCTGGCGATGGCGGGGCTTTTGACGAAGCTCCTCGGCTTCCTCTACCGGATCCCCATGGCCAACATGCTCGGCGAGCAGGGCAACGGCATCTACTCGGTGGCCTTCAGCATCTACAACATCGCCCTGACCCTGTCGTCCTACTCCCTGCCGGCGGCGGTCTCCAAGCTGATTTCCGAGCGGCTGGGCCGGGGCGAGCGGCGGGCGGCCGCCCAGGTCTTCCGGGCGGCGATGCTCTTCGCCCTGCTGGGCGGCCTGGCGGCCTTCGCGGTGCTGTTCTTCGGCGCCGGCGCCCTGGAGACCTTCTACCGCCGCAGCGGCCTGGCGCGGCCCCTGCGGGTCCTGGCCCCCACCACCCTGGTGGTGGCCCTGCTGGGCGTGCTGCGGGGCTGGTTCCAGGGGCGGGGGAACATGGGCCCCACAGCCGTCTCCCAGATCCTCGAGCAGGTGGTCAACGTGGCCGTGAGCCTCGTCGCCGCCTGGCAGCTGACCCGCCTCCACGCCGGCACCGCCGACGCGGCCAGCTACGGCGCGGCCGGCGGCACGCTGGGCACCCTGGCCGGCGCGGCGGCCGCCCTGCTCTTCATGCTGCTGCTGTGGAACCTGGCCAAAAGCCGCCGGCGGCGGGCCCTGCCGGCCCCCGAGCCGATGATTTGGCGGGCCCTGCTCCTGACGTGCATCCCCATGCTCCTGAGCCAGACCATCTACCAGCTGGGCGCCACCGTGGACGACCTGCTCTTCGGCCGGGCCATGGAGGCCCAGGGCATGGCCGACACGGCGGCCGCCGCCCTCCAGGGGGTCTACAACTCCCAGTACAACCAGATGACCACCCTGCCGGTGGCCATCACCACGGCCATGGCCGCGGCGCTGCTGCCGGGCATCGCCCTGCTGTGGAGCCAGGGCCGGCGGCAAGAGGCCATGTCCAAGGCCCGGACGGTCATCAAGCTGAACATGGCCCTGGCCATCCCGGCGGCCGTGGGCCTGGCGGTCCTGGCCGGCCCCATCATGGACGTGCTGTTCCCCCGGCTCGACACCTACCGGGACCTGGCGGCGGCCATGCTGGAGGCCGGTTCCGCGGCGGTCGTCTTCTACGCCCTCTCCACCATCACGGCCTCGGTCCTCCAGGGCAGCGGCCACGTCCACCGGCCGGCCGCCAACGCGGCGGCGGCCCTGATTCTCCACACGGTCCTGATGGCGGTGCTGCTCTGGCGGACGGAGCTGGGCGTCTGGGCGCTGATTGTGGGCAACGTCACGTTCCCCCTGACCCTGGCGCTGCTCAACTGCCACGCCATGGGCAAGCTGCTCGGCTACCGGTGGGAGGCGGCGCGGACCTTCGTGCTGCCCTGCCTGGTGTCCGTCCCCATGGGCCTGGCGGCCTGGGGCGTCAGCCGCGGGGCCGCGGCCCTGTCGCTGCCCACATCTGTGGGCCTGGTGCTGGCGGTGGCGGTGGCCGTGGGGCTCTACCTGCCGCTGCTGCTGCGGCTGGGCTGCTTCTCGCCGGCGGAGCTGCGGGAGCTGCCCATGAGCCGGCTGTTCCGTCGCCTGGCCGGACGCCGCTGAAGCCGCCGAACTGCAACGCGCTGCCGCAGAGAGAAAACGCCCGCCGCCGCGGGCGTTCTCCCTGTGCAGGATGCACGGAGCCCCCCTGTGCAGCCGCGCCGTGCTCCCAGTCTTCCGCCCCGGAACGGCCGTCCGGGGCGGTTCGTCTTCGCCCGGAATGGATAATTTTTCAAATTTCTTCTGCTATTCTACACAAATCACATCTCTTAAATTTAGACATTCCTTCCAAGGCCCGCGGATTTGTGAACTTTCTCTGAACTCCCTTGACAACCCGTTTAGAAACCGTTAATATGTAGCTTGTTACCGAAATACGTAGCAAGCTACAAAAAAGGAGGCATCCCCATGGAACCCTCCGGCAAGGAGGTCCAAGACGTCTTGAGTTTTCAAATCAAGACCATCTCCGAGCTGGTACAGCAGCAAATCACCAACACCATTGCATCTTTGGACCTGACCAGCTCACAGGCCTTTCTGCTGGGCTATCTCTGCCACCTGCACCAGCGGGGCGAGGTCGTATATCCCCGGGACATCGAGCGGCATTTCCAGCTCTCCCACCCGACGGTGTCGGGTCTGCTCAAGCGGCTGGAGGCGAAGGGATTCCTGCTTCTGGAGCCCTCCCCGGAAGACCGCCGCTGCAAGCGGATCCTCGTCACCGACCGGGCGATTCACGTCAGCACCCAGCTGCGGCAGGGCATCGACGACGTCAACCGGCAGCTGGCAGCCGGCATGACCGCGGAGGAGATTTCCCAGCTTCGGGGCTTCCTCAACCGCATGATAGCAAACATCTCACCCGTCAAAGGAGGAATCCACCCTTGATCAAGAAACTGATGCGCTCCATACGCGAGTATAAGCGCGACACCATCCTCTCGCCGGTCTTTGTCACCTGCGAGGTCATCATGGAGGTCCTCATCCCCTTCCTGATGGCCCGGCTGGTGGACAACGGCATCAACCAGGGCGACATGGGCTACGTCATCCGTATGGGACTGATTCTCTGCGTTTCGGCGCTGGTGTCCCTGGGATTCGGCGTCCTTTCGGGCCTGGCGGCCTCCCGGGCGTCGGCGGGCTTTGCAAAGAACCTGCGCCACGATATGTTCTACCGGGTCCAGGGCTTTTCCTTCGCCAACATCGACCACTTTTCATCCTCCAGCATCGTCACCCGGCTGACGACCGACGTGACGAACGTGCAGATGGCCTTCATGATGATTATCCGAATCGCCGTCCGCTCCCCGGTGATGCTCATCTGTGCGATGTTCATGGCGTTCCAGGTCAACAGCGACCTGGCCCTGGTCTTCCTGTGCGTCGTCCCCATCCTCGCCGTCGGCATGTACTTCATCATGACCCGCTCCTACCCCATCTTCCACAAGGTCTTCCGGACGTATGACAAGCTGAACAACGTGGTCGGCGAAAACCTCCACGGCATCCGGGTCGTCAAGAGCTTCGTCCGGGAGGAGAAGGAGATGGAGAAGTTCGGCGAGGTCTCCAACGAGATCTACCGCAGCTTCTCCAAGGCCGAGCGCATCATGACCCTCGCCATGCCGCTGATGCAGTTCTGCGTCTATACCTGCATGATTCTCGTCTCCTGGTTCGGCGCGAATCTGATTGTCGGCGGCTCCATGACCACCGGCGAGCTGATGAGTATGTTCTCCTACGTCATCCAGATCCTCATGAGCCTGATGATGCTCTCCATGGTGCTGACCATGATTGCCATCTCCCGGGCCTCGGCCGAGCGGATTGAAGAGCTGCTCGACGAGGAGAGCACCCTCCACAACGGCGCCAACCCCCTCTTCGAGGTGCCCGACGGCTCCATCGACTTCAACGACGTCAGCTTCTCCTATAAGGACGACCCCAACAAGCTGTGCCTGCGGGATGTGGACCTGCACATCCGCTCCGGCGAAACCATCGGCATCATCGGCGGCACCGGCTCGTCCAAGTCCACGCTGGTGCAGCTGATTCCGCGGCTCTATGACGCCACCATCGGCAACATCCAGGTGGGCGGCCACGACGTGCGGGACTACGACCTGGAGACCCTCCGGAACCAGGTGGCCATGGTCCTGCAGAAGAACACGCTGTTCTCCGGCACCATCAAGGACAATCTCCGCTGGGGCAACCCCAACGCCACCGACGAGGAGATGCAGCACGCCTGCCACCTCTCCCGGGCCGACGAGTTCATCGCCACCTTCCCCGACGGCTACGACACGTACATCGAGCAGGGCGGCACCAACGTCTCCGGCGGCCAGAAGCAGCGGCTGTGCATCGCCCGGGCCCTGCTGAAGAAGCCGAAAATCCTGATTCTCGACGACTCCACCTCCGCCGTGGACACCAAGACCGACGCGCTCATCCGCCAGGCCTTCCTGGAGGAGATCCCCGACACGACGAAGATTATCATCGCCCAGCGGATCTCCTCGGTCCAGGACGCCGACCGGATTCTCGTCCTGGACGGCGGCCGCATCAACGGCATCGGCACCCACGAGGAGCTGCTGGCGTCCAACGAGATCTACCGCGAGGTCTACGAATCCCAGAACAAAGGAGGTGCGCACCATGGCGATGAGTAACCGCGCCGGCCAGCCCCCCAAGAGCATCGGGGCCACCAGCAAGCGCCTGATGCGCTACATCACCCACAACTACCGCGGCCGCTTCATCCTGGTGGTCTGCTTCATTCTGCTCAGCTCCGCGGCCAACGTGTCCTCCTCCCTCTTCCTCCAGACCCTCATCGACGACTACATCACGCCGATGCTCGGCCAGGCCAGCCCGGTCTTCGGGCCCCTGATTCGGGTGCTGGTGCAGATGGGCTGCATCTACCTGGTGGGCATCCTGAGCGCCCTGTGCTACAACCGCCTGATGGTGACCGTCTCCCAGGGCGTCCTCAAGGACATCCGCGACGAGATGTTCAACCATATGCAGACGCTGCCCATCCGCTACTTCGACACCCACACCCACGGCGACGTCATGAGCCACTACACCAACGACACCGACACGCTGCGGCAGATGATC
>CAJFNZ010000175.1 GCA_904395905.1 uncultured Oscillospiraceae bacterium | reverse complement strand
CCCACGAGAGCGCCATGGAGCTTCTGCATATCTTTGACATGGAGGACCTGGCTGGGCACCAGGCGGGGAGCCTGCCCTATGGCGCGCAGCGGCGGCTGGAGATTGTCCGGGCCCTGGCCACCAACCCCGGCATCCTGCTGCTCGACGAGCCGGCCGCCGGCATGAACCCCTCGGAGACGGCCGAGCTGATGGACAACATCCGCAAGATCCGCGATATGTTCCACATCGCCATCATGCTCATCGAGCACGACATGAACCTGGTCATGGGCATCTGCGAGGGCATCTGCGTCCTCAACTACGGCAAGGTCATCGCCAAGGGCACCCCGGCGGAGATCCAGGCCAACCCGACGGTCATCGAGGCGTACCTGGGCAAGAAGAAGGAGGCGTGACCATGGAACTGCTGAAAGTCGAGAATATCAACGTCTACTACGGCTCCATCCACGCCATCAAGGGCGTCTCGTTCACGGTCAACGAGGGGGAGGTTGTGACCCTGATTGGGGCCAACGGCGCCGGCAAGTCCACGATTCTCAACACCATTTCGGGCCTGCTGCGGAGCCGCACCGGCGGCATCGAGTTCCTGGGGCAGCCCATCGGCCACGTGCCGCCCCACAAGATTGTCTCCATGGGCCTGGCCCAGTGCCCGGAGGGGCGGCGGGTCTTCCTCCAGATGACCGTCCAGGAGAACCTGGAGATGGGCGCCTACACCCAGCCGGGCGGCGGCGTGGCCCAGGACCTGGAGAGCGTGTTTGAGAAGTTCCCGCGGCTCAAGGAGCGGCGCCGGCAGGTGGCCGGCACCCTCTCGGGCGGCGAGCAGCAGATGCTGGCCATGGGCCGGGCCATGATGTCCCACCCGAAGCTGGTGATGCTGGACGAGCCCTCCATGGGCCTGGCCCCGCTGCTGGTGGAGCAGATCTTCGACATCATCCGGGAGCTGCACGCGGCCGGCACGACCATCCTGCTGGTGGAGCAGAACGCCTCCATGGCGCTGGAGGTGGCCGACCGGGCCTACGTGCTGGAGACGGGCCGCATCACCATGTCCGGCACCGGCCGCGAGATGGCCGAGAGCCCCGCGGTCAAGGCGGCGTACCTGGGCGGCTGAGCGGGCCGTCATCGGAACAAAACACGCCTGGGAACGGAAGAGGCCGTTCCCAGGCGTGTTTTTGTCTGCGGGGAGGCGTCTAGGCCTCCTCTGCCAGCACCGACCGGGCCGGAAACGCAAAGCGGACGGCCGCACGGGCCGTCCGCTGGTTGTGGAATCGGAAACCGGGGAGAACTCACAGGGCCTGCTTGGCCACGTCCACCAGCGCGCCGAAGGCGGCGGCGTCGGCGATGGCCAGCTCGCTCAGGGCCTTGCGGTTCATCTCCACACCGGCCTTCTTCAGGCCGTACATGAACCGGGAGTAGTTCAGGCCGTAGGGCGCCACGGCCGCGGAGATGCGGGTAATCCACAGCTGCCGGAAGTCGCGCTTCTTGAGGCGGCGGCCCACGTAGGCATAGGTGCCGGACTTCATGACGGCCTGCTTGGCCATCTTGAAGTGGGTGGACTTGGAGCCCCAGTAGCTCTTAGCCAGCTTCAGCGTCTTGTTTCTTCTCTTGCGCGTCATCATCGCGCCTTTCACTCTTGCCATTTCAGTATCCTCCTATTCGAACGGTGCAGCCGATTATTTGTACGGAATCATTTTCTTGACAGCGGCCTCGTTGGTCACGTCGGCGTAGCCGGTCTGGCGAAGACCGCGGGTGCGCTTTGTGGTCTTCTTCGTGAGGATATGGCTCTTGTAGGCGTGGGCTCTCTTGACCTTCCCGGACTTGGTGAGGCTGAATCTCTTTTTTGCGCCGGAATGGGTTTTCATCTTGGGCATGGGGTGGTTCTCCTTCCGATTGTGGTTTACTTGTTGTTCTTGGGGCTCAGGAACATGGACATGTGCCGCCCGTCCAACTTGGGATTCTTTTCGACATTGGCAACCTCCGCGCAGGACTCGCCGAATTTCTTCAGCAGGTCCTCGCCGATGGACGTGTGCGCCATCTCGCGGCCGCGGAAGCGGACCGTCACCTTGACGCGGTTGCCGTCGGAGAGGAATTTCTGCGCGTTCTTCAGCTTGACGTTGAAGTCGGCCACGTCGATGTTGGGGGACATGCGGACTTCCTTGATTTCCACGACCCGCTGGTTTTTCTTGGCTTCCTTCTCCTTTTTGATTTGCTCAAAGCGGAACTTGCCGTAGTCCATGATTTTGCACACGGGCGGCGTGGCGTTGGGAGAAATCTTGACCAGATCCATGTCCTTCTCGAAGGCCAGGTTCAGCGCATCCTGGGAGGACATGATGCCCAGCTGGGCGCCATCGGGCCCGATGACGCGGACCTCTCTGTCGCGGATATCCTCGTTGAGCTGATGTTCTAGTTTGCCGATGGGAAAGCACCTCCAATTCTTTCTCGCAGATAGAGCTTCGTGCGCCGCGGGCGCACCGCGATAACGAGCAAAACGAAGCGGCGCAAGGCCGGTTTGCGGTGCGTCTGCACAACAAAACGGCGGATGCCGCAAAGCACCCGCACAACAACAAACCCGCCCCGCCGGGGCCGGAATCCTTTGTTGACCTTTTGGCGCGTTTGCCGAAGGTGAGGCGCGGTGCTTCCGCTCCTTCTTTGTTTTGCCTGAATAGTATAGCCCATTTTGCGGCGGTTGTCAACGCTTTTTTGCCGATTCCTCGGCCGAATGGGGGACGGTGTGGTCCCAGAACTGCTTGAGGAGCAGCGCCGCGATGGGGAACACCAGCATCCCGCCGACGCCCAGAAAGCGGTAGCCGGCGTAGATGACCAGCAGCATGACCAGGGGGTGCAGGCCCATCTGCCGGCCCACCAGCCGCGGCTCGAGCACCGAGCGGGTCAGGTACGCCGCGCCGTAGAGCAGCAGCAGCCCCGCGCCCATGGCGCTGTCCCCCTCGAGGAAGCGAATCAGCGCCCAGGGAATCAGCACGGTCCCGGCCCCGAAGACCGGCAGGGCGTCAATCAGGGCGATGAGGCCGCCGAAGAGCACCGCGAAGTCCAGCCCCAGCAGCCACAGCCCGGCCGTCAGCAGCAGGAAGTTGACGCCGATGAGCTTCAGCTGGGCCTTGAGCCACGCGGCCAGGGTCGTCCGCAGGCCGGAGAGCAGGGCCTGGTACCGGTTCTTCCAGGCCGCCGGGATCTGCCGGCGGAGGAAGGCCGTCAGGGCCTCGTACTGGCTGCACACCATGAAGGTGGCCAGCACGGTCGTCACCAGGAACAGCAGCAGGTCCGGCAAAAACGTCACCGTCCCCGAAGCCGCGGAGAACAGGGCCTGGGCGCCCCGCTCGGCCACCACCGTGCCGTTGGCGAAGAGGTCCGAGACGCCGGCCCGCGCCGCCGAGCCCAGGGGCTCCGGGAGGCGCCCCACCAGGTCCGACAGCCACCGGCGCAGGCTGGTCATCGGGCCGGCCAGGGAGGCCAGGGCGCCGGGCAGGGAGGCGGCAAAGCGGCCCAGCTCCGTCCACAGTATCCGCACCAGGCCGTAGAGCCCCAGGCACAGCAGGGCCAGGGCGGCCGTCACCACCACGCCCGAGGCCAGCCACCGGGGCAAGCCACGCCGGGTCAGGAACGCCACCGGCCGCTGGACCAGCCGCGCCACCAGCAGGGCGATGAGGAAGGGCAGCGCCACCGGCAGCAGGAACGACGCCGCCAGCCAAAGCCCCAGGGCCGCCGCTGCGGCCAGCAGGACGGTCTGGAAAATCTGGATACGCCCCATGGGAAGCCTCCTCTCCGGCGCCGGAAAAACTCCGACGACACCCTTGCATTTACACAGAAAAAATGGTACTATAACCACATGGCGCGCACAAGTGCGCACCGCGGGAAGACACCTGGGGAGGTACCGCCGTGAGAAAGACACCGAAATACTACATCGTCGAGGCCAGCGCCCTGCCGGAGGTCTTCCTGCGGGTGGCCGAGGCCAAGCGGATGCTGGAGACCGGCGAGGCCTCCACGGTCAACGAGGCCACCCGCGCCGTGGAAATCAGCCGGAGCGCCTTCTATAAGTACCGGGACTCCATCGCCCCGTTCCAGAACCTGATGGCGGGGCGGATTATCACCTTCCAGCTGATGCTGCTGGACCGGGCGGGGTATCTTTCGGGCATCCTCTCCATCTTCGCCGCCTGCGGGGCCAATATTCTGACCATCAACCAGTCCATCCCCACCAGCGGCGCGGCCATGGTGACCATCTCGGCGGAAACCACAGAGTTACTATGTCCCGTGGAGGAACTTCTCAAACAGATAGGCGCACAAAACGGCGTCATCAAGGCCGGCATCGTCGCCGGCTGAGCGCCGGATGCAGAAATAAGGAGGATGTTATCATGCACAGCTTCACTTACCACGTGCCCACGGAAGTGGTCTTCGGCGTGGACGCCGAGCGCCGGACGGCCGAGTACGTCCGCAAGTACGGCGGCAGCCGGGTCATGGTGATTTACGGCGGCGGCAGCGCCGTCCGTTCGGGCCTGCTGGACCGGATCTGCCGGCAGCTCCAGGAGGCGGGCATCGCCTGCGAGTCCCTGGGCGGCGTCCAGCCGAACCCCCGGGTGTCCTTCGCCCGGGAGGCCATCGCCAAGGCGGCGGCCTTCGGCGCCGACATGGTCCTGGGCCTGGGCGGCGGCAGCGTCATCGACACGGCCAAGGCCGTGGCCCACGGCGTGGCCAACCCCGGCAAGGACGTCTGGAAGGACATCTGGCTCCAGCCGGCGTCGCTGATGAAGTCCATCCCTGTGGCGGCCATCCCCACCATCCCCGCCGCCGGCAGCGAGATGAGCGACTCGGCCGTGCTGACCGACGAGGAGAGCGGCCTCAAGCGGGGCCTCTCCACCCAGCTGAACCGGCCGGTTTTCGCCATCCTGGACCCGGCCCTGGCGGCCACCCTGCCGGCCTACCAGGTGGGCTGCGGCGTCACGGACATCATGATGCACACCCTGGACCGGTACTTCAACCCCGTGACCGACAACGAGCTGACCGACGAGATTGCCGAGGCGCTGCTGCGGGTGGTCATCCGCAACGGCCGCAAGGTGGTGGAGAACCCCGGCGACCTCCATGCCATGAGTGAAATCATGTGGGCCGGCAGCCTCTCCCACAACGAGCTGACGGGCCTGGGCGGCAAGAAGGACTTCGCCCCCCACCAGCTGAGCCAGGCCCTGGGCGGCCTCTTCGACAAGGCCCACGGCGCCTGCCTGGCGGCCGTGTGGGGCTCGTGGGCGCGGTACGTCTGCCCCAGCAACCCCGAGCGCTTCGCCCGGTACGCCCGGAAGGTCTGGGGCGTGGACGGGAGCCTGACCACCGACCAGGCGGCCCTGGCCGGCATCGAGGCCAACGAGGCCTACTTCCGCTCCCTGGGGATGCCCGTGGGCCTGGCCGGCCTGGTGGGCGTCCAGGACGACGCGGGGCTCGACACCCTGGCCCGCCAGTGCAGCTTCGGCGGCACGCGGACCATCGGCACCTTCCAGGTGCTCGACGAGAAGGATATGCGGGCGATTTTCGCCTCGGCCAACGAGCGGCAGTAACGGAAGCGGAGGGAACCACAGCATATGGCAAGCATCGCAATTCTGGGCTTCGGCACCGTCGGCTCCGGCGTAGCCGAGGTGCTGACCATGAACCAGCAGGAGATCCGCCGCCGCACCGAGGAGCCGGTGGAGCTGAAGTATATCCTCGACACCCGGGAGTTCCCCGACAGTCCCTACGGCGGGCTGGTCATCCACGATTTTTCGGTCATTGAAAACGACCCGGAGATTGCGGTGGTCGTGGAGTGCATCGGCGGCTGCGGCGTGGCGCGGGAGTTCACCACCCGCGCGCTGAAGGCCGGCAAGCACGTCGTCACCTCCAACAAGGCCCTGGTGGCGGCCCACGGGCTGGAGCTGCTGGACCTGGCCCGGGCGAACAACCGGAACTTCCTCTTTGAGGCCAGCGTCGGCGGCGGCATCCCGCTGCTGCGGCCCCTGGCCTTCTGCCTGGCGGGCAACAAGATTGAGGAGATCTCCGGCATCCTCAACGGGACTACCAATTATATACTCACCAAGATGATTCGGGAGAACAAGGCCTTTGACGATTTGCTCAAGCGGGCCCAGGAAAAGGGCTACGCCGAGGCCGACCCGACCGACGACGTGGAGGGCAAGGACGCCTGCCGGAAGATCTGCATCCTGGCGGCCCTGGCCTACGGCCGGCACATCTATCCCGAGCAGGTGTACACCTGCGGCATCACCGGCATCACCACCGAGGATGCGGCCTGCGCCGAGGCCGGCGGCATGGCCCTGAAGCTCCTGGGGCGGGTGTTCCAGGTGGAGGACGGGAAGATTGCCATCTACGTCTCGCCCCACGCCGTGCCCCAGGAGAGCCCGCTGGCCAGCGTGGACGGGGTGTTCAACGGCATCCTGATTCGCGGCAACGCCGTGGGCGACGTGATGTTCTACGGCCGCGGCGCGGGCAAGCTGCCCACGGCCAGCGCCGTGGTGGGGGACGTGGTGGACTGCGTCCTCCACAAGGACAAGCGCCGGAGCCTGGGCTGGGGCGAGAACCGCCCGGCGGAGCTGGCGGACTTCAGCCAGGTGCCGCTGCGGTGGATGGTGCGCAGCCGCGCCGGCAGCGGCGCGGTGGCGGCGGCCTTCGGCGCGGTGACGTACCTGCCGGGGCGGAAGGACGCCTTCGTGACGCCGCCCATGGGCAAGGCCCAGCTGGACGCCCTGGAGGAGAAGGGCTTCTCGGTGGAGTCGGCCATCCCGGTGCTGGACTGAGACGGTAGGAATTTGTATGAAAATCCGCCGCAGGTGGTATCTGCGGCGGATTTTTGCGTCCTGCGAAACCTCCGGCGCCCCGTTGCCGTCAGGGAGGATGTGAGAGGAGGTGCAGCATGGAGGACGAGCAAATCCTAGACCTGTATTTTGCCAGAAACCAGGAGGCCATCCGGGAGACTGCCCAAAAATACGGCGACTACTGTTACGGGGTGGCCTTTCGGATTTTGGAGAACCGCCCGGACGCTGACGAGTGTGTCAACGACACCTGGTTCCAAATCTGGAACGCCGTACCGCCCCAGCGGCCTCGGCAGCTCAAGGCGTTCCTCGGGCGGGTGGTCCGGAACTTGAGTTTGGACCGCTGGGCGTTTCTCCACGCCCAAAAGCGTGGCGGCGGCCGGGTGGAGGTCTTGCTTTCGGAACTGGAGGACTGTATCCCGGCTGCTCTGGCCACACCGGAGCAGCGGCTGACGGAGCGGGAAGTGGGGGCCTCGGTGACCCGCTGGCTGGAAGAACAGCCGCAGAAGAACCGGGTGGCCTTCATCCGGCGGTACTGGTATGCCGACTCCCTGTCGGAGACGGCCAGGCGGATTGGGTGCAGCGAGATGGCGGCCAAGTCCCTGCTCCACCGGATGCGGGTCAGCCTGCGGGTGTATTTGGAGCGGGAGGGAATGATGGAATGACGGCAAAGGAGCTTCTGTGGGGCCTGAGTGGCCTGCACGCACATCAGATTCTCGAGGCGGACGAATTCAAGGCCCCGCGGGGCCGCCGCCGGGCCGGCTGGGCGGCGCTGGCGGCCTGTGTGGCCGTTGCGGCGGCGGTATCCTGGCAGCTGCTGCCCCGGACGGAGGAGACGGCGCCGCCGACGGAACATCCGGTGGCAGCGCCGCCGACGGAAGACGGCCCAGTGCCGGACGCCGGCAACCAGACGGCCAGCACGGACGAGTTTGCCGACGCGGCCGAGGAGCCGAGCGGCGAATCCCTCGGCGGTGTGTCGCTGGGGATGACCCAGACGGAGGTGGAGGCAGTGCTGGGCGACGGCTACGAGGTGTCAGAGACCGACCCCGTGGTTTTTCCAGAGGAATACCGCTACCGCAGCCTCGCCTGGTATTACCCGGAATTCCAGGTGCGCTTTGCCGACCGCGGCAGCGGCTGGTTTGTTGAGGAAATTGTGGCGCGCCAGGGCAGCGACGCGACCCTCTCCACCGGCGTCGGCCTCGGCTCCACGCAGGAGGAACTTCTGGCGGCCTATCCGGAGGCGGAGATTCACGAGGAAGACGGCGGTTGGACGGCATATGTGGAGTTTCCGGACAGCAGCCTGTGGATTATCCAGCCCCCGGCGGAGGAGTCGTTTATCCGCCTGGTTGCCATGAGGCGGGAGCCGGCGGGCAGCGCCCCGTAGGAAACGTGCGGGAATGACAAACCCCCCGCCGCAGCTCTGCGCTGCGGCGGGGGTGTTTTTCAGGAGGCGGGGCCGGCGCGGCGGGCGATGCGGACGCAGCGGACGAGATACGCCAGCAGCAGGAACACCGCCCCGCCCAGGACGTCGATGAGGACATCCCGGGGCTGGCCGCTGCGGCCGGGGATCCAGGTCTGGTGGAACTCGTCCAGGGCCGCAAGCGCGGCGCACAGGCCCAGGGCCGCCCAGGCCCGCCGGCGCGGCGGCAGCCGCCGCAGGGCCAGGCACAGCAGGCCCGTCAGCACGAAGTAGAGGAACATATGGGCCGCCTTCCGCTCAAAGAAAGAGAGGAAGGACACGATGGCCAGGCGGCCGGCCTCGGTCTGCTCCCGGAAGACGGCGCTCAGGGCCTCGAGGAGGCCGTAGAGCAGCCCGTCCGACAGTCCGCCGGAGACCGTGGCCGGCTGGTGGGAGAAGAGGAAAATCACCCCATACCAGGCCGCCGCCGGCAGCCAGAGCAGCAGGGAACGGAGGCGGCTCGCCGCGGGGGCGTCCGTTCCGGGGCCGCGGCCCGGTTTCCGGGGCGGCGCGGACGGCATCAGCCCTCGAACTCGCGCCCCAGCTGCAGGGCCTTTTCGTTGACCGCCAGCAGGTCCTGGTGCCGCGCCGAGACCACCTTGTGCAGGGCCTCGTCGATGTGGGTCGCGCCCAGCTCGGGGCACTCCCGGAGGACCTTGCCCATGATAATCATATTGGCCAGGGTCGGCATACCGTTGTCCGAAGCCATCTGGGTGGCCGGGATGTAGTAGGCCGTCACGTCGGTGCGCCGGACCTTGCGGGTAATCAGCGTGGCGTCCACGAAGATCTTGCCGCCGGGCACCACCGCGTCCTCGTACTTGTCCAGGGAGGGGAGGTTCATGGCAATCAGCACGTCCGGCGCGCCGACGATGGGGGAGCCCACCGGCTCGTCGGAGAGGATGACCGAGCAGTTGGCCGTGCCGCCGCGCATCTCCGGGCCGTAGGAGGGCAGCCAAGAGACCTGCCGGTCCTCAATCAGGCCCTTGTAGGCCAGGAACTTGCCCGCAAACAGGATGCCCTGCCCGCCGAAGCCGGCCAGCAGCAGATTCGTCGTACCCATTCAGCCTTCCTCCTTTGCCGTGATGTCCTTGTAGACCCCGAGGGGATAGTAGGGAATCATGTCGCTCTCCACCCACTCCAGGGCCTTCTGCGGCGTCATGCCCCAGTTGGTCGGGCAGGAGGAGATGACCTCCACCAGGCTGAAGCCCTTGCCCTCCAGCTGATTGCGGAAGGCCTTCTCAATGGCCTTCTTGGCCGCCCGGACGTGCTTGACGTTGTTCACGGCCACCCGCTCCAGGTAGGCCGCGCCGTCCAGCTGGGCGAGCATCTCGCAGACCTTGACCGGGTAGCCCACGGTCTTCACGTCGCGGCCGTAGGGGGAGGTCTGGGTCACCTGGCCCGGCAGGCTGGTGGGGGCCATCTGGCCGCCGGTCATGCCGTAGATGGCGTTGTTGACGAAGATGACGGTGATGTTCTCCCGCCGCGCCGCGGCGTGGACAATCTCCGCCGTGCCGATGGAGGCCAGGTCGCCGTCGCCCTGGTAGGTGAAGACGACGTTGTCGGGGTTGGCCCGCTTGCAGCCGGTGGCCACCGCCGGGGCGCGGCCGTGGGCCGCCTCAATCATGTCGCAGGCGAAGTAGTTGTAGGCCAGCACCGCGCAGCCCACCGGCGCGACGCCGACGGTCTTGCCCTCGATGCCCAGATGGTCGATGGCCTCGGCCACCAGCCGGTGGATGATGCCGTGGGTGCAGCCGGGGCAGTAGTGGAACGGCACGTCCGTCAGGGCGTGGGGTTTCTGGAATACGACGCTCATCACTGGTTCCCTCCCTTGTTGGCGTTCTCAATGGCGGCCAGCACCTCCGCCGGCGACGGAATCATGCCGCCGACGCGGTTGCACAGGTAGACCGGCTTCTGGCAGCGGGTGGCCAGCTCCACGTCCTCCTTCATCTGGCCCATGGACATCTCCACGGAGAGGAAGGCCTTGACGCGGCCGGCGGCCTCCAGCAGGGGCTGCTTCGGGAAGGGCCAGAGGGTGATGGGCCGAATCATGCCGACCCGGATGCCCCGCTTGCGCGCCTCGTTGATGGCGTTCTTGGAGACGCGGGAGGTGATGCCGTAGGCCACGACGCAGAGCTCGGCGTCCTCCATCCGGTAGGACTCGTAGCGGACCTCCTTCTCGGCGATGGTCCGGTAGCGCTCGTAGCGGGCGAAGTTCAGCCGCTCCAGCTCCGCCGGGTCCAGGGAGAGGGAGTTGACGATGTTGTGCTTCCGGGCCATCTGCGTGCCGGTG
>CAJFNZ010000174.1 GCA_904395905.1 uncultured Oscillospiraceae bacterium | reverse complement strand
CATCCGGCACAGCGCCGCTCGGGCAGATGAAAAAGAAATGGGGTGGGTGAAGGGATTCGAACCCTCGACCTCCAGAGCCACAATCTGGCGCGCTAACCAACTGCGCCACACCCACCATATCCGTATTCGGTTCCCACAACAGCCGGAGTCCCCTCCCAGAAGTGGCACGCCAGGAGGGACTCGAACCCCCGGCCTACTGCTTAGAAGGCAGTTGCTCTATCCAGCTGAGCTACTGGCGTATGCTGCACTGCCGTGTGAGACGCCGACCAACCCGCCGCCGGCAGGAACCGCAGTCCATCTGTAAAGCAAACAGCGGCTGCTTGCCTTACAGATGGAGCGGGTGATGGGAATCGAACCCACGCGACCAGCTTGGAAGGCTGGGATTCTGCCATTGAACTACACCCGCAGACGATTCCTCAGAGACGGCACACCGCCGGCGGTCTTGTCAGCTATAAGATAATACCACGTCTTTCGCCCATTGTCAAGGCGTATTTCCATTCATCGGCCGCTCATCCAGCGCATCAATCGTCTCTCTGGCGCACTGAATCAGGTCCTGGACCGCCGCCTTCAGCTCCCGGCGGCTGCGGACCACAATGCCCAGCTCCCGGTAGGCCCGCGGCTCGATGGGCAGCACCTTCACCGACGCCGGGCTCTGGCCGGTCATAATCAGCTCCGTCATGATGCTCGCCCCCAGCCCGTGGGCCACCATGGAGATGACCACCGGGTCGTCCACCGTGGTCTTCCGGATCCGCGGGTGGACGTGGTGGCGCCGGAACAGCGGCATGATGTCCCGGTTGAAGCCCAGGGCCGGCATCAGGAACTCCCGCCCCTCGAACTCGCTGACCGGGCATGCACGCCAGCCGTCGTACCGCCGCTCGTCCGGGAGGATGGCCACCAGGGTGTCCTCCTTCAGGGGCAGGAAGTCGGCCTTCAAATCGTCCTGCCGGCTCACGAACGCCAAATCGACCTCGCCGGTGCGGACCCAGCCGTACAGCTCCTCGATGCCGCCCATCTGCACGTCCACGCGCACGTCGGGATGCCCGCGCCGGAAGCTCTGCAGCACCGCCGGCAGCCAGTGGACCGCCATGCTGGAGTAGGCCCCCACCCGAAGCCAACGGCTCTCCTGGCGGCGGATGGCGGCCATCTGGGCCTCCAGCTCCCGGCCGGCCTCCAGGAACTGCCGGATGGCCGGCTCCAGCTGCGCCCCCCGCTCGGTGAAGCGGGCGCCGTAGTGGCCCCGCTCCAGCAGGGGAAAGCCCACCTCCTGCTCCAGCGCGTTCATCATGTGGGTCAGGCCCGATTGGGTACAGCCCAGCGCCTGGGCGGCCTTCGTGAACGACCCCGTCTGGGCCGACACCAGCAGCGCCTCCAGTTTTTTCGTATCCATGGGCCCCTCCATCCATGAGCAAATTTCATGGATCCATTATACGGGTGCAGTGCCAAAAGCGCAAGAGGCAATCACACCTCCCGGCCCACGCAGGCGGCGACGGGCCGGAGCTTCGCCATCAGCTGGTCGAACTGGTCGGGGGTCAGGGACTGCTGGCCGTCGCAGAGGGCGTGCTCCGGGTCGTTGTGGACCTCGATAATGAGGCCGTCCGCGCCGGCGGCCGCGGCAGCCAGGGCCATGCGCTCCACCATCCAGGCCTGGCCGCAGGCGTGGCTGGGGTCCACCACCACCGGGAGATGGCTCTGGCGCTTGACGGCCAGCACCGCGGAGAGATCCAGGGTGTTGCGGGTGAACGTCTCGAACGTGCGGATGCCCCGCTCGCAGAGGATGACCCGGTGGTTGCCAGCAGCCATGATGTATTCGGCCGACATGAGCCACTCCTCGATGGTGGACGAGAGGCCCCGCTTCAGGAGAATCGGCTTGGACACCTGGCCCATATGCTTGAGCAGGTCGAAATTCTGCATATTCCGGGCGCCGATTTGGATGACGTCCACGTGCTCCTCAAAGAGGTCCAAATCCTCGGTGGAGAGGATTTCCGACACCACGGGCAGCCCCGTCTCGGCCCGGGCCTCGCAGAGGAGGCGGATGCCGTCGGTCCCCATGCCCTGGAAGGCGTACGGCGAGGTCCGGGGCTTGAAGGCGCCGCCCCGCAGCGCGCAGGCGCCGGCGTCCCGCACCCGCTTGGCCACGGAGACAATCTGGTCGCGGCTCTCCACCGAGCAGGGGCCGGCGAAGACGGCCAGCCGTTTCCCGCCCACGGCCGCGCCGTTGGGCAGATTGATGACCGTGTCGTCCGGGTGGTACTTGCGGTTGGCCAGCTTGTACGGCTCCGAGACGCGCATCACCCGCTCGACGCCGGGCAGCTGGGCCAGCTTCTCCCGGTCGATGCCGGCGGCGTTGCCCTCGGCGCCGAGGATCGTGGTCTCCGAGCCCTGGGAAACCATGACCTTGACGCCGCCCGCTTCCATCACGCGGATGGCGGCCTCCATCTGGTCCTTCGTAAACTTGGGTTTCATGACGACAATCATGGGGACGACTCCTTTCATTGTGCACGGGCAAAGAAAAAACGCGGCAGCCCACTGGCCCGCCGCGCCGCAAATCCGCTGTACCGAAACGGTTTATGGACACGCCAAAGGGCCTCTGCGGGACAGGCAGAAGCGGTAAGCATATCCATCATACCAAGACATCCGGTGCATCGGTACAACCTCTTTCCCAATTTGTATCGTTTATGCGTCCAAAATACCACAGGCGCTTTGCCGTGTCAAGGGGGATTTCATCGAAGAATCCGCCGGAAGTACGCCTCTCCCGCCAGGAAGGCCTTGCTTTTTCCGGAACATCGTGGTATGATTCGGAAGTGGTTTCTCTGGATTCCGCATCGCTGCGGGCGGGCCGCCGGCGGCCGCAGCGGTTTCCTGGATGCCCGGGTGTAGCGCAGTTGGTAGCGCGCCTGCTTTGGGAGCGTGAGACCGGAGTTCGAGCCGCACTTCTCCAAAATCCCGGAAAGCTCTGGGACGCTAAGACTGACGGAGTTTTGCCCCTCGCCGGGAACTGGTCAAAAACCGGCGCTGACCCCATAT
>CAJFNZ010000173.1 GCA_904395905.1 uncultured Oscillospiraceae bacterium | reverse complement strand
GGCGCGCATCTTCTCGGAAATCGCCAGACCAGCGGCGTCGTCGCCGGCGCGGTTAATCTTGTAGCCCGAGGACAGCTTCTCCAGGTTGGCCGACAGGGCCGAGGTGTTGTTGTTGTAGTTCCGGTAGGCGTTCATCGCCATGATATTATGTTGAATACGCATAAAAAATTCCTCCTTGAAATTTCGGGCAAGTTCCCTCTTGCCCGCCGTTGCCGCCGCTCCCCCGCAGGCCTTCACAGGGTCCCGGCGGCGCTCTATTTGCCGAACGGTGGGGAGGACGTCCTGTTCTCTCACCGCTCTATTTTCTTCTTCGGCCGAAATTCCAAAAAAATAAGCCCTGCCGGCAGAAAAATTTTCCCATTGTTCTCACCCTGTTCTCCGGCCGGCCCCGGCCTTGACTTTTTGGGCGAACGTGGTATACTGAGCATAGGGAAAGGGCGCCGCAGAAAAACGGTTGGCCCGGTTTAGGTTTCCTTTAGCTTAGAAACCGTCACTGTGCCGAGTGGCGGTTTCTGCGTTTTACAATGATGGTAACCGTGAACGGCCCAACATGAACTGTAATTCGCATGGTCTCACCCCCTTTCCGGGAGTGTGGCCAACCGCCTCTCTTGTTTTTGCGACGCCCTGCCCTCCCCTCGGGAGGGCAATTTCATCGTAACAAAGCTGTCGTTTTTTGTCAAGTAAGTTTTGGCGCTTGCGTTTTCAGGGGCGGGATGATATTCTGTCCATAGCCTGGGGCTTGTCCCCGGCACCCCCGAAGGGAGTTGTCCTCTTTGACCACCACGCGAGCCCTCCGGTCCCTCAAGGCAGGCTGGATGCGGCTGACCCGCCACAAAATCTTCTGCGCTCTGCTGCTGGCGTTCCTCCTGAACCTCATCGTGGAGTGCCTCAGCCGCCACTCCGTCCTGCGCGGCTTCCAATTCCTGTTCCAGTCCCCCCTGCCGTTCTTATATGGTATGGCGGTGGTGCTGCTGACCGTCAGCCTGGCCGGCCTCTTCCGCCGCCGGGCCTTCACCCTCCTCCTGGTGTGCACCATGTGGCTCAGCCTGGGCATCGTCCAGTGCGTCATCAAGAGCTTCCGGGTGACACCCCTGACGGCCGTGGACTTCCAGCTGATTTTCTCCATGTTCAGCATTGTGGACATCTACCTGACGCCGCTGGAGTTTGCGCTCATCTGCCTCGCCGTGGCCGCCCTGGTGGCGCTGCTGGTGCTGGCCTTCTGGAAGCTGCCCAAGGCCCCGCCGGTGGACTACCTCCGCGCCGGCTCCGGCTGCATCGCCGCCGGCCTCCTGGTCTGGGGCGCAACGGCCCTCTTCACCGGCACCGGCGTCCTGCCGACCCAGTTCGAAAACCTCAGCAACGCCTACGACGATTACGGCTTCGCCTACTGCTTCTGTACCTCCATCTTCGACCGGGGAATCCGCCAGCCCGAAGACTACTCCCCCGAGGAGGTGGACACCGTGGTGGAGGACCTGGACCTCCCCGACGCGGAGCCGGCCGTTTCGGAGGCGGTGCAGCCCAACATCGTCGTCGTCCAGCTGGAGTCCTTCTTCGACGCGACATACCTGGACGGCGTGACGTACTCCGAAGACCCCATCCCGGAATTCCGCCAGCTGAAGGAGACCAGCTCCTCGGGCTTTTTGACGGTACCCTCCATCGGCGCCGGCACCGCCAACAGCGAGTTCGAGGTCATCTCCGGCATGAGTTTGGACTATTTCGGTACCGGCGAATACCCCTATGAGACGGTCCTCCGGTCCAACGTCTGCGAATCGGTCAACTACGCCCTCAAACAGCTGGATTACGACTGCCACGCCATCCACAACCACACCGCCACGTTCTACGGCCGAAACAAGGTCTACGCCAACCTGGGGTTCGACACCTTCACGCCGATTGAGTACATGGAGTACGTCGAGCGCAATCCCCTGGGCTGGGCCAAAGACAAAATCCTCACCGGTGAGATCCTCAAGGCCATGAACGCCACCGAGGGCCAAGACCTGGTCTACGCCATCTCCGTCCAGGCCCACGGCAAATACCCCACGGAGACCATCGACCCGGACCAGCCCATCACCGTCTCCGGCGTGCCGGAGGGCGTGGACCCGGCGGCCTTCGCCTACTACATCAACCAGCTCCACGAGACCGACACCTTTGTGGGACAGCTGGTGGACGTCCTGCGCCAGCGGGACGAACCGACCGTCCTGGTGCTGTTCGGCGACCATCTGCCCAATTTCAGCATCACGGAGGATATGCTCACCGCCGGAAACCTCCTGCAGACGGAGTACGTCATCTGGAGCAACACGGGCCTCCCCAAGGAGGACCGGGACCTCTACGCCTACCAGCTGATGGCCGAGGTGCTCGACCGGCTGGAGATTCACATCGGCGTCCTGCTGCAGCTCCACCAGGAGCGGGAGGAAAACCCCTCGTACCAGCAGGACCTGGAAATCCTGGAGTACGACATCCTCTACGGCAACCACTACGCCTACGAAGGCGACCTCCCCTACCAGCCCACAAACTTGCAGATGGGCGTGGAGCCTATCACCGTCCAGCGGGCCGACAACTTCCGGGATGAGGTCTACGTCACCGGCCGGAACTTCACTGACAGCAGCCAGGTCATGATCAACGGCACGCCGGCCGCGGACACCATCCGCATCAACGCCAACACCCTGCTGCTGCCGGCAACCACCCTGGAGCCCCTGGACGTGGTGGCCGTCGCACAGGTGACCATCGACGGCGAGGTCCTCGGCCAGTCCAACCAGTATACATACATCGGCGAATAGCCGGGAGGCGCTATGAAAGAGCTGACAGTGGGCCGGAACGACGCCGGCCAGCGGCTGGACCGGTTCGTGGCCAAGGCAGTCCCGCTGCTGCCGGCCAGCCTGCTGCAAAAGTACATCCGCCTGAAACGAATCAAGGTGGGCGGCCGCCCGGCCGCCCGGGACACCCGCCTCCAGGAGGGGGACGTCCTCCAGCTGTACATCAACGACGAGTTCTTCGACACCCCAAAGCCGGAGAACGCCTACCTGACCGTCACAGCCCCGAAGCTGCGCATCGTCTACGAGGATGAAAACCTCCTGCTGGTGGACAAGCGGCCGGGGCTGGCCGTCCATCCCCACGACGGGGCCGAGTACGGCCGCACCCTCATCGACCACATCCAGGCCTACCTCTACGCCAAGGGCGAGTGGAAGCCCCGCCAGGAGCACAGCTTCACCCCCGCGCTGTGCAACCGCATCGACCGGAACACCGGCGGCATCGTCATCGCGGCCAAAAACGCCGAGGCCCTGCGGATCCTCAACGAGAAGATCCGGGACCGGCAGCTGGACAAGCGGTACCTGTGCATCGTCCACGGGACGCCCCGGCCCCCGGCCGGCGTGCTGGAGGGATACCTCTTCAAGGACGCGGTGAAAAACCGGGTCTACGTGACGAAGCAGCCCCAGCCCGGGGCCAAGACGGCCGTCACCCGCTACGAGACGCTCCAGACCCGCCGGGGCCTCTCCCTGGTGGAGTGCCGCCTCGTCACCGGCCGGACCCACCAGATCCGCGCCCAGATGGCCGCCGCCGGCCATCCCCTGCTGGGGGACGGCAAGTACGGCCGCCTGGACAAGGGCGGCCGGAAGTTCCAGGCCCTCTACGCCTACAAGCTGGTCTTCCACTTCACCTCCGACGCCGGGATCCTCAGCTACCTGGACGGCCGGGCGTTCCAGGTGGAGGATGTGGACTTCGTGCGGGAATACTTCGGGGAGGGGTGAGCCGATGGCACGGGCGTCCAACTACGAACGCATGCAGCGCCGGATGGCCGGCGCGTTCCTGGCCTACGACCAGGGGCAGATGATTGCCCGGTACGGCCTGGCGGCCGACGAGGCGTACCTCTACCTGACGTTCGTGGGACTCCCCTGCCGCATCGGCCGCGCCACCGGCCAGGTGGAGCACCGCCGGGGCGGCGTCTGGGCCGCGGCCGACTACAACGAGGCCATGACCCTCTACGATTTCCTCTGCTATGCCCGGCCGGGCTGCCGTGCGGCCGGGGAATACGTGTCCCTCCAGAGCCTCTCCACCGTGGCCACCGGCAGCGTCCCGCCGGGCGGCGGGCTCCTGGACCAGGCCGCCCGGGCCCTGGACGGCCGCGCCGACCGGCTGGATACCGCCTGCCGCCGCCTGGGCGGCACGCCGGCCGGACGCGGCGACGTCGCCTTCCGGATTCCGGTCTTCGGGGGGCTGGCCGTCGTCTTCCAGTTCTGGCGGGCCGACGAGGAGTTCCCCGCCAGCATCCAGTTCCTCTGCGACCGGAACATCCTCCAGTTCCTGCACTATGAAACCGTGTGGTTCCTCCTCTCCCACATCGTTCGGCGGCTGGAGGAGGAAACCGCATCCTGACACAACATCGGCGCCGGCGAATCCGCAGGGATTCGCCGGCGCCGTATGTTTCTATCTTCCGGAGAGGTCCACCGCCCGGCGGACCAGGGACCAGGCCGGTACCGGCCGGGGCAGGCGCATCCGGAACACCTGCTGGGGCGTCCGGACCTCCGCCAGCGGGCAGCCCTCGGCGTCCTCCAGCCCCTCGGCCGTGAAGGCGAAGGGCCGGGTGTCGGGCCCCACCAGCTCCAGGGCATCCCCGGCGGCAAACTTGTTCCGCAGGCTCAGCGTGGCCACGCCCGACCCGTCGCAGTCGGTGACGACCGCGACCACCTGCCAAGTCCGCACGTACCGGGCACTGTCGGTGTACTGGCCCGGCTCGCCGTAGTAGAACCCCGTGGAGTAGACCCGGTGGCTCACGTGCTCCACCTCGTCCCGCCAGACCGGGTCCACCGGCCGGCCGGCCGCCGCGTCGTCCAGGGCGTGGCGGTACGCGCCGGTGACAATCGCCGCGTAGTAGGCCGACTTGGCCCGCCCCTCCAGCTTGATGCAGTCCACACCGGCGTCCATCAGGTCGTCCAGGTGGTCAATCATGCACAGATCCCGGGAGTTCAGGATGTACGTCCCCTTCTCGTCCTCAAAGACCGGGAAATACTCCCCGGGCCGCTTCTCCTCCATCAGGGCGTACTGATACCGGCAGGGCTGGGCGCAGGCGCCGCGGTTGGCGTCCCGGCCGGTCATGTAGTTGGAGAGGACGCACCGTCCCGACCAGCTGACGCACATGGCCCCGTGGGCGAAGGCCTCCAGCTCCAGAGACGACGGCGTCTGGCGGCGGATCTCCCGAATCTCCGCCAGGGACAGCTCCCGGGCCAGCACCACCCGGCTGGCTCCCAAATCGTGCCACGCCGCGGCGCAGGGGCCGTTGGCCACCGACACCTGGGTGGACACATGGAGCTGGCAGCCGGGCGCGTACCGCTGGGCCATCCGGAAGACCCCCAGGTCCGCCACAATCAGGGCGTCCACCCCGGCGGCCGCCAGCCGCTCCAGGTGGGCCGGCAGGGCCGGCGCCTCGTCACTGCGGGGCAGCGTGTTGACCGTCGCATGGACCCGGACCCCGTGGGCATGGGCCAGGGCCACCGCCCGGGGCAACTCCTCGTCGGAGAAGTTCCCGGCGAAGGAGCGCATCCCGAAGCTGGTGCCCGCCAGGTACACCGCATCCGCCCCGTACCGGACGGCCAGGTTCAGCCGCTCCATGTCTCCGGCCGGGGCCAGAAGCTCCATGGGCCGCCTCATGAGGCCGTCTCCAGCTGCTCGAGGAAGGCGTTGTGCTCCTGGTACGTCTCGGAGAAGTGGTGGGTGCCGTCGGTGTCCAGGGCGTAGAAGTAGTAGTTGGTGTCCTCCGGGTACAGCGCCGCCTCGAGGCTGGCAAGGCCCGGGTTGGCGATGGGCCCGATGGGCAGGCCCGGATACCGGCGGGTGTTGTAGGGGCTGTCCACCATCAGGTCCTCGCTGGTCAGCTCGCCGCGGTGCTCGCCCAGGGCGTAGAGGACCGTCGCGTCAATCTGCAGCAGCGGGTAGTCCTGGCTGCACAGACGGTTGTAGATGACGGAGCTGATGAGCGGCGACTCGTCGGCGGAGGCCGTCTCCCGCTCAATCAGGGAGGCCACAATGACGATGTCGTGGAGGTCCAGCTGCCCCTCGGCAATCTGCTCCTCGGTGAAGCCGTTCGCGTGCATCTTCTCGGTGAGCCAGGCGTTCAGGTCGGCAATCGCCGCCTCCATCTCGTCGGTAAACCGCCGCTCGAAGTTGTTGAGGAACCGCCCGATGACCCGCTCGGCGTCGTCGCCCACGGCCCCCTCCGGCCACGTCCAGTCGGGGTTGCTGCGGTCCTCCTCGGACTTGACCGTGTAGAACTCGTAGGTGTCGGGGAACAGATAGCCCTCGAGCCGGTTGTCGGCCCCGTAGGGCAGGTCCGCCAGGAAGTCGTAGTCAAACTCCGTGTTGGCGGCGGCCTCGTACAGCTCGTCGGCCCGGCAGACGCCCTCGGCCTCCAGCAGCTCGAAGATCTGCTGGCAGGTGTAGCCCTCCGGGATGGTCACGCTGACCACCAGACGGTTGGCGTTGCCCGACATGCCGTTGACCAGGGCGTGATAGTCGTAGACGTTGTTCAGCTCATAGGTGCCGGGGATAAT
Source organism: uncultured Oscillospiraceae bacterium (assembly GCA_904395905.1). Classification (GTDB taxonomy): domain Bacteria; phylum Bacillota; class Clostridia; order Oscillospirales; family Oscillospiraceae; genus Avoscillospira_A. Next base: position 5,823 of record CAJFNZ010000173.1, on the reverse strand, counting down.
CTGCTCCTCGGCGCCGGAGAACCAGCAGTAGAACCGGAACAGCCACCGGTACTCGATGAGGCCGCTGTCGTAGAGGGTCTGGGTGATGTCCTCCATGGTGTCCCCCTCGGAGACCGTGACACTCACGTTGCGGTCCGGCTTCGTCAGGGCCAGCACGTCGTCGGCGCAGTACCAGCCGAAGATGGCCAGGGCCACCGAGACCAGCAGCACCGACACCACATAAATCAACACCCGCCAGCCCGTGGCCAGCCGCCGGCGGCCGGGCCGCTCCGGGTCGTCCTCCTCGTCCTCCTCCTCGGGAGGCAGGTCGGCGTACACATTGGAGCCGGCCGGCGGATGGGGCTCCCGCCGGGGCGTCGGCTCCGACGGCCGGCCGTCGGCCATCCGCTCGTCGGAGGCCTCCAGGGTCGCCCGGGTGCTGGCCAGCAGGTCGTCCACGTCGTCCCCCGCCAGAGGCACCAGATCCGGGTCCCGATTCAGCGGGTTGAGCCAGTTTTCGTCTGCCATGTTCGGTTACTCCATTTCCGTTTGTTCCGCCCTCAGCGGAGCAGCATCCCGGCCGCCGTCTCCTGGGCGGCCCCTTCCCCGGCCAGAATCCGGGCCAGGGCCAGGCCGAAGGCCACCGCCGTGCCGGGGCCGCGGCTGGTAATCAGCTTCCCGTCCACCACCACGTCCCGGTCGTCCCGGTAGTCGCAGGCGCCCATCTGGCCCTCGGTCCCCGGATAGCTGGTGACGGTGCGGCCCTCGGTGATGCCCAGCTTCGCCAGGACCGTGGGGCCGGCGCAGATGGCGGCCACGTATTTCCCGTCCCCATGGGCCTGGCGGATGGCGTCCATGGCCGCCGGGCAGCCCTGGATGGAGGCCACGCCTCCCAGGCCGCCGGGCAGGACAATCATCTCCAGCTTGTCCCGGTCGATGTCCTCCACGGTGCAGTCGGCCACCACCGGGATCCCGTGGGCCCCCTCCACCGTGCGGCCGCCGATGCCGGCCGTGGCCACCGGGACGCCGCTGCGGCGCAGGATGTCCAGCGGCGCGATGGCTTCCAGCTCCTCAAAGCCCTTGCCCAGAATCATGTATACCATAGTTTATCCCTCCAAACAGTGTCGTACATGCCTGTAAATTTCTTCTGCGATGGCCTCCGGGCTCCGCAGGGCCCCGTGCTCCACGGCCGGAACCGCCGTCCAGCCGTCCGAGGCCGCGGCCTCCCGGGCCGTCTCGTAACAGCGGGCCAGGTAGTCCCCGTCCCGCTCGTGGATGTCGCTGCCGCCGCCGGCGGCCCGGCGGCGCGCCAGCAGCTCCCGGCTCCACCGGGGCGGCATGTCCAGCCAGAGTACCAGGTCCGGCCGGGGAAGGCCCATCTTCCGGTACTCCAGATCCCAGAGCCAGGCCAGAAACGCCGGCCGCTCCGCCGGCGGCACCTTGACCCCCTGGTGGATGGCGTTGGAGGTGGCGTACCGGTCGGCCACCAAAAGCCCGCCCTCGCGGTAATACGCCCCCCAGTCCCGGACAAAGGAGGCGTACCGGTCCACGGCATAGAAGGTGGAGGCGGCGTAGCCGTTGACCGCGGCCGGGTCCTCGCCGAACTGCCCCTCCAGGTACATACGAATCAGCGCCGACGAGGGCTGGTCATACTGCGGAAACCGCAGCTGGCGGAACGCCCGCCCCTCCGCCCGGAGCCGCTCGGTCAGCAGCCGCAGCTGGGTGGACTTCCCGGCGCCGTCGGTGCCCTCCAATACAATGAGCGTTCCCATCGCTACCTCCCCCGCAGCCGCCGGGCCACCACGGCCGCCAGGAACTTCGGCAGCCGCAGCATCCGCTTGAACCGCCGGGGCTCCTTGAGCAGGCGGTAGAACCACTCCATGCCGATTCGGCACACCCAGTCGGGGGCGCGGCGGACGTTGCCGGCGAAGACGTCCAGCATCCCGCCCAGGCCCGCCAGCAGCGACGCCCCCAGCTCCTCCCGGTGGGCGGCCATGAACCGCTCCTGCTTGGGTGCGCCCAGGCAGACAAAGACCACGTCGGGCGCCGCCGCCCGGACCGCCGCCACGGCGGCGGCCTCGTCCCGGAAATACCCGTCGGCGGTCCCGCAGATCTGCAAATCTGGATGCCGGGCCCGGAGGTTTGCGGCGGCCTGCTCCGCCACGCCGGGCTTGGCGCCCAGCAGGTAGAGCCGCTTCCCCGCCGCGGCCAGGCGCGGCAGCAGGCCGGCGGCGAAGTCGGCCCCGGGGATCCGGGCCTCCAGCGGCGTCCCCAGGAGCTTCGCCCCCAGGACCACCCCCACGCCGTCAGGTAGCACCAGGTCCGCGCCGTTGAGCAGGTCGCAAAACGCCGGGTCGTGCATGGCCTCGTAGACAATTTCAGGGTTGGGGGTCACGCAGTAGTGCGCGCCGCCGTCCTCCACCATGGCCATGGCCCGGTCCAGGGCCTGGTCCAGGGTGCAGCTGTCAAAGCGGACGCCCATGACGTCGATTTTCAAAGGGGGCACCTCCAGCCGTTTTCAGGTCTGCATATGAGGGTATTGTACCACAAATTGCGCCCTCTGTCTACACGCGCCCGGCCTTTTGGCGCTCTCTCACACTTCGAGCCCCTTTGCATAGACTGTTATGAAAGCGATTCGCTTTACAAATTCTTTAGGAGGTTACCAACGATGTCTGAGAAATGCCAAGTGGACGCCGCCGCCGACCTGGGCCGCATCCGGGAGGCCGTCTGCATCCATACGAAGAAGATCTGCGATTCCTGCATCGACAAGGACTGCATCGAGGACCTGCGGGTCTTCCTGACCCAGGAGTCCCAGGAGGTCCTGGAGCAGGCCACCAGCGTCAAGGCCCGGGGCGCCGAGCTGCTGCACGTTTCTCTGGACGTGGAGCCCATGCAGTTCAACACCGGCCACTACACGGTGGATATTACTTACTACTATCGGATTATCGTGGACGCCGTCCTCTGCGGCACCCGTCCCTGCACCATCTGCGGCCTGGCGGTCTTCTCCAAGCGGGTCATCCTCTGCGGCGGCGAGGGCAGCGCCAAGAGCTTCTCCAGCAGAATGGTTGTGGACGGCCTGGACCAGCAGCAGCTGATGCGCTGCAGCACCCCCGAGGCCGTGGTCGAGGTCATCGACCCGATGATTCTCTCCACCCGCGCCGTGGACGTCTGCAACTGCAACTGCAGCTGCAACGACAACACCTGCCTGGACCTGCCCCAGTTCATCTGCTGCTGCTTCGACGGCGACCTGGTCCTCTCCGGTGAAAACCGCCGGCTGTATGTGACCATCGGCCAGTTCTCCATCATCCGCATGGAGCGGGATACGCAGCTGCGGATCCCCAGCTACAACTACTGCATCCCCACCAAAGACTGCTCGGCCACCGGCAGCAGCACCGACGAGAGCCCCTGCGACATGTTCAGCCGGATTCAGTTCCCCGTGTCCTCGTTCTTCCCGCCCTGCGGCGAGGGCGAGTGCGGCAGCCTGACCTCTGTCGCCGGCACGTCCGCCAACAGCAACAGCTGCGGCTGCAACAGCTGCAACAACTGCTCCACCACAACCACCACGACGAACACCACCACCACGACCGGCTGCCGCACCTGCCGGTAACCGGCCCGGTTCCTCCCTCCCCCGCCCCGCCCGGCCCCCGGGCGGGGCTTTCCGCGCGCCTCCTCATAAAGTCTGCGCCGGCGCGTGACCGCGCCGGCGCAGATTGGCCGCCCTGGGGCGGGCGTCTTCAGTTGAAGGAACCCAGCTGCCGGCCGGAGAGGACGTGGAAGTGCAGATGGTGCACCGTCTGGCCGGCCAGCTCGCCGCAGTTGGTCACCACCCGGAAGCCGTCGGCGAAGCCCATGTCCTTGGCCAGCTTCGCAATCACTGCGAAGATATGCCCGACGACGGCGGCGTTCTCCTCGGTCACCTCCGCCGCCGAGGCCAGGTGGGCCTTGGGCACCACCAGGAAATGGGTCGGCGCCAGGGGCGAGATGTCCCGGAAGGCGTAGCAGAGGTCGTCCTCATAGACCTTCTCCGAGGGGATTTTCCCGGCGATGATGTTGCAGAACAGGCAGTCTTCCATGGTCGTGTTCTCCTTTCTCACAGGCCCAGCCGGCCGGCGACGAAATCGTCCACCGAGGCCAGGGCGTTGTCAATCTTGTTCGGGTCCTTGCCGCCGCCCATGGCGCTGTCGGGCTTGCCGCCGCCGCTGCCGCCGGCAATGGCGCACACGCTCCGGACCAGGTCGCCGGCCTTGACGCCCTTGGCCACGGCCTCCTTGCCGCACACGGCCAGGAAGGTGATTTTCTCCCCGTTCTGGGACGCCAGCACCGCCACCACGGCCGGCTCCTTATCCCGCAGCTGGTCGCCCATCTTCCGCAGGGCGGCCGGGTCCTGGCCGGGCCGGTTGGCCGTGAAGACCCTCAGCCCGCCGATGGTCTTGGCCGACATCAGGAAGCCCTCGGCCTCGTGCTGGGCCTCGCGGGCCCGGAACTGCTCCAGCAGATGCCGGGCGCTGCGCAGCTCCGCCATCTGCTGCTCGGCCTTGGCCGCCAGCTCGCCGGGCTTCGTCTTGAGGATCTCCGCCACGTGGAACAGCAGCTCCTGGTTGCGGTTCATGGTGTCCAGGGAGGCGCGGCCCACCGTGGCCTCAATCCGCCGCACGCCCGAGGCCACCGAGAACTCCGCCTTGATGCGGAAGGGGCCGGTCTTGGCCGTGGTGTCCAGATGGGTGCCGCCGCACAGCTCCTTGGAGTAGTCCCCCATGGAGACCACCCGGACCGTATCGCCGTACTTCTCGCCGAACAGCGCCACGGCGCCGGATTTCCGGGCCTCCTCCAGGGACATGACGTCGGTGCGGACCGAATAGCCGGTGAGAATTGCGTCGTTGACCATGGCGTCAATCTTCGTCAGCTCCTCGGGGGTCACCGCCGAGAAGTGGGTGAAGTCGAACCGCAGGTAGTCGGGCTCCACCAGGGAGCCGGCCTGGTGGACGTGCTCGCCCAGGACCCGCCGGAGCGTCTCGTCCAGCAGATGGGTGGCCGTGTGGGCCCGCATGATGGCCTGGCGCCGCGGCACGTCGATGGCCGCCGTCACCTCAGCCCCCACGGCGGCGGTGCCGCTGACCACGGTGCCGTAGTGCATGAACTTGCCGCCCTTGTTCTTCTGGACGTCCCGGACCGCAAACCGGAAGTTCTCCCCTTCGATGACGCCCTGGTCGGCCACCTGGCCGCCCATCTCCGCGTAGAAGGGCGTCCGGTCCAGGACGAGGATGGCCTCGGCCTCGGCGGTCACCTGGTCCCGCAGCTCCTCGTCGGCCACGATGGCCAGCACCCGGCCCTGGGCCGTGGTCCGGTCGTAGCCCACAAACTCCGTCTCGGGCATATCCTTGCCGAACTCGATGCCGGCCCAACCCAGGTCGCCCAGGGCCTCCCGGGCCTTCCGGGCCCGCTGGCGCTGGACCTCCATCAGCTGCCGGAAGCCCTCCTGGTCCACGGCCATGCCCTCCTCCTCCAGCATCTCAGAGGTCAGGTCCACCGGGAAGCCGTAGGTGTCGTAGAGCTTGAAGGCGTCCTCGCCGGAGAACACCCGCTCCGCCCGGGCCTTGTGGGCCGCCAGCAGCTCGGAGAAGATCCGCATCCCGCCGTCGATGGTCTTGGCGAAGTTCTCCTCCTCCACCTGGACGACCCGGGTGATATAGGACTGCTTCTCCCGCAGCTCCGGGTAGTGGCCCTCGTTCTCCCGGATGACGGTGTCCACCACCTGGTAGAGGAAGGGGTCGCTGACCCCCAGGAGCTTGCCGTGGCGGGCCGCCCGCCGCAGCAGCCGGCGCAGCACGTAGCCGCGGCCCTCGT
>CAJFNZ010000172.1 GCA_904395905.1 uncultured Oscillospiraceae bacterium | reverse complement strand
TGCTGATGCAGGCGGTGGCCCTGGGCGAGCTGAAGGGCATCGACGAGGTGCGCCAGGTGGTGCGGAACTCCGAGACGGTGGAGACCTACGAGCCCCGCCACACCGCCGCCTGGGAGGACGCCTACGGCCGCCTGCTGGCGCTGCTGCCCTGAGCCGTCCCATGCCGCGGCGGCATCGAGAAAAATTGGCAAGAGGTATTGGACATCGGCCGGCCGGCGGGCTATGATGGAGGCAGCCCGGAAGGGCGGGAAAGGAGATTATCCATCATGAGCAAGACGTTGGTTGCATATTTTTCCGCCAGCGGCGTCACGGCGCGGCTGGCCAAGACCCTGGCCGAGGCGGCGGGGGCCGACCTCTACGAGATCCGGCCGGCCGAGCCCTACTCTCAGGCGGACCTGAACTGGATGGACAAGGGCAGCCGCTCCACGGTGGAGATGCAGGACAAATCCTGCCGGCCGGCCATGGCGGACCCGATGCCGGACCTTGCCGGCTACGACACGGTGTTCGTGGGCTTCCCCATCTGGTGGTACGAGGCGCCGCGGATTATCCACACGTTCCTGGAGGCCGGGGACTTCTCCGGCAAGACGCTGATTCCCTTCGCCACCTCCGGCGGCAGCGGCATGGGGAAGACGGACGGGATTCTGCAAAAGGTCTGCCCGGCGGCCCGGTGGCTGCCTGGCAGACGCCTGAACGGCGGAGCGTCCGTCGCCCAGGTGCAGGACTGGCTCCGGAGCCTGGGCCTCTGACGTCCCCCGGCAAAAACCGCCAAACCAGGCCGGCCATGACGTTTGGTCATGGCCGGCCTTTTGGCCCCTGGGTGAATACGGGAAAAGGCCCTGCCGCCGGAGAACCGGGGGCAGGGCCCTTTTGAAAAGGGGAAGAGAATAGACTGTGGAATTAGCTGTGGTGGACGATGTAGTCCATCAGCTCTTTGGCGTGGTCCGCCGACTTGACGAGGATGTTCAGCTCCAGGCTGTGGCGCGGCAGCTTGCGGAGAATCAGGTCCAGGTCCTCCTTGGAGAAGCTGCCCATGCCCAGCATCAGGCGCTTGCCGCCCTCGATGACCCGCTTGCAGGCGGGGAAGAGGGTCTCGATGTCGGTGACGTTGGCGTCGTTGGTAATCTGCACCGCCTTGAGCCCTTCGATGCTCATGATGCCGTCCAGGTGGTGGAAGGCCGTGGGATGCAGGTGAACGGCCGTGTAGTCGTACCCCTCGCAGTAGCGGTTGTACGTGCGGCGCAGGAACTGCTCGAAGTGCTGCGGCGAAAGGAGAGCCGCCAAGTCTTCCTGGAACCAGAAGACCTTGCCCGGAGCCCAGACGTGGTAGAAGCCCACGTTGTAGCCGCCATGGAAGGGCTTGGTAATCTTGTACTGGTCCTCAATCAGGGCCCGCTGGGTGTCCACAACGACGTCGAAGGCTTTGATCATCCGCTCTGGCTCGTCGATGATGCCCCAGACCAGATCCTGCTGGCCCATGAGGCTGCCCACGGTGTCGGTGACGCCGCGCAGGATGGGCTGCGCCACCGGGAAGCGGCCGTCGCTGAGCTTCGTCAGCTCCCGGCTGAACTCCAGATACTTCTGGTACCATGGGTTCTCCCGGGAGAAGGTCAGGCCGTCAAGCTCCTCCACGTCGTGGAAGCACGGATGGGAGACGAAGCTGACGTTGGTGCCCTCAACCGACGCGCCGAGGATGGCCTCCATCCAGGGGATGCCGGTGCAGGGGTCGGCCGAGAAGATGCCCTCGTTGGGGACGTCCAGCAGCTCCTGGTACATCCGCTCGTAGTCCGGCAGGAACTTCGGGACGTCGAGCATATCGGCCGTCATCTTCGTGCCCATGTGCAGGTAGGGATCCAGGGCCCGGAACGACTTGCTGAAGAAGATCTCATCCATACGGAAGACAATCAAGGGGTGCTTTTGCTCCGCGCCATTCCAGAAATCGCGGCAGAGCTGCAGTCGTTCTTCAATGGGAATACTCATTGGAAAATTTCTCCTTTCGCCGCTTGAGGCGGGATCCTAGCGGAAGTTACTTCTCGTTGCCGGTCGCTTCCAGATAGGCCTCATAGCCGCCGTCGGCGAGCCAATCCGAGAAGAGCAGGTCCACGTTGTCCATCTTGATGAAGCCGTTGAAGGCGGCATAGCCTTCGCGGTCGCCGTTGGTGTAGTCCAGGGTGCCGCCCAGGCCGTCGATAACCACCTGGTTGGTGGCCTCACGCAGGGCCTCGCTGTCGTTGGAGCCGGCAATCTTGGAGGCCTCCCACAGGACCATCATGGTGTCCCAGCCGCGGTAGGCGGACTCGTGCTGCGGCATCTCGCCGTAGGCCTCATAGTACCGCTCCAGGAACTCGGTCACGATGGGGATGGTGCACTCTTCGATGCTGTTGTAGGTGACGTAGGGATAGGCGACGAAGATGTAGTTGGTGTTGGGGGCCAGGCCGGCAATCTCCAGCTGGTCGTTGCTCATGGCCTGCGCCGAGGCAATCATGCCGGTGTAGCCGGCGTTGCGCAGCTGCTTGGTGAAGGGGCCGAAGGTGTTGCCCTGCAGGGACATGAAGATGACGTCGGCATCGGCGGCCAACAGCTGGGCAATCTGGCCGGAGAAGTCGGTGTCCTCCTGGTCGCACTGCTGCTGGGTGAGGATGGTCAGGCCGCGGGCCTCGCACTCGGCGACGAAGGTGTCAGCGGTGGTCTTGGCGCTGTCGTCGGTGGAGTTCATGACGGCGATGGTCTCATAGCCCAGCTCCTCAATCATGTCCACGTCGGCGGGGACGGTGCGGTTGTTGTTGCAGCTGGCGCGGAAGGTGTAAATCATGGAGTCGTCCTCCATCCAGCTGGCGCCGGTGCCGAGGCCGAAGTTGTAGATGCCGGCCTCATTGAGGTAGGGGATGCAGGCGGCGACTTCGTTGGAGTTGACGGAGCCGAGGACCGCATCGACGTCGGAGTTGAGGATCCGCTGGACAATCTTCACGGCCTCCTCGGTGGAACCGGTGGTGTCGTAGTGGTCGATGGTGATGGTCTGGCCGTTGACGCCGCCGTTGTCGTTGATGTACTTGATGGCCAGGTCAATGCCGTTCATGGCAGAGATGCCGGCCACGGAGTTGACGCCCGACAGCTGGAGGTAGGAGGCCAGATGGAAGGTGTCGCCGGAGGCGCTGTCCGAGCCGGTATCGGTGCCGGCGTCGGAACCGGTGTCCGTGGTGGTCGAGCCGGTGTCCGTCGTGCCGGAACTGGTGTCCGTGGTGGTGTCGGTGGAGCTGCTGCATGCAACCAGTCCAAACAGCATGACGGCAGCCAGCAAGAGCGCGAGAGCTTTTTTCATGGGGGATACTCCTTTCACAAAAACAGAATCTTATGGAAAGCCGCCGGAGCGGACTTGCCAACCGCAGGATGGGTTCCCCTCGGCTTGTCTGACAAGTTGGGGGGAAGAATCAGCGCCGCTTGGCGCTCACTTGTCTGACAACTGACAATGCCAGAATAGCACACCATAAGACGTCTGTCAATTCTGCGAAGGTTTTTTGACCCACTTTCCTCAAAATTCAGCGGTTTCACCAAAACAGGCCCGGCGGAATTTGGCCAACCTGCCGTCAGTTTGCATTTTCTGTCAGCCAGGTCAGGTCGTCCAGGGTGGATTGCAGGTTGATTTCCATGGCGCGCTTGGCAGCCGCCGGGTCCCGGGCGCGGATGGCCTCGTAGATGGACTCATGGAATGCAATGGCCTTGCTGGGGCCGCCGATGACGTAGGTGGTCCGTTGGTTCCGGAACGTCTCCTGGAGGACGCTGTTGACGCTCTTGATGAGCAGCGGATTGTGCGAGGCGTCGCAGATGGCCTGGTGGAACCCGGCGTCGGCGGCGGTGAAGATGTCCAGGTCCTTGACGTGGCTGCGCATCGTCTCCAGGTGGGCCTCCAGCTGCTGCAGCAGCGCGTCGTCCGCGTACATGGCCGCCAGGCGGCAGGCCTCCGGTTCGACAATCCGACGGAATTCCAGCACCATCAGGGCGTCTTTGCAGTCCTGCGCCGTAATCTGGGTGCGCGTCGCGTCGTCCAGCCGGCTGTCCAGCAGGAAGGTGCCTTTCCCCTGGTAGCTGGCCAGGATTCCCATCCCGATGAGCTGCTGGGTGGCGGCGCGGATGCTGGCGCGGCTGACGCCCAGCAGCTCGGTCAGCTGATGCTCCGAGGGGATGCGCTCGCCCACCTTCCACCGGCCGGAGGCGATGCTTTCCCGGTAGTATTGCAGGACCCGCTCCGTGATGGGCGTGGTGTTCAGCATGATGGTCCTCCTTTCCCAAAGGCCTCTATCAGCAAGTACCATACCAGAATTTCCGCGCAAAATCAAGATGGAGGCAAACGGACGCGGAGAAGCTCGCTCTCCCTTGCCACAGGGCGGCGGGTGTGGTATGGTGATAGAAGAAACAAGGGAGGGAACTGTGTATGAAACTGCGGTATCCCCGGTACTTCCGTCCGTTCCGCTGCTCGGCCGGGGAGTGCCCGGACACCTGCTGCCGGGACTGGGAGGTGGTGCTGGACGAGGAGACGGCCGCCCGGTACCGGGCCGAGGCCGGGCCACTGGGGAAAACGCTGCGGGCGGCAATGGAGGAGGCGGACGGCGAGACGTGCTTCCGCCTGCGCCAGGGCCTCTGCCCGCTGTTGGACGAGCGGGGCCTCTGCCGGATCCAGCTGGAGCTGGGGGAGGCGGCCCTGAGCCGCTCGTGCCGGCTGCACCCGCGGTTTGCCGAGGAGTACGGGGCCCTGCGGGAGTGGAGCCTCTCGATGGCCTGCCCGGAGGCGGCGCGGCTGCTGCTGGCCGACCCGGCCCCCATGGCCCTGGAGGAGGAGACGACCGACGAGCCGGTCACCGGCTGCAACGACCTGGACGCGCGCCTCTTCTACCACCTGCTGGAGGCCCGGCGGGCGGCCTTCGCCTGCTGCCAGGACCGGCGGCTGCCGTGGCAGCAGCGGCTGGGCCGGCTGCTGGCCTTCGCGGCGGCCCTCCAGCGGAACCTGGACCGGCACCGGCCGGGGCGGCTGCCGGAGACGACGGCGCGGTTTGCCCAGGGCCGGCTGCGGCCGCTGCCGGTGGGGACGGATCCCCAGGGCGGCACGGCGCTGCTGGCCCGGCTGCGGGGGCTCGAGCCCATCAACAGCCGGTGGCAGGCTCTGCTGGCCGAGGCCCTGGCCGCGCCGGCCGGCGGGGAGGACCGCCGCCGCTTCGCCGAGGCCGCCCGGGCCTGGGAGTACGAGTACGAGCATCTGCTCCACTATTATCTCTATCGCTACTTCCTCAAGGCGGCCGTGGACCGGCGCCTGCTGCCGCGGATGCAGCTGGCGGCCTTCGGCGTCCTCTGCGTCCGGGAGCTGGAGCTGGCCCGGTTCTGCGCGGGCGGCCTGGACGAGGCGGGGCGGGTGGACGTCATCCACCGGTTCAGCCGGGAGGTGGAACATTCGGAGGACAACCTGGGCCGGCTGCTGGTGCGCTTCGCCGCGGACCCGGCCCTGTCGCCCGAGGCCCTGGCGGCCTCGGCCTGGTGAGAACAGGAGGAAACCATGTACGAGATTGGCGTGGATTTGGGCACCTCTTCGGTGAAGGTGCTGCTGCTGGAGGGCGGGGCCGTGGTGAAGACGGCCTCCCGGGCCTATCCGCTGGCCATGCCCCAAACGGGCTGGGCCGAGCAGGACCCGGAGGACTGGTACCGGGGCCTCCGGGCGGCCCTGGAGGAGCTGCTGGCCGGCGTGGACCGGCAGGCCGTGGCGGCGCTCAGCTTCGGCGGGCAGATGCACGGGCTGGTGATGCTCGACCGGGAGGACCGGGTCATCCGCCCGGCCATCCTCTGGAACGACGGCCGCGCCGGCGCGGAGGCCGCCTGGCTCAACGAGACCCTGGGCTCCGAGCGCCTCGCCGGCTACACCGGGAACATCGCCTTCGCCGGCTTCACGGCCCCGAAGCTCCTCTGGGTCCGAAGCCACGAGCCGGCGCACTTCGCCCGGCTGGCCAAGGTGATGCTGCCCAAGGACTATCTGGCCTACCGGCTGACCGGCGTCCACAGCACCGACTACTCCGACGCCTCGGGGACGCTGCTGCTGGACGTGGCGAACCGCCGCTGGTCCCCGGAGATGCTGGCCCTGTGCGGCCTGGACCGCAGCCAGCTGCCGGCCCTCTTTGAGAGCTGGGAACTCATCGGGACGCTGCGCCCCGCGGCGGCCCGGGACCTGGGCCTGCCGGCCGGGGTGCAGGTGGCGGCCGGGGCCGGGGACAACGCGGCGGCGGCCGTGGGCACCGGTACGGTCCGGGACGGGGCGTGCAACGTCTCCCTGGGCACCTCGGGCACGGTGTTCATCGCCAACGACCGCTTCCGCCTGCCGGCCAACCACGCGCTCCACGCCTTCGCCCACGCCACCGGGCGCTACCACCTGATGGGCTGCATCCTCAGCGCCGCGGCCTGCAACCAGTGGTGGGCCGGGGGCATCCTGGGGACGGCGGACTTCGCCGCCGAGCAGCAGGGGTTCGTGCCGGGCGGGGAGAACCCGGTGCTGTTCGCCCCGTACCTGATGGGGGAGCGGACGCCCCACAACGACCCGTCGGCCCGGGGCGCCTTCGTGGGGCTGTCCCTGGACACCACCCGGGCCCAGATGACCCAGGCGGTGCTGGAGGGGGTGACCTTCGCGGTCCGGGACTCGGTGGAGATTGCCCGGCAGCTGGGGGTGGCCATCCCCCGGACGCGGATCTGCGGCGGCGGGGCCAGGAGCCCCGTCTGGCGGCAGATGGCTGCCGACGTGCTGCGGATGCCGGTGGAGTCCCTGGCGGCCGAGGAGGGCCCCGGCCTGGGGGCGGCGCTGCTGGCGGCCGTGGGCCGGGGGGCCTACGGCTCGGTGGAGGAGGCGGCCGAGGCCGCCGTCCGCGTGGCCGAGGTGACGGAGCCGGACCCGGCCGCCGCCGACCGGTACGATGAGGCCTACGCCCGCTTCCGCCGGCTCTACCCGGCTCTCCGCACCGTGACGGGCTGACAGACAAACCGCGCCCGGAGGGTTCTCCGGGCGCGGTGTTTGCGGTGTCACCGGCGGCCGATGGCGGCGGCGGCAGCGTCATAGTCCCGCCGGTGGACGGAGAGGGAATACGTCTCCTGCACCGGCGCCTGGCCGAACGTCCCGGCCCGCTCCCGCGTCCCGGCGCTGAACACCGAGGGGGAGCTGCGGCTGACAACCTTCACGCGGTACGGGATGCCGCGGGCCCGGAGGGCCTCGGCGGCGGCTTCGCAGCGGGACAGGGTGGAAAACACGGCCAGCTCCCGCCGGTTCCACGGTGCGAGCATCTCCATCGCCTCCTTGTCTGGGGTGTGGTCTGGCGGCATCGTTCTTCTGCAGATCCAGGATACCGGAAACCGGCGCCCGCGTCTATGGGTGTTTTGCACAAATGGGCGGGGGCGGCGTTATGCGTCCTGCGGCCCCGCGCCGCCGTGGGCCCTGCGCCAGGCGCGGATCTGCTCCAGCCGGGCCTTGCAGCGGGCCTCCAGCCCCTCCTCGGTGGGGTGGTAGTACGTCCGGTCCCGCAGGGAGTCGGGCAGGCACTGCATATCCGTCAGCTTGTCCGGGCTGTCGTGGGCGTACTGATAGCCCTTGCCGTAGTCCAGCTCCCGCATCAGGCCCGTCACGCCGTTGCGGATGACCAGGGGCACCGGCTCGGCCAGCTGCCGGAGGGCGTCCTCCTTGGCCGCCTCGTAGGCCGTGTACAGGGCGTTGGACTTGGGGGCCAGGGACAGGTAGACGACGGCCTCGGTCAGGTGGACCGTGCACTCGGGCATCCCGATGAAGTGGCAGGCCTGGTAGGCCGCGACCGCCAGCTCCAGGGCCCGCGGGTCGGCCAGGCCCACGTCCTCGCTGGCGAAGCGGGTGACCCGCCGGGCCACGTACAGCGGGTCCTCGCCGGCCTCGAGCATCCGGGCCAGCCAGTAGACGGCCGCGTCGGGGTCGGAGTTGCGCATGGACTTGTGGAGAGCCGAGATGAGGTTGTAGTGCTCCTCGCCGCCCTTGTCGTAGAGCAGGGACTTGCGGGAGATGCACTGCCCCACGGTCTCCGGGGTGACGGAGACGCCCTCGGGGGACGTCTCGCCGTTGAGGACGACCATCTCCAGCGTGGAGAGGGCCGTCCGGGCGTCGCCGTTGGCAAACTTGGCGATGGCCTCGAGCAAATCGTCCGCAATGGCGACGCGCTCGCCGCCGAACCCCCGGGGGTCGGCCAGGGCCCGGCGGAGGAGGGCCAGCAGGTCCGCCGTATCCAGGGCCTGGAGGACGAAGACCTTGCACCGGGACAAAAGCGCGCCGTTGATTTCAAAGGAGGGGTTCTCGGTGGTGGCGCCGATGAGCAGGATGCTGCCCTTCTCCACAAAGGGCAGGAAGGCGTCCTGCTGGGCCTTGTTGAACCGGTGGATCTCGTCCACGAAGACGATGGTCCGCTCGCCGAAGCGGCGGTTTTCCTCGGCCTGCTGCATGACGGCG
>CAJFNZ010000171.1 GCA_904395905.1 uncultured Oscillospiraceae bacterium | reverse complement strand
CCACGGCAAAGCGGACGACGGTGGACTCGCTGACGCCCACGGTCTTGCCGAGGCGGCTGGCCGTCATGAAGGCGGCCTTGTCGTAGGCGTCGGTGATGTACGCGGCAATCAGCCGCTGGCCCTTGGAGAACCGCGGCAGATTCTTCTGGATGTTGGAGAGGATGTCAGTGGCCATGGAGGGGCTCCTTCCCGTGGGCGCCCCCGGACGGGGCGCCGCAGTCAAAATCGGTTCCGGGCGGCGGCTACCGGCCCGGGGGCTCCCGGAGACCGGCAATCTCCGCCTCGGTCAGATACCGCCACTTCCCCGGCGGCAGCTGCCCCAGGCGGAGGTTCCCCTCGGCGATGCGCTTGAGCCGCGTCACGGTCAGCCCTGCCTGGAGGCACATCCGCCGCACCTGGCGGTTGACGCCCTGGCGGATGCCGATTTCCAGCAGGGCCTGGTCCCCCGAGGCCCGGCGGAGGACGACCCGGGCCGGCCGCAGCCGGCGGCCGTCCAGCTCCATGGGCCCCGCCAGGGCGCGCTCGGCCCCGGGGCGGTAGCCGGTGACCCAGGCCAGGTAGACCTTTTCCACATTTCCCGAGGGGTGCAGGAGATGCTGGGCGGCCGCGCCGTCGTTGGTCAGCAGCAGCAGCCCCTCGGAGTTCAGGTCCAGCCGCCCCACCGGATAGACCCGCTCGGGGCAGTCCCGGACCAGCTCCAGCACGTCCCGGCGGCCCCGCTCGTCCCGGCAGGTGGTCACGTATCCCCGGGGCTTGTTGAGCAGTATGTAGACCCGCCGGGGCGGGGCGGGCAGGGGGCGGCCGTCCAGGGTAATCTCATCCCCGGGCCCGGCCTTGTCCCCCAGGGAGGCGACGCGGCCGTTGATCCGGACCCGGCCCTGGGCGATGAGCGCCTCGGCCTCCCGGCGGGAGGCGACGCCCCGGGCCGAGAGGAGCTTTTGCAGTCGTTCTTCCATGTCAACCTCCCAACAGCCGCCGGAACAGGCCCGGCTCCTCCGGCCGCACCGGCACGTCCCCGGCCCACACCAGGGGCACCCGGCCCAGCAGGGCGCCGTCGGCCAGGATCTCCGCCCAGCCGGCCCGGCTGCCCGCTTTCAGAGGCGCGAAGGTGAACCGGGGCAGGGCCAGACGCACCGTCAGCGCCTCCCCGGGAAGCCTGCCGCAGGCGAAGCCCGCGGCCGCCCGGCACTGGGCCAGGACCGCTGTCCCGCCGGTCACCGGCACGGCGCCCAGCAGCTGGCCCTCGGCCACCGGCCGGGCCTCCGTCATCTGGCCGAAGCCGTACTCCAGAAGCGCCTGGTGGTCGGCCCAGTCGTCGGGGTCGTGGATGGTCACGGCGATGAGCCGCCGCCCCTGGCGCTCGGCGGCGCTGACGAGGATCCGCCCGGCGGCCTTGGTGTAGCCGGTCTTGACGCCGACCGCCCCCTCCACCTGCCAGAGGAGCTTGTTGTGGTTGCGCAGCGAGCGGCCGGCAAAGTCGTAGCTCTTGGCGGAGACCACCCGGCGGAAGTCCTCGTTCTCCATGGCCGCCGCGGCCAGGCGGCCCAGGTCCCGGGCGGTGGAGTAGTTCTCCTCGTCGTCCAGGCCGTGGGGGTTGGCGAAGCGGGTGCCCGCCAGCCCCAGCTCCCCGGCCCGGTCGTTCATTGCCGCCACGAAGGCCGCCTGGGAGCCGGCGAGGACGATGGCCAGGGCCGCGGCCGCGTCGTTGCCCGAGTGGAGCATCATCCCGTAGAGCAGCTGCTCCACGGTCACCAGCTGCCCGGCCTTCAGGTAGAGGGACGAGCCCTCCACCCCCACGGCCTCGGCCGGCACGGCCACCGTGCGGCCCAACCGGCCGGACTCGCAGGCCAGCAGGCCGGTCATGATTTTCGTCGTGCTGGCAATCAGGCTTTTCCGGTCGGCGTCCTTCTCATAGAGGACCCGGCCGGTCGTGCCGTCCAGCAGCAGGGCGCTCCGGGCCGACGGGGCCGGCGTCCGGGCGGCGGCGGGCAGGGCCGGGACGGCGGCCGTCAGCAGGGCCGCCAGGGCCAGCGCTGCCGCCAAACGTCGCAGAATGTGCATCAAACATCACCGGAATCAGGATTCCCCCGAAGCCGGCCGTCCATGCCCGTCAAATTCCGGAAGGCTTTTCGTCCTTTTTCAGCAGGGCGGACAGCTTGTCCACCAGGTCCGGCAGCAGCTCCACCAGCCGGTCCACGGCGCCGCTGGTGGGCGAGGCCACCGGCAGCATCCGCACCGTCTCGCCCTTGACAATCAGGAACGAGATGGGCTGGATGGTCGCGCCGGCGCCGGAGCCGCCGCCGAAGGGCTGCTGCCCGGCCGCAGCCGCGGCCTTCGTGGCAAAATCGCCGCCGCCGCCGCCGTAGCCGAAGGTAACTTTGGAGACCGGGATGATGGTCATGCCGTCGGGGGTGGTGATGGGGTCGCCGATGACGGCGTTGACGTCCACCATGCCGCGGAGTTTCTCCATGGTCTCGGCCATCATGTCGGAGAGAGGATGACTCATTTTGCTTGCACCGCCTTTTTCTTCGTTTGCAACAATATGGGAATCAGTCGTGTCAGGAGCTTCAGGCCCAGCAGCAGGGCCGTGCCGACGCGGATCCGCACGTCCAGCTCCACCAGCCAGGAAAAGCCCTCCAGCTGGTAGTCCAGGCGGGCCGCCAGATCCCGGCGGCCGATGCGGAACGTGTTTTCCAGGACCGGCGTCAGGGCGCCGATGGCCGCCCAGGCCCGCCCGTAGGCCAGGGCCGCGGCGGCCGCGTCGCTGCCGCCGCAGGCGACATGGACGGTCAGCTGCCGGACCAGCAGCCGCCGGGGCAGGCTTCCGGCCGCCTCCAGGCCCAGGGAGGCCAGGGCCTTCCACTGCCCGGGGGACAGCTTCGCCTTGGCCTTGGCCGGCGGCTTCGCCGGCGGAGCGGCGGCCCGCCGCTTCCGGGCGCGGGCCTGCTTCCGGGCCAGCTTCTTGTAGTTGGGGGGCTTGGGCGGGTAGACGCGCAGGGCGGCCGGGCCCAGGGCGGCCCGGACCGCCAGGGCGCCGTCGTACCGGAGGCGGACGCCGACCGGCAGGAGCAGCACCAGACAGAGCAGGACGGCCGCAGCCGCCAGGACTTTCATGACGGCGCCTCCGGCGGGTCCTCCAGCTGCAGCTGGGCCTCCTCGCCGGGCTTCTCCATGGGCGGCAGCTCGTCGAGGCTCTCCAGGCCGAAGGTCCGCAGGAACGCCGGGGTGGTCTTGTAGAGAATCGGCCTGCCGGGCACATTGAGCCGGCCGGCCTCCTCGATGAGCTTCTTCTGGAGGAGGGCGCCCACCGAGTAGGAGCTGTCCACCCCCCGCAGCTGCTCCACGTAGGCCTTGGTCGTCGGCTGGTAGTAGGCGATGACCGTCAGCGTCTCCAGCTGGGCGGCCGAGAGGCGCGGGGGCTTCCGGGTCTCCAGGGCCCGGGCCACCACCTCGCAGAACTCGGCGGCGGAGCACATCTGGTAGGCGTCCTCCAGGCGGATGACCCGGATGCCGGCCCGCTGGAAGTTCAGCCGGTTCGCCAGGGAATCGGCGGCCTGGCGGACGTCCTCGACGGCCACGCCGGCGGCCGCGGCCATCCGCTCGGCCGGGACGCCCTCGCCGGCGGCAAAGAGGATGGCCTCCACCATCCGCTCCAGTTCCTGTTGGTCCATGGGCGTCCCTCCCGTTTCTGAAGATTTCGTATGGACGGATTCCGGGGCCGGCAACCGGGCCGGGGCTAACTGGCCGACGACCCGAGGATCTCCCGGCCGGCCTCGTCCTGTTCATCGGGCATCCGGAGGTACGTCACCGACACCTCGCCGCCCTCGCCGGTGTCCAGGGAGACCGAGCGCATCTTGCACAGCTCCAGAATGGCCAGGAAGGTGGCCACAATCTCCGAGCGGCTCCGGCTGCCCCGGAACAGCGCCTGGAATTTGGTCACGCCGGCCTGGAGCAGCCGCCGCAGCACCTGGGCGGCTTTGGTCACCACCGGGTAGGGCTCGGCGCCGACGATGCCCTGGAAGCTGGCCATGGGCGGCGGCAGGACCCGCCGGCTCCGCTCGACCATGGCCGCCATGGCGGCGGCGAGGTCCCCCGGGGCGTGGCGGTAGCGGTACGCTTCGTCCCGCCGCAGGGGCTCGGGGGACTTGGTGAACAGCGCCCGGCCGGTGTCGCTCCGGGCCTCCAGGAGGTGGGCGGCCGTGAGGATCTGCTCGTAGGCCTCCTTCCGCTGCCGCTCCTCCAGGGAGCGAATCAGCAGCTCCATCTCCGACTGGGCCTCGTCCCGGTCGGACACCGACAGGAGCATCTTCGTCTTCAGGTACATCAGATACGAGGCCATGGCGATGAACTCGCTGGCAATCTCCATGTCCATCCGCTTCTGCTGGTCCAGGTAGGCCAGGTACTGCTCGAGGATCTGGGAGATGCTCACGTTCTGGATTTCGATTTTGTTCTTGCTCAGCAGCAGCAGGATGACGTCCAGAGGGCCGTCGAAGTCCTCGAGCAGCTCGCCCCGGGACTGGACGACGGCCTCCAGGTGGTACTTGGGTTCTTCCATAAGCGTCTCGGCTTTCTTTAGAGATTCATCAGCCGGACCGCCAGCTCCAGGGGCCACACGGAGACAACCTGGAGGGCGTCCAGCAGCCACGACCGCAGGACAATCAGCGGCCGGTCCAGGATCCCCAGGAGCAGCAGGGCCATCAGCAGCAGGGCGCCATAGCGCTCGTAGCGCATCAGCCGGCCGTAGGCCCGGGAGGGCAGGCAGGCGAACAGCACCTTGGAGCCGTCCAGCGGCGGCACCGGCAGGAGGTTGAACACCGCCAGGCCCGCCGAGATGATGGCCACATACTGGACGAAAATCAGACTGTAGGCGACCAGCCGGCTGCCGGGGTGCAGGAATTGGGCCAGGAGCAGCAGATGGAACCCCATCAGCGCCAGCCAGGCCAGCAGCACGTTGGAGACGGGGCCGGCCAGGGCGGTCAGGGCCATGCCGGCCTTGGGCCGGCGGAAGTTGCGCATATCCACGGGTACGGGCTTCGCCCAGCCGAAGCGGACCAGGGCCATCATCAAAAGGCCCAGCCAGTCCACGTGGCGCAGGGGGTTCAGGGAGAGGCGGCCGGCGTTTTTCGCCGTGGGGTCCCCCTGCCACCAGGCAGCCAGGCCGTGGCACGTCTCGTGGACGGTGATGCACAGCAGGGACGCGGCCACCAGAAGCAGAGTCTCCAGCACGCCGTCGAATTGCAGCTGGCGGAACCAGGCGAGGATACTGTCCAAACGGGAACGCTCCTTTTGGCGAGAATATGGGCGATTGGTATTCGTAGTATACCATCCCGCCGGGAAAATGGCAAGGGAAAGACGGCCGGAACCGCAGACACGGAAACCCCCGCGCTCCATGGCTGGGGCGCGGGGGGCCAGCGGTCAGCGGAACAGGGCGCCGTCGGCGGCGTAGACCTCCTCGCGGAAGCTCTTGGCGAAATCCGGCGCCAGCTCCGGCCGGTGGGCCGCCACCGCCCGGGCCAGCAGGTCCGGGTTCAGCGACGGGTTCTGGGCGCAGATCCGCGCCCGGACGGCGACGGTCGTCCCGTCCGCCTGGGCCGCCGAGGCCCGGAGAATCATCGGCCGGATGTCCGCGACCGTCCAGCCGCTTTTGGACTTTTTCTCCACCGGCAGGGACGGCCCCGTCAGCAGGGCCTCGATGGACGCCGCCGCGCCGGAGGGGACGCCGCCGTCGTACTGCAGCAGCACCCGGACCTCCAGCTGGGCCAGGTCCCGGAACTTCCGCCCGCCCTCGTAGGACGCCAGACAGCGGATCCCGGCCGGCAGGGCCCGGTTCAGCCGGGCGACCAGGTCGCCGGCCTCCTGGCCCTCGGCCAGGTCGAACTCGAGGATCTCGCAGCGGCTCTCGGTCCCCACCGACAGGGGCAGGGCCAGGGAGACGAAGGCGTGGGGGTTGAATCCCTCGGTGTGCCGCAGCAGCAGCCCCGCCCGGCGGAAGGCCCGCTGGAGGACCCGCATCAGGTCCAGGTGGGAGATCCAGATGGCGTCCCCGGTCTTGGAAAAGAGAATCCTACGCATCGCACGGTCCCTCCTGGTACAGCTGGTCGGCGCCGCAGCCGGTGCACTGGGCGCGGCAGTCGGGGGTGGTCTCCGAGCGGTAGGCGCGGCGGCGCTCCCGCAGCAGGAACTGCCGGCGGACGCCGACGTCGATGGTGTCCCACGGGAGCGGCTCGTCCTCCCCCAACTCCCGGGCGTAGAAGTCCGGGTCCACGCCGCAGTCCCGGAAGGCCGCCATCCAGGCGTCGTAGTCGAAGTACTCGTTCCAGGCGTCCAGCCGGGCGCCGCGGCGGACGGCGGCCTCCAGCACCGGCCCGAGCCGCCGGTCGCCCCGGGCCAGGATGGCCTCCAGGCGGCTGAGGCTGGGGTCGTGCCACTTGTAGTCCACGCTCTTGGACGGCATATGCTCCTTGAGCAGCCGCTGGCGGCGGGTGTACTCCTCGGGGGAAATCTGGGCCTCCCACTGGAAGGGGGTGAAGGGCTTGGGCACGAAGTAGGCCGTCGAGACGCTGATGCGGCAGCCGCGCTTCCGGCTGGTGGCCGTCTCCCGCCAGCACTGGAGGATCTTGTAGACCAGCTCGGCGATGCCCAGCACGTCCTCGTCGGTCTCCGTGGGCAGGCCCAGCATGAAGTAGAGCTTCACGCTGCTCCAGCCGCCGGCGAAGGCCGTGGCGCAGGTCTCGAGAATCTCCGCCTCGGTGACGTTCTTGTTGATGGCGTCCCGGAGCCGCTGGGTGCCGGCCTCGGGGGCGAAGGTCAGGCCGCTCTTGCGCACCTTCTGGACCTTCTGCATCAGCTCCGGGGAGAAGTTGTCGGCCCGCAGGGAGGGGAGGGAGAGGTTGATTTTCCGGGGCGCGCAGTAGTCCAGCAGGCCGCCGGCCAGGGCCTCCAGCTCCTTGTAGTCCGAGGTGGAGAGGCTGGCCAGGGTCAGCTCGTGGTAGCCCGAATCCTCCAGGGCCTCGCGGGCCTGGCGGAGCAGCACGTCCACGGACTTGGGCCGCACCGGCCGGTAGCAGAAGCCGGCCTGGCAGAACCGGCAGCCCCGGATGCAGCCGCGGAAGATCTCCAGGTTCGTCCGGTCGTGGACAATCTCGGTGGAGGGGACGATGCTGCGGGTGGGGAAGTAGGCCTCGTCGAGCCGCTGGACAATCCGCTTGGTGACGGTCGCCGGCGCGCCGTCCCGGGGCGTGATGGCCGCCAGGCGGCCGTCGGGGCCGTAGGTGTGGTCGTAGAGGGAGGGGACGTAGACGCCGTCAATCTGCGCGGCGGATTGCAGGAAGGCCGCCTTGGACCAGCCCTCGGCCTTGGCCCGGCGGTAGAGCTGGAGAATCTCCACGGTGATGTCCTCACCCTCGCCCAGGGAGAAGAAGTCCACGAAGTCGGCCAGGGGCTCGGGGTTGTAGGCGCAGACGCCCCCGGCGAAGACCAGGCCGTGGAGGCCGTCGCGCTCCCGGGCGCGGAGGGGCACGCCGGCCAGGTCCAGCATATTCAGGAGGTTGGTGTAGCTCATCTCATAGCCCAGGGTGAAGGCAATCAGGTCGAAGTCCCGGACCGGGTCGTGGCTCTCCAGGGCCCACAGGGGCAGCTGGTGCCGGCGCATCTCGGCCTCCATGTCCCCCCAGGGGGCGAAGACCCGCTCGCACCAGACGCCGTCCATCTCGTTCATGACCCCGTAGAGAATCCGCATCCCCAGGTTGGACATGCCGATTTCATAGGTGTCCGGGAAGCAGAAGGCCACCCGCACGTCCACCTGGGCCTTGTCCTTGACAATCTGGTTGTACTCGCCGCCCACGTACCGGGCGGGCTTCTGGACCCGTCGGAGGATCCGTTCCATGGCGATTTCCATAGGCTTCCTCTTTCGTGTGGAATGGTTGTACGGCCGGGGGGCCGGCCTTGCGTCCTCCCCATTATAGCGGCTTGCGCCGGGTTTGGCAACCGCGCCGGGAAAAGAGGCCGGCCGCCGTCCGGGCCAGGGCGAGGCCCGCCGCCGCCACCGGCCAGAAGCCGGCGTGGAGCCGCGCCGTCAGGTACAGCGCGCCCAGGGCCGCCGCCGCGCCGCTGGCGACGGCCGTCCCCGCGAGAAGCCGCCGGGCCGCCGCCGGCCGCAGGCGCGGCAGCGCCGCCGCGGCCAGGGCCCGGCCGCCGTCCAGGGGCGGCAGCGGCAGCAGGTTGAAGAGCGCCAGCACGAGGCACAGCGCGCCGAAGGTGGGGAACCGCCGCCCCAGGGGCAGCAGCAGCAGGTTGGCCGCCGGGCCGGCCAGGGCGCACAGCAGCTCCCGCCGGTAGTCCATGGAGCCGGTCTCCAGCACCGCGCCGCCGGCCTCCAGCCGCAGCTGCCGCACCGGGACGCCGCAGGCCCGCAGGGCCAGCAGATGCCCCAGCTCGTGGCAGGCCATGGCCGCCAGCAGCGGCCAGAAGCAGCCGCCGGGGTTGACGTAGTAGAGCCCCGCCATCAGGGCCACCCACCCCGGGTGGATGTCAAGCGCCGCCACGGCCGGTCATCTCCTGGCAGAAGGCGGTCACCGCCTGGCCCACGCCGTCGCCCATGGCTGCCTCCAGGGCGGCGAAGGCCGCGGCGACCCGGTTGCCGTCGGGCCCCAGGAGCCACGTCTCGGCGGCCGCCGCCCCGGCGGGGAACAGGCACCGGGCCGCCAGGGCCGCCGCGACGGCGGCCGCGCCAATCCACCTCTTGTCCAATGGCCTCACCTCGGGACAGTCTATGCCCGTCCGCCCGCCGTCCATACCGCAAAAACCAGAAAACCAGCGTGTCGAGGAACTCGACACGCTGTCGCCAAAATGCAGGCATTTTGGCGAGGGGATGCAGGCTCCTGCGCGCACGGCCCGTTGGGCCGCACACTGGTAGCCTGAGAAGTGTTTTTTCCGAGGCGCAGGTCCCCGGAAAAAACGGATTCAGACTTTCTTTCGCCGCCATCTCCGCGCCAAGAGCCGCCCTCCGGGCGGTTGCGCTCCGAAACGCGCCTGCGGGCGCAGTGCGGGCGGCGAAACTCTGCCGAGGGCTTT
>CAJFNZ010000170.1 GCA_904395905.1 uncultured Oscillospiraceae bacterium | reverse complement strand
CGAGACGTACCGGTGGGACGTGCCGTGGAAGCCGTAGCGGCGGACGTCGTCCTTCTCATAGTACTCGTAGGGGATGGCGTAGATGTACGCCTTCGGGGGCATGGTCATGTGGAAGGCGGTGTCGAACACGGCCACCTGCTTCGTGTTGGGCATCATCTTCTGGCAGGCGCGGATGCCCATCAGGTTCGCCGGGTTGTGCAGGGGGCCCAGGGGGATGCACTTCTCGATGGCGGCGATGCAGGCGTCGTCGATGATGCAGCTCTCCGTGAAAGCCATGCCGCCGTGGAGAACCCGGTGGCCCACGGCCTCAATCTCCTCGACGCCGGCGATGACCCCGTGGGTCTTGTCCACCAGGATGTCCAGCACCGACTGGATGGCCTCGGCGTGGGTGGGCATGGGGATCTCCCGCTTGACGTCGTCGCGGCCGGGCACCTTGTGGGTCAGGCGGCCGTCGATGCCGATGCGCTCGCAGAGGCCCTTGGCGAAGACCTCGCCGGAGTCGGAGTCCATGAACTGGTACTTCAGGGACGAGCTGCCGGCGTTGATGACCAGAATCTTCATTTGTGACACATCTCCTAAACCGAATGTTTTCTTTTCCTTGGGTTTGTGTTAGAATCAAACATACCGTACGTTATTTTACACCAGAATCCCCGAATTCTCAAGGGGATTTTCCCGGTTTTTCGGCGGGGAGGGAAAGTTTTTTGGAAGTCGTCGGCGTCATCTGCGAATATAACCCCTTCCACCTGGGCCACGGGCGGCAGCTGCGGCGGATTCGGGAGGCCCTGGGGCCGGACACGGCCGTGGTCTGCGCGATGAGCGGCCCCTTCGTCCAGCGGGGCGAGCCGGCCGTCTTCGGCAAGGATGTGCGCGCCCGGGCCGCCGTCCTCTGCGGGGCGGACCTGGTGGTCGAGCTGCCCCTGACGGCGGCCCTCTCCTCGGCCGAGGGCTTCGCCCGCGGCGGCGTGGCCGTGCTGACGGGCCTGGGCGTCGTGGACCGGCTCTGCTTCGGCTGCGAGAGCGGCGACGGCGCAGCGCTGGACGGGACGGCCCGGGTGCTCCTCTCCCCCGAATTCGGGCCGGCCCTCCGGCGGCGGCTGGAGAGCGGCGTCTCCTTCGCCGCCGCCCGGGCCGCCGCAGCCGCGGACCTGGGGGCCGACGCCAGCCTGCTCCGGCGGCCCAACGATATCCTGGCCGTGGAGTACTGCAAAGCCCTGCGCCAACTGGGCAGCCCCCTGCGGCCCCTGGCCCTCCGGCGGCCCGGGGACTACCATGCGGCGGCCCCCGACCCGGAGAACCCCTCGGCCACGGCCCTGCGGGCGCTGCTGGCCGCCGGCGGGGACTGGCAGGCCTACGTGCCGCCGGCGGCGGCCGCCGTCTTTTCCGATGCGCGGCGGCACGCCATGGCCTGGGGGGAACGGGCCGTGCTGGCCCGGCTCCGCGCCCTGGACGACGCGGCCTTCCAGGCCCTGCCCTACGGCTCCGAGGGCCTCTGGCGCCGCCTGGCCGCCGCCTGCCGCCGGGAGCCCTCGGTGGAAGCCATCCTCCGGGCCGTCAAATCCAAGCGCTACGCCTACGCCCGGCTGATGCGGATGCTCCAGTGCGCCTACCTGGGCCTGACGGCCGCGGACCTGGCCCGGCCCGCGCCCCACATCCGGGTCCTGGCCTTCAGCGCCGCCGGCCGGCGGCTCCTGCGGGCGGCCCGCGCCCGGGCCACGTTGCCCGTCGTCAACGCCGGCGAGGTCCCGCCGGACCGGGACTACTGGGCCCTGGAATGCCGCGCCGCCGACCTCTACGCCCTCTACGCCGAGGGCGACCCCGAACCGCCCGGCAGCGAGGCCGCCCTGCGGGTTTTTCGCGCCGAATCGCAGCCCGCCGCGGATTCCTGAAAAAAACACTTGCAAATCCGTCCCCGCTGTGATATGATTTCTTGGCATGAAAAAATAGTAAGGGTATTGCGCCCTTTTACGAAGTCAGAAAGAGGTGAACAACATGAAGGAAGGCATCCATCCCAAGTACGAGCAGACGACGATTCGTTGCGCTTGCGGTGCAGTGATTGAGACGGGTTCCACCAAGCAGGACATCAAGGTGGAAATCTGCTCCAAGTGTCACCCTTTCTATACCGGCAAGCAGAAGCTGGTGGACACCGGTGGCCGCGTGGAGCGCTTCAACAAGAAGTTCGGCCTGAAGTAATCACAACGCCAGAAGTCCGCACCGATTCGGTGCGGACTTTTTTGCTTTGGAGGATATTCCCATGGATCCACACGCTTGGAAACGGCCCTTCTATCTCCTGACGGCCGGGCAGACCGTGTCCCTGATTGGCTCCTCGGCGGTGCAGTTCGCCCTCATCTGGTGGCTCTCGGCCGAGACCGGCTCGCCGCTGATGCTGGCCCTGGCGGGGCTTCTGGCGTTCCTGCCGCAGCTGGTGCTCGGGCCCTTTGTGGGCGTCTGGGTTGACCGGCTGCGGCGCAAACGGGTGGTGCTGGCCGCCGACCTCTTCCAGGGCCTGGTGGCAACGGCCCTGGCCGCCTGGTTCCTGATTGGCGCGCCGCCGGCCTGGGCCATGTGCGCCGTACTGGGCATCCGGGCCGTGGGCGGCGTCTTCCACACGCCGGCCATCCAGGCGCTGATTCCCAGCCTGGTCCCCCCGGACCAGCTGGTCCGGGCCAACGGCGTCAGCCAGTTCCTGCAGTCCGGCGCGTTCCTGCTGGGGCCGGTGCTGGGCGCGGTGCTGTACGGGGCGCTCCCGCTGTGGCTGATTCTCCTGACCGACCTCGTCGGCGCCCTGGCGGCCTGCGGCACCCTGGCCTGGATTCCCATCGCCGAGACGCCGGCGCCCGCCGCCCGCCGGGCCGGCTTTTTCCGGGAGATGCGCCAGGGGCTGGCCGTCTTCGCCGAGGACCGTCAGCTGTTCAGCGTCCTGGCCTGCACCATGGGCGCCATGGTCTTCTATATGCCCCTGTCGTCGTACTATCCGCTGATGTCCAGCAGCTATTTCCGGGTCTCCCCGGCCCTGGGAAGCCTGGTGGAGGTGCTGTACGCCGCCGGCATGATGGGCGCGGCGGCGCTGCTGGGCGCCCGGGGCCAGCTGCGGCGGCCCCTGCACACGGCGGTGCTGGGCATCGCGCTGGTGGGCGTCACCTCCCTCGTCAGCGGGCTGCTGCCGGCCACCCGCGCCGCCTTCTGGGTCTTTGCGGCCGCCTGCGGGCTGATGGGCGCGGGGGCAAACCTCTACGGCGTCCCAGTGACGGCGTATATGCAGCGGACCATCGCGCCGGAGAAGCTGGGGCGGGCGTTCTCGCTGATGGGAAGCGTGATGTCCCTGGCCATGCCGGTGGGGCTGGTGGTTTCCGCGCCGGTGGCGGAGCGGGAGGGCGTGGGTAGCTGGTTCCTGGCGACCGGCGTCGCCTCGCTGCTCCTCGCGGCGCTGAACGGATTTCTGCTGCACCGGCTGGGGCGCCGCCCGGAAGGCCGATAGCGCCCGCATCAAAGAACAACAACCGCACCGCCGCCCCGCCCGCGGGGCCGGCGGCTGGAAAGGAGAAGTGCCCATGCTCAACGGAGAAGCAACCGTCATCGAACGGGCGGTCCTGGTGGGGCTCAACGCCGACGGCTTTTCCAAGGAGGAGACGGCCACCGAGGCCACCCTGGACGAGCTGGAGGCCCTGCTGGAGACGGCCGGCGGCGTCTGCACGGCCAAGGTCCTCCAGAACCGCCACGCCCCCGACCCCCACAGCTTCGTGGGCGAAGGGAAGGTGGAGGAGATCCGCCGGCTCCTGGAGACGACCGAGGCCGGCATGGTGGTCTTTGACAACGACCTGACCCCCTCCCAGAACCGCGCCCTGGAGAAGCTGACCGGCGTGAAGGTCCTGGACCGGAGCGCCCTGATTCTCGACATCTTTGCCCAGCGGGCCCGGACGAAGGAGGGCCGGCTCCAGGTGGAGCTGGCCCAGTACAAGTACCTGCTGCCGCGGCTGGCCGGCATGTGGACCCACCTGGAGCGCCAGGAGGGCGCCATGGGCTCCCGCGGCCCCGGCGAGACCCAGCTGGAGACCGACCGCCGGCTCATCCGCCGGCGCATCACCCGGCTGGAGGCCGAGCTGAAGGAGGTCCGCCAGGTCCGGGCCGTCCAGCGGGAGCGGCGGCGGAAAAACGCCGTGCCGGTGGTGGCCCTGGTGGGCTATACCAACGCCGGCAAATCCACCCTGCTCAACTGCCTGACCGGCGCGGGGATCCCGGCCAACGACCGGCTCTTCGACACCCTGGACACCACCACCCGCCGCCTGCGGGTCTCGGACAACCTGGAGGTGCTCCTCTCGGACACCGTCGGCTTCATCGCCAAGCTGCCCCACCACCTGGTGGAGGCCTTCAAAGCCACGTTGGAGGAGCTGGAATACGCCGACCTGCTGATCCACGTCATCGACGCGGCCGACCCGGAGCGGGACGACCACATCGCCGTCGTGGAGCGGCTGATTGCCCAGCTGGCCGCCCCGGGGACGCCGGTCATCTCCCTCTACAACAAGGCCGACCTGGCCGACCCGGACCTGCTGCCCCGGGGCGACAACCTCCTGCCCATGTCCGCCCGGACCGGCGAGGGCCGCGAGGCCCTGCTGGCCCTGATAGAGGAGAACCTCAGCCGCGGCCTCCACACGGTCCGGCTGCTGCTGCCGTACAGCGCCGCCGGCCAGCTGGACACCCTCCACACCCAGGCCAGCGTCCGCTCGGTGGACTACGGGGCCGACGGCATCGCCGTCGAGGCCGTCGTGGACGCCGCCCTGTACGGCCGCCTGCGTCCATACGTACAGGAGGGATGATGGTGGAACCGTATCTCGTGCCGGCCGGCCCGGCCCAGTCGGCGTTCACGGAGAAGAAGTCCCGGTTCCTGACGGACCTCTTCGTGGTGGAGACCGAGGCCGAGGCCCGCGCCCGGCTGGAGGAGGTCCGCCGCCGCGAGCACGACGCCCGGCACCACTGCTGGTGCTACCGGCTGCGGGCGGGCGGCCTGGAGCGGTACAGCGACGACGGCGAGCCCCAGGGCACCGCCGGGCAGCCGATGCTGGCGGTGTTCCAGCGGGCCCAGGTGCAGAATGTGCTGTGCGTGGTGACCCGCTACTTCGGCGGCGTGCTGCTGGGGGCCGGCGGCCTGACCCGGGCCTACGGCCGCGGCGCCCGGGACGGGCTGGAGGCCGCCGGCGTCGCCGTGGTGCGCCCCTGGACGCGGCTGGAGGTCCCCTGCCCCTACCGGCTCTACGAGCGGGCCAGGCTGCTGGCGGAGGCCTGCGGCGGCGTCGTCACCGGCGCCGACTACGGGGCCGACGTGACGCTCTCGGCCATGTTCCCCCGGGCGGCCGTGGCGGACTTCCAGACCCAGCTCCGGGAGCTCTCCAGCGGGGCCTTCGCGGCCGCCGACCGGGGCGAGGAGCTCCGGGCCTTCCCGGTGGACCGCCAGGAGGCCCGGCGAATTGCCGAAAAAATTGCCGCCGGGGAAAAGGATTTTTGAAAAACGCTGCGTATACCTAATAGGAGGAGGTGTGCCGCCATGGAAGAATGGACCATCCGCGAGCGGCTGGAGCGGGAGGAGCTGACCCGCCTGGCCCCCGACGCGGCCAAGGCCGCCCAGAGCCGCGGCCGCCTGCGGCCGGGGGAGCCGGAGTCGGACGTGCGCACCTGCTTCCAGCGGGACACCGACCGGATTGTCCACAGCAAGGCCTTCCGGCGGCTGATGCACAAGACCCAGGTGTTCCTCCGGCCCGAGGGGGACCACTACCGCACCCGCATGACCCACACCCTGGAGGTGGCGCGGATTGCCCGGACCATCGCCCGGGGGCTGTGGCTCAACGAGGACCTGACCGAGGCCCAGGCCCTGGGCCACGACCTGGGCCACACGCCCTTCGGCCATGCCGGCGAGGTGGCCCTCAGCGAGGTCATGGGCGCCCCCTTCCGCCACAACGAGCAGTCGCTGCGGGTGGTGGACCGGCTGGAGAAGAACGGCGAGGGCCTGAACCTCACCTACGAGACCCGCATGGGCATCCTGGGCCACACCGGCGACCGGATCCCCGAGACGCTGGAGGGGCAGATTGTCCGCCTCTCCGACCGGATTGCCTACATCAACCACGACATCGACGACGCCGTCCGGGCCGGGATCCTCGCGCCGGAGGAGGTGCCGCGGGACATCGCCGCCGTCCTGGGGGACACCCACCGCGACCGCATCAACACCCTGGTGGAGAACGTCATCCTCACCGCCCGGGAGACCGGGACCATCGCCATGGAGCCCCGGGTCTGGGAGGCCATGGACCGCCTGCGGACGTTCCTCTTCCGGCGGGTCTACCGCAACCCGGTGGCCAAGGGCGAGGAGTCCAAGGCCCGGGACATCCTCCAGCAGCTCTACCGCTACTACATGGAGCACCCCGACCGGCTGCCGGCGGACTTCCTGCCCCAGCTGGACTTCGAGGGTATCTCCCGGACCGTCTGCGACTACATCGCCGGCATGACCGACAACTTCGCCGTCCACACCTTTTCCCAGCTGTTCATCCCCCAGGGGTGGCAGCTGCGGTAAACCGATGCATGGCCCCGGCCCATCCGGCACAGAATGGAGGTGACCCCGGTGGCCTTTCCCCAGGCGTTTCTCGACGAGCTGGTCGCCCGCAACCCCATCGAAGAGGTCGTCGGCCAGTACGTATCCCTGACCCGCAAGGGGTCCAACCTCTTCGGCCTGTGCCCCTTCCACGCCGAGAAGACCCCGTCCTTCTCCGTGGCCCCCGACAAGCAGATCTACTACTGCTTCGGCTGCCACCGGGGCGGCGGCGTCATCCACTTCATCATGGAACACGAGGGCCTCAGCTACCCCGACGCCGTCCGCTTCCTGGCCCAGCGGGCCGGGCTGACGGTGCCCGACGACGCCGGCTACGCCGCGGCCTACAAGCGCCGCGAGCGGCTCGGCAGCCTCTGCCGGGACGCGGCGCGGTACTTCCACAGCTGCCTCCAGGGCCCCCAGGGCGAGGCGGGGCGGGCGTACATGGCCCGGCGGGGCATCTCGCCGAAGATTGCCACCCGGTTCGGCCTCGGTTTCGCCCCCGACGGCTGGTCCGGCCTGCTGGACGCGATGGTGGCCAAGGGCTACGAGAAGGAGGAGCTGCTGGAGGCCGGCCTGGTGCTCCGCTCCCAGAAGGGCGGCTTCTACGACCGGTTCCGCAACCGGCTCATGTTCCCCATCATCGACGTCCGCGGCGGCGTCATCGGCTTCGGCGGCCGGGTCATGGACGACTCCAAGCCCAAATACCTCAACTCCCCCGAGACGCCGATTTTCAACAAGCGCAAGAACCTCTTCGCCCTGAACATCGCCAAAAAGAGCAAGCAGGGGCGCATCATCCTGACCGAGGGGTACATGGACGCCATCACGCTGCACCAGTACGGCTTCGACTGCGCCGTGGCCTCCCTGGGCACCAGCCTCACCGAGGACCACGCCAACCTCCTGGCCAAGTACACCCGCCAGGTGGTCATCACCTACGACGGCGACGCCGCCGGCCAGGACGCCACCCGCCGGGCCATCGCCCTGCTGGAGAAGACCGGCGTCCAGGTGAAGGTCCTGCGGATGCAGGGGGCCAAGGACCCCGACGAGTTCCTCCACCAGTACGGCGCCGACCGGTTCCGGCTGCTGCTCGAGCAGTCGGAGAACCACGCGGCCTACCGGCTGGAGAGCCTGCGGCGGCAGTACGACCTGACCCAGGACGACCAGCGGGTCCAGTTCCTCCGGGAGGCGGCCCAGCTGGTGGCCGGGCTCTCGGGGGCGGTGGAGCGGGAGATCTACGGCGCCCGGGCCGCCGAGGCCGGCGGCATCACCGCCGAGGCCATGGCTTTGGAGGTGCGCAAGGCCTTCCGCCAGCGGCAAGCCCAGGAGAAAAAGCGCCGGGAGAAGCGCGATTTGGCCCCGGCCGCCTCCGCCCAGCCTCAGAGCCGGGAAATCCGCTACGACAACGTCCGCTCGGCCATGGCCGAGGAGGGCGTCCTCCAGCTGCTCCTCAAGGAGCCGGCCCTCTTTGAGCGGTGCGGGGAGGACCTGGCCGACCGCTTCTCCTCCCCCCTGCTGGCCAAGGCGTTCCGCCTGCTCCGGCAGCGGTACGAGGCCGGCATGGCCGTGCAGCTGGGCGCCCTGGGCGACGCGCTGACCGGCCAGGAGCTGAGCCACCTGACCGCCATCGCCCAGAAGCGCGACAGCCTGGTCAGCGAGGAGGCGCTGGACGACTGCATCGCCGTCATCGACGAGGAATATCAGAGAGCCCACGTGGCCGGCAGCGAAGACCTCCAGGCATTCCGCCGGCGGCTACTCGAGAAAAAAGGATATGGAGGAAACGACACATGGAAGACGCAAAGGAACTGATTCTCGACGACCTGGACCAGGAGGCGGAGGCCCGGAAAAAGCTGGACGCCCTGCTGGAACAGGGAAAGAAAGCCGGCAAGGTTTCCTCCAAGCAGCTCATTGAGACCCTGGACGCCGTGGACGCCGACGAGGAGCTGACCGAGCAGTTCTACGACCAGCTGGACGCGGCCGGCGTGGAGATTGACGTCAGCGACGTGCTGGAGGTGCTGGGCAAGGAGCAGGAGGTCTCCCCCACCGAGGAGGACCTGAAGAACGTCTCTGAGGAGGAGCTGGTCGAGGACCCCGAGGCCCTGGCCGACACCTTCAAGCTGGACGACCCGGTGCGGCTGTACCTGAAGGAGATTGGCAAAATCAAGCTGCTGACCCCGGAGGAGGAGACGGCCCTGGCCCAGCGGATGGCCGAGGGCGACAAGGAGGCCCAGCAGCAGATGGCCGAGGCCAACCTCCGGCTGGTGGTGTCCATCGCCAAGCGGTACGTGGGCCGCGGGATGCAGCTGCTCGACCTCATCCAGGAGGGCAACCTGGGCCTCATCAAGGCCGTGGAGAAGTTCGACTACACCAAGGGCTACAAGTTCTCCACCTACGCCACGTGGTGG
>CAJFNZ010000169.1 GCA_904395905.1 uncultured Oscillospiraceae bacterium | reverse complement strand
TAGAGGTTGAGAAAGCGGGAGGGGGTCTCGCGCTCCTGGATGTCCACGGCCTCCACGAAGGCATAGTCGTCCTCGGTCCACAGGACGCGCACCACCTTGTACCGTTCCCGAATCAGCATGGTGTCCAAGGATGACCCCTCCCCCTGTCTCATTCCACAATGACGAAGGCGCTGGCCGTCACCGAGTCGTCGGCGCTGGCCGTGGCCACAATCTCATAGGTGCCCGGCAGCTCCGGCGCCTGGTAGACGCCGTGGCGGTCGATGACGCCGCCGTTCTCCTCCCGGACGGCCCAGAGGACGCCCTTGTCCTCGCTGCCGACCACTTCGGCCTGGAGGCGCAGGCTGCCCCGGCGGCTGACGTGGGCAAATTCCGGCGAGATGGTCAGGCTCACCTGGCGCTGGGCCAGGATCCGGCTGGTGTCCCGCTCGGGCTTCTGGGCGAAGTAGTGGATGGTCAGCCGGTTGCCGTCCACCATGTCGTGGAGCCACAGGCCGATGCGCATGGTCCCCCGCTCCGGATAGACCAGGGCGGCGGCCTCCACCCACGGCGGCGCGGCCGGGGCGGCCTTGCCCTTGAAGACCTCGCTGTTGCCGAAGTACAGCGCCGTCTCGCCGCCGGCGGCCTGGTCGGCAAACTCCACGCTCAGCCGCACATCCACGGCCCCGGGCCCCAGGCCGTGGGCAATCTCCTCGGAGTAGACCTTGCTGTTGACCCGCAGGCCGCCGGGCATGGTCAGATCCACGGTGCCGTGGGTCACGGCGTAGTCGTACTGCTCCGGCGCGGGGATGCCGAAGTCGAAGTGCAGCGAGCCGGTGGCGTGCTGGTAGACGGCCCGGACGTCGGGCTTCTGCCAGTACTCCAGGCTGCGGACCGAGGTGGTCACCGTCTGCATCTCGCCGCCGCTCCCCTGGACGGTCTCCCGGCGGAGCCGCTGGCCGAAGGGCAGGTTCGTCACCGAGGCCAGGAACATGCTGCCGGCCGAGTGAATCAGCTCCAGCTTAGCCAGGTAGATGGGCAGGTCGCGGCCCCGCAGGTGCTTCTCCAGGCTGTCGGTCACCAGCCGGCGCTCCTCCAGCTGCTTCTCGTCGCCGCAGAGGTGGCAGCGGGTCTCCACCTCGATGTAGTTCTTGTAGCTGTGGCTGCCCAGTTCCAGGTTGATTTCCCCGCCGCCGGGGAACAGCGGGCTGTCCAGACCGGTCAGCTGCCGGGCCTTGAGCTGGAAGCGGGCGGTGTAGACGCGGCGCTTCTCCTCGGGGCTCTCCCGGAACTCCAGGCGCACACGGCCGTCGTCGCTGTCAACGAAGGCGCTCTCGCCCTCCAGGCGGAAACGGACCGGCGGCGTCCGCTCGTTCTTGACGACCAGCACCTCCACGGTGAACTCCTGGCCGGCGCAGACGGCCTCGGGGGCCGACAGCACCAGCGTCAGCTCCTGGCTGGCGTAGAGGATGGACACGTTTTCCAGGCCCATGGCCTCCAGCAGGCTCCGGTACTCGGGCGGCTGGGCCGTCAGGAACAGCCGGCAGCCCTCCCGGGTCATGTTGAACTGGCGGCTCTCGCCGGTGTCGGCGCCCACGGCGTTGACCGGCTCCACGTCGGTCTCGTCGTAGCGCAGGCACAGGTAGGCCGTCTCCTGGCCCTGGAGGTCCTCCTGGCCGTCTATCATCTGGAGCTTGCGCAGCAGCGGCTCCTCCACCACCAGCATCCGCCCCTGGTAGTCCAGCGCCATGCCGCTCTCAATGAGCAGCGTGGTGTCGTCGCTGGCGCTGACGCCCAGGCCGCAGACCACACCGGCCCCCTGGGACAGGCGACTGAGCAGCTGGGTCTTCTGCTGCAGGTACCGCTGCTCCACCTCAAAGTCCCGGACGGTCAGCAGCTTCCCGTAGAAGTAGCGGTTGCGTACTATGGGGAAAAAATCCGTGTTCCCGCTCATTGATATGCTCCTCCAATCGTCGTGTCGTAGTGGATGGTCACCGAGTCGTCGATGGCCGCCGGGATGTAGTCGCCAATCCGGGAATTGATGCCCAGATAGGTGTGCCAATCCAGCTGGATGCAGGGCTTCAGGAGGACCAGCTCCATCTGGGTCTCCGCCGGCGTCAGCCGGCGCATCCGCTCCAGGAACCGCTCCATCTCCTGCTGGGTGGCGAAGGTCCCCTGGGGCAGCAGCAGGAAGAACCGGTAGGGGTCCTCCCCGTAGAGCCGCCGGTAGAGGGCCGGGTTGCAGCAGCCGGGGTCGTTGGGATCCACGGCGAAGTGCTCGATAATCCAGGGCTCCCGGCCGGTCAGCCGCCGGGCGCTCTGCCGGACGCCGGCCGCGGTGTACATCGACTCGTACTCGCCCAGGATCTCCGGCAGGCGGCGGCGCAGGTCCGTCTCGCCCCGCTCCGGCTCCAGGCAGAGCCACCGGGCCAGGAACGCCAGCATCTCCCGCCCGGCGCTGGCCGGGTCCAGCTGGCGGGGCAGGCTGTCAACGGCCGCCTCCAGCTCCTGGAACATCGTGTCAAAGATGGAGAGATACCGGTAGGTGAAATCCTGCCCCCGGTAGATGGCCGGCAGGTAATCGGTCATGTGGTCCCCGGCCATCCGCAGGGAGACGCCTTCCACCACCGGGCTGCCGGCGCCGCCGGCCGTCAGCTCCAGGGCCAGCCACAGGTAGCGGCCCGCAGCCGACAGCAGCAGGTCCGTGGCCGCGGCCACCGGGGGGCCGAACAGCTCCCGCAGGCCGCCGCTGCCCGGGTCCCGGCCGTCCAGGGCCTCCCACTGGGGCCAGTCGGGCCGGTCGGACGCCCGGGCGTAGACCCGGATGGCCGCCTCCGGCGGCACCTGGGCCAGCAGCTTCAGCCGGCTCCAGGCAAAGCCCGCCTCGCCGCTGTCCACCGGCGGCAGCAGGGCCGCGCCGGTAAAGGCGCCCTCGGCCAGGCGCAGGGCATCCCCCGCCAGGTCCACCTGATAGAAGCGGCCGCCCATCCACTGCTCGCGGCAGCAGAGGGTCCGGTACTTCTGGCTCTCGCTCATGGGTCGCACCCACCTCCCTCGTCAGACGGCCCTAGGGCCGAATCAGCTCCAGCTCCGCCAGCTCCAGGCTGGCAATGGCGTCCGGCGGCACCTCCAGGTCGCCGGCCGCCGTCCGGTAGACGCCCGGGCCCAGGCCCCGCAGCTCCAGCCGCTCCACCTGGAAGACGCCCGGCTGCCGCTGCAGCAGCGCCGCCGCGTCATCCTGCCGGACCGGCGCGCCGATGCGGGCCTCGCCGGGGGCAAAGGCCTCCGCCAGCGCCGCCCGCAGCGCCTCCGGCGCGGCGCCCGGCGCCGTCACCAGCCGCGCCGACAGGGCGAACTCCACATAGCGGGCCGGAATTGCCCGGGTCTGGATGCAGATGGGCCGGCAGCGGCGCAGCTGGCGGTCCACCGCCCGGAGGAACCACTCGTTGGCCGCCGGCCGCCGGCCCTCGCCGGCCGGCAGCACCACCACGCTCACCAGGGCGTCCCGGCGGCGGTGGGGCGCGGCGCTGTCGTAGCCCGGCAGGGCCTTGGCCGCCGCCACCCGGAGGCCCGGCGTCTCCCGGGCCCGCTGGGCGTAGTCCTCGGCCGAAAGGCACTTCTCCGTGCGGTTCAGCCGGGAGAGCAGCCGCGCCCGGCCCTCCTCCAGGGTCTCTGCGCCGCGCCCGCCCCAGGCGGCCCCGTGGCGGACGGCCGCACCGTCGTCGGAAAAGACCAGCGGCGCGTCGGCCGGCAGGTTCCCCTCGCCGCAGTGGGAGAGAACCAGCTCCGCCACCAGCACCGCGCCGGGGCCCGGCGCGACCACGGCTCCGTGGCGGCCGTCGCCCACGGTGACGGTCTCCCGGCGGGCGTCGTAGGTGAACACCCGGTCCCGGGGGCCGTAACTGGCCAAATCGTCCACACACCGCCACAGGGCCGGGCGGACCGTGCCGTCCTCCTGGAGGGTCTGGCACAGCAGGCACAGCCGCTCGGGCAGGGCCGTCTGGCCGTCCAGGTGCAGCCGGAAGGTCTCCCCCGGCCGGCCCTGGGCGTCCAGCAGCAGCTCCCGCGCCCGCAGCGGGTGCAGGGAGACGGCCAGCAGATTCTCCGCCCCGTCCTCCGCCGCGCCGGCGGCGTCCACGGTCAGGTCCAGGCCGCCCCCGTGGCGGCGGGCCTGATAGTCCTCCAGCTGCCGCCAGCCGGCCGGTTCCCGGAGAAAGACCGCCAGCTCCCCGTGACGGGCCTGGGCGGTGGCCAGCGTCACGGTCTGATGGGCGGCCGCCGCCACGGTGAACCGGTGGCAGGCGGCCCGGGTCTCCTGCTGGACGGCCCGGAAGCGGCCGGCAGAGAGGCCCGCCAGGCGGACCTGCTCCTCGCAGCCGCCGTCCGTCTGGCCCAGGCGGAGCCAGTAGAGGCCCTCCTCCCCCGGCTGCCAGCCGTCGCCGGCCGGCAAGGTCACGTAGCCGCTCCAGCTGAGAGCCCAGGTCTCGTCGGCCAGGGGCTCGACCGGCCCCAGGCCTGTCAGCTCCCAGGAGAGGGCCCGAGGCGGCGCCATGCCGTCGGTGGCCGGATTCCGCTGCGGCCCGACGGGCGGCTCCACCTGGAACCACAGCCGCAGCGGCCCCTCGGGCTTTTGGGAAAAGCCCAGCAGCAGCCGGCTCTCCCCCTCCCCGCCGAAGGCGAAGGGCGAGAAGGGCGGCCCGCCGGCCAGGCGCTCGGTCAGGTCCACCGCGCCGCCGTCCCGCTCCACCGCCATGCGCACCAGGGCCGGCCGCCGGGCCGGGACGGGCTCGGCCAGCTCCAACAGCACACCCTGGGCCGTCTCCAGCCGGGACAGCACCGGGCGGGCCGGGGCCTCCGGCGGCAGCTCAACGGGGCACAGGGCGCCCCGGGGCGGCAGCAGGGTCAGGCCGGCCAGCTCCAGCAGCTTCCGCTGGATGGCCGGCGTCAGCTGGTCCATCTGGAACTGCTGCATCTCCTTGTACCAGGCCATCAGCTCCAGCAGGGTGATGCCCGGGTCGTGGGCGTTGTGGTCGGTCCAGACGGGGCAGAGCCACGGCAGACGGCCCTCGGCCTCGGCCACAATCTCTTCGTAGGGCTGGTCGTCCAGCCGGCGGGAAGCCAGCACGGGCCATCGCTCCTTTCCTGAAATCTCGTATCAAACGCACGGCGGTGGGGGATAGATAGTCAAGCCACCGCAGCTGTGTATTGCTGTATTAAATCAAACGGACGGTGTGGAGACCGCTTTCGGTGACGCCGTAGGGGAAATCGCTGTCGCGCTCCAGCGGCGCCAGATGCGCCTGGCCCTGGTCGTCGTAGGCCCCTTCCACCAGCAGCCGGCGGATCCGGCGGACGTTGGGCGTCTCCCGCACGGCGGCGTAGACCTCGTCGAGACGGATCTGGTCGCCGATGGGCCGGGCCTGCCACGTGTCCCGCAGCAGCGCCTCCAGCCGCCGCGCCACCGCCTGCTGGGTCTCGGAGGCCAGGTCCGGCTCCTCCACCTCAATGGTCACCTGGGTGTTGATGGTCAAAACGGTGGCCGGATGGACGTGGAGCCGCCCCTCCGCCGTGAGGCAGCAGGAACAGCGGCCGCTGAGGTACTGATACACCTGGCGGCACAGGGCCTCGTCGCCCTGCCCGGCCCGTCCGCGGCCCGTCAGAACCACCGTCACGTGCCCCGGCGCCGGACGGCCCTGGGGGTCCCGGCCGGAGAAACAGCGGATGTGGCAGACCTGGGGAAACGCCTCGCGCACCAGGTCCTCGTAGTCCCGGCTGCCGGCCGCCCGGCCCCGGGTCCGCAGCCGCCGGCTGCCCCGGGCCTCCATCTCCTCCTGGGTCAGCCGCCCGGTCCCGCCGGCCATGGCCGTGATGTTGTACACCTGGCTGATGCGGGGCAGGCCCCCCATCAGCGCCCGGACGGCCCCGGCCGGCACGTTGCCCCGCTGGCCGCCGCCGCTGGCGTAGGCCACCCGGATGTTCCGGTCCCCCGCCGGCGGCACCCGGCCGCGGCGTCCGTCGCCGAACCGGATCCGCCCCTGGTAGGGGTCGAGGGTGTAGACCCGGTCCCCCGGGCCCGCCAGCGCCAAGTCGGCCACCGGCTCCCAGCGGACCCAGCAGCGGCGGAGGACGTGGTCCTCCCGCTCCAGGCGCACGGCGTCCGGCCGCTCCCGGGCCAGCGCCTCGGCCTCGGCCGACGACAGGCCCTGCATCTCATCGACCCAGACGGCGCAGTCCTGCACCGGGCCGGAGAGCAGCTGCAGCTCCTTCCCGGCCTCATAGACGCCGGTGTCGAAGATCTGCTCCGGCTCCCGCTGCCGCTGGACGGCCGGGACCACATTGGTCGTCACCGCCGCCACCACCGGCCCGGGACCGCCCCGCTCCGTGGTGCGGCTCAGCCGCAGCCAGCAGCCCTCCTGCCCGAAGAACTCGCCCCGGGGCAGCGGCTCGGGCAGATAGAGGTAGACGCACCCGCTGTGGAGCAGCTGCTCCGTCTCATCCACGGCGCGCACCGCCTCAAAGGCCTTGCCGTTCCACCGCTCCCACAGCAGCTGCTCGCCCAGGTCCCGCCGGCCCGCCACCTGGAAGTGGAGGGACAGGGGCATGGCGTGGGGCGACCGGTCGAAGCGCAGATACATGGCCCGCGGCCCCGACTCCAGCACCTCCAGCACCGGCAGGGCCAGGTGGTCGATGCCGGCCGCGCCGTCCACCTCCCGCCGCCGGCCGTTGTTCTCGCCGGCCATCCAGGCGGCCCGCACCGGCGCGTCGTACCGCCACTGGAGCTGCACCCCCCGCAGCAGCGGCACAATCCACCGCTGGTAGGGGGAAAACTGGTTCTCCACCGCCACCACCCGCGCCCGCAGGTAGCAGCCCGGCTCGGCGTTGACCTCCGTCTCGGCCAGGTCCTCGGGCACCCGGAACGTCAACCGCAGCGGCCCCGTCTGCCGGCAGGAGAAGGGATTCCGGTCCCCCTCCACCGCCAGCTGCCGCCAGCCCAGGCCGTTGAAATACTCCCAGACCACGGCGGAGATGAACACGTCGTCGGGCTTCTGCTCCACGGCCCCCCGCTTGTCGATGATGGCCTGGTTGAACTGGTAGGCAGGCCCCTGGGCCGGCGGGTTGAAGACGATGGGCGCGATGTCCAGCTCCGCCATGGCCCGGGCCCCGGCCTTCGTCAGCACCTCGTCGCAGCGGAGGTAAAACAGGCTGTACGGGGCCGGCCGCTGGCCGAAGCAGTAGCCGCCCTCCCCGGGCTCCAGCGGCACGTCGCCGGCGTACAGGCTCTGCGCCGGGCACGGGGCCAGGGGCTCGCTGAGCAGGGACGCCTGATCCAGAACCAGCGCCTCCTGGGGCCGGCCCTCGCAGGCAATCGCCAGACGCCCGGCCTCATCGGCCTCCAGGGGGCGGGCGTCGGCCTTGGTCAGGCGGATCCGGCCGCCGTCGGCCTCCACCCGGTCGAAGGGCACCGCCTCGCCGCCGCTCCGGTACGTCCAGCGCATCGTCTCGGCCAAACGCCGGGCGGTCTCCTCCTCCAGATAGGGCACCGGCTGGCGCAGCTCCACGGTCACCACCGCCGGGCCGCTCAGCCGCAGCACCCGGTTCTCCGCCAGAGAGAACCTGTGGCGCTGGAGGTTCTCGCCGCCGCCGGTGAAAAAGGCCTGGGGCCGTTCCAGGTCCAGCCGCTGGAGCCAATCCTCGCCGCTGTCGGCGTAGTAGAGCTCCAGCAGCCGGGCGGCCGTGGCCTCCAGCGGGCGGAGGGTCTCATAGACCACGTTGTCCCCGGCCTCGTCGGAGGTGAAGGCCTGGGTGCCCGCCCGGACCGGCACCGGCGTCTCCACGGTGTCGTGGGGAAGGAAGCGCAAATCGCCCCGGGCGGCCACCGGCGCCGGCTCCTGAAATCCAATCTGGTTGAGAAACTCCGTGTAGAGCTTCCCGGGGAGGGCGTTCATCCGGTCCACGGTCTGGTAGAACATGGTGCAGAACAGCTCCGCCAGGGCCGCGCCCGGGTCGTCCTCGGTCTCCTCATAGCGCCACTCGGGCGTATAGCTGCGGGCCAGGGCCTTCACCTGCCGGCGGATGGCCTCCAGGTCCCGGGGGTCCAGAACCGGGTGCTTCATTGACTGCCCCCTCCCTCAGACCCCTCTGTCAGATAGAAGGGGTAGACGTGGTTGTATCGGCTGTTGGTGCTGCGGACCGTGTAGGACACCTGAATCACCACGGCCCCGGTCTGCTGGTCCAGCTCCCGGCACTGGACCTCCACGTCCCGGATCCGCGGCTCCTGGTAGAGCAGCTGCTCCTGGACCTGGATGGCAATGCTCTGCCGGATGGAGCTGGAGGAGGGCGCGAAGGTGTAATCCAGGATGTTGGAGCCGAATTCCGGCCGCATGACCCGCTCGCCCTGCATGGTGTTCAGGATGATGCCGATGGCCTCGCGGATGTCCTCCTCCTCGCTGACCATGGCAAACTTGCCGGTGCGCGCGTCCACCTGGAGGGGAAACTTCAGCCCCCGGCCCAGGAACTCCCTGCCGTTCATCTTCCCACGCTCCTCTCGATCCAGCCGGCCTGCCGGCCCGTCAGTTGAGTTTCACAATGGCGCCCTTGACCGTGGCGGGCCCCGAGGCGCTCAGCTCCAGGGTGCCGCTGGACTTGACGGCCGCCGTCGCCCCCTGGGCGTTCAGCTGGCCCGAAGCCTTCATATCCAGGCTGGCCCCCTCCACGGAGATCTTGCCGCCGCCCTTGATGGTGATGTTGCCGCTGCTCTCCAGGAC
This sequence comes from uncultured Oscillospiraceae bacterium, assembly GCA_904395905.1. Lineage (GTDB taxonomy): Bacteria > Bacillota > Clostridia > Oscillospirales > Oscillospiraceae > Avoscillospira_A. The sequence goes on along the minus strand of CAJFNZ010000169.1, from coordinate 25,666 downwards.
AATCTGGGTGTCCCCGGCGCTGAGGGTCAGCTTCGTCTTGGCCTTCAGCTCCACCTCGCCCCCCTCGAACTTCAGGGTCAGGCCGTTGTCGCCCCCCTGGTCCCGGAGGGCCGCGGTCTTCTCCCCGTCGTCCAGGGTGAGGACCGCCTCCGAGGGCATGGTCAGGGTCACCCGCTCCTTGCCCTCCTCGTCGTGGAGCTGGAGGTCAATCTTCCGCGGCGTCCGGAGGATGTAGTCCTCCACCTTGCCCTCCTGGATGACATGGGGCGGCTCCACCTCGGTGTTCCAGTAGCTGCCCAGCACCAGCGGCCGGTGCGGGTCCTCGTCCAAATAGGCCAGAATCACCAGGTCGTCCACCTGGGGCGGGAAGAACATCCCCCGCCCCTTGCCGCCCATGGGCGCCATGACGTAGCACCAGTCGGTCTCCTCCTCATTCCCGGAGCCGATGGGCAGGCACTTGACCCGGTTGTAGCCGGCCTCGTCGCTGACGTTGGTCACCCGGGCCATGGTCAGGCCGGGCCGGGCCATCGCCCGCTCCGGCGACACGCTGCCGCCCCCGGCCAGCGCCTCCAACTGGTCCGCCAGGCTCATAGCTTCGCCCCCTTGAACGAAAACGTCGTCCGGTAGCCCTCCAGGGAGAACAGATGCCGGACCTGGGTGAGAAAATACGTGCCGTTGGCCTGGTCGTCGCCGCCGTCCACCTCCAGGTACCGGCCGGCGCACAGCTCGGGGAGCCCGATGCACTGGCCGCTGCCGGAGACGAACTCCATGGCGATGCCGTCCAGGCGGTTCTGCGCCAGGCGCTCGCACTCGGTCTGCGTCCGGGCAAACTCGCTGTACTCCCGGAGGCCGGCCGACCGCAGGTCCGACACCCATTCCGCCGCCCACCGGCCGCCGCCGCCGGCGGAGACGTCGTTGGCCACCCCCTTGATGGGCAGCTGGTTGACATCCCGGCCCCAGATTTCCACCTGCCCCACCTGGTGGGCCAGGGAGACGCGCTTCTGGAAGGACTCCAGGCCCTTGCCCAGCGTCAGCTTCAGCACCGGCTTGTCGTAGCCCTCCAGGTCGTCGAAAATCAGCTCGCCGGCCAGGGCCGCCAGGGTGACGCCGAACCGCTCCGCGAGGACGGTCAGGAACTTCCAGTCGTCCACCTGCTCCTTGACCAGGGGCACGGTGAAATCCTCCAGCACCGCCACGGTCATGGACTTGGCAAAGCCGGCCGCGAGGCTCTTGTGGAAGATGCCCTCCACCACGGCCTTGGCCTTGTTGGCTCCGCCGTAGAAGGGCGCCCGGTGGCTCATGAGAAACCCCAGCCCGTCCAGGCCGGTGACGGAGATCCGCGGCGGATTTTCGCTGGAAAACTCCATGGTATAGTCGTCCACATAGCCGTAAAACAGCAGTTTTTTCTCCTGATACCCGCCCTTGACCGACAGCCTGGCCCCCGGGCGGACCAAATCGAGAATCTGGTTGCGCCACTGGCTGGTGGCGTAGTCGTAGAGGCCCTCCACCACGAAGCTGCACCCGCCGGCGGTGCCGTCGGCGTTCTGCTCCACCTCCAGGCTGGGGATGTGGACGTTGTTGCTCGAGAGCAGCTGGCCGTCCAGCTCGACTGCAAAGGACGGCGCGGTAAAATTGTCATACTTCTTGGCCAGGGATTCATACGTGTATTTGCCCTTGTCCAACGGCGCCGTCCTCCTTTCGAATTCAGTCCAGGGCCGGCAGGGTCAGCGTCTCCCCCGGCCGCAGGCGGCGGGGATTGACGATGCCGTTGGCCGCGGCAATCTCCCGCCAGCGGCCGGCGTCGCCGTACTCCTGGGCCGCCAGGGCCCACAGGGAGTCGCCCTCCCGGACGGTGCGGAACTTGGTGGTGTCCGGCGAGCCCAGGGGATTGGTCGCAAACAGCAGGTTGATGTCCCGGTGCTCGATAAACTGGCACTGGAGCGTGGCCCGGACCGGGTATCCCTTCTCGTCAAACTTCAAAAAGCTCTGCTCACAGCTGGCCAGAAACCCGCGGAACTGCAGCGAGGCCCACAGGACCAGCAGCTCCGGCGGCCGGTGGAGATTGTCCTGGATGGACATCAGCCTGGTAATTTTCCGGGTGTAGGTGCGCACATCCAGCTGGTTCTCCGGGGACGTCCGCTGGCGGTTGGACTCGAAGCTCTGCCGGTCGCTGTTCGTGCCGCCCACCTCGCCGCCGGCCATGAGGGTGTCGAAGAACAGCTCGAAGGACAGCACGTCGCCGCCGCCGTTCTGGAACTGCACGAGGGGCGCGTCGGCCCCCAGAAGCCCCAGCTGCGCATAGTTGACGCTCCGCTGCTGGCGATAGCTCTCCGGATTGTACAGCACGTAGATTTCCCGTTCGTCGTCCCGCGCGGCCTCCTGGTTGATGATGCACATCTTCTGCAGCTTCATGGAGGCGTTGAGGTTCTGCCTGCCGACGTACACGGCTGTTCACTCCTTTCCCGCTAGCGGCCGCTGCGCCGCAGCTCCTTGCGGAGCCGCTCCTCGATGATTCGATAGACTTTTTCCGCCGTCCGGCGCACTTCCAGTTCCTGTTGAACCCGGGTCTGGAACGGCGTCGGCTCCGGCTCCCGGCGCTCCCGGTGGCGCAGGTCCGCCGCGACCGTCGGCGGCGCAGGCGCGGCCGCCGGCTGGGGCGCGGTCCACTGGATCTGCCGCTGGACGGCCGCCGGGCTGGTCTGCCGGACGGCGTCCCGGCCGGGCAGCGGACCCTTCTCCAGCAGGGCCTGAGCCCAGTCCGGCAGCGCCTGCCGGTCCTGGCGGGCCGGCGTCTCATCCCGAGCCGGCATCGCCAAGGTCAGGTTCGGCGGCTCCTGCGGCCGGGCCGTCTCCGCCGGCCGGGCCAGGGCGGACGATGTGCGGATGTCCCGGGACACCGGCCGGGCGCTCGGGAAGGCCGGCAGCACACCGGTCCTCCGGCGGGCCGTCGCGGCCTCCCGCGCCGCCATGGGCCCACGGGCCGCGGCCGCCCCATCAGCTTCCCGCGCCGCGGGCACGCCGTCGGCTGCCCGCTCCCCGGACGCGGCGTCCGGCGCCCGGTACACCAGCGGGGCCGCCGTCGGCAGCGTCCGGGAAGGGGCGGCCGGGAAGGCCGGGACATCGGCCGCGGCAGCCGGTTCCGCCGTGGCCTCCCTGTCGGAGGCGGCGGCCGGGGCTGTTCTCAACCGTTCCGTATGCTGCACCGCGGACACTCGGACGGCTTCGGCAGCGCCTCGCCGGGCCGCCTGCGTCGGCGGTTCGGCCCCGCCGACGGCCGCCGGGCCGGGCTCCGGCTCCCGGTACACCAGCGGCTCCGCCGGCAGCGGCCGCCCGGCAGCGACACCTGTCATCGCGGGCACCCCTGCCGGGAGGGCGGCCTCCGAGGCAAGACCTGCCGTCCGGCGCTCGGCGATGCCGCCGGCCGCCGGGCCCGTCCGCGACGCTTCGGGCGGCTCTCCGCCCTCTGCCGCGCCCGCTGCCGTCTCCCGGTGCACCAGCGGCTCCGCCGGCAGCGGCTGCCCGTCCGGGACACCCGTCACCGCAGGCACCCCTACCGGGAGGGCGGCCTCCGGGGCAAGACCTGCCGGCCGGCGCTCGGCGATGCCGCCGGCCGCCGGTTCCGTCCGCGGCGCTTCGGGCGTCTCTCCGCCCTGCGCCGCGCCCGCTGCCGTCTCCCTGTGCACCAGCGGCTCCGGCGCAGCCGGCCGCGATTCAGCCGGAGTGCCCGGCGCGGTGAGAACCGCACCGCCGAACGGCGCCGTCTGCCGGCCTTCAGGCCGTCTCTCTGCCGCCAACCCCGCGGCACGTCCCGGCTGTGCCGGTACCGTCTCCGCCGGTTCGCCCCTTGCCATTCCAGGGCTTTCCGCATTTCCCAACTTCCTGCTGTCACCGCCCGCGGGAGGCGCCGTCCCGGCAGGCGTCGCCTCGACACGGCCGGCCTCCCGGTACACCAGGGGTTCCTCCGGCCGCGGTGCCGGCGCGGGCATCGCGGCGGCCGGCGGAACTGCCATCCGCTCCGCACCGGCCGGCATCGACGTCTCCGGTTCGGCGCCCGGCGGCGCGGCCTCTGGACGCCGAAGCCCCTCCCGGCCGGCAGTCGCACCCGGCAGCGCAGCATCGCGCTCCGTCTCCCGGTGTACCAGATGCTCCGCCGGAGGAAATTGACCGGCATCCCCGGGCACCGGCGCCGTTCCCGAGGGTGAGGCCCGCCCCGCATCCACCGCGTCTGTCTCTGTGCCGCGGACACTGCCAGACGCATCCGCCGCCAACTCCATTGGCTGGCTTGAACGGTTCTCCCGGGAAACGAGGGGGCCTGCCGCGTACTCCCGATTTGTTCCAGCCGGCGCAGACCCGGGAGCAGCATCCGCTTCCCGATGAATCAACATCGTCTCCGGGAGCGGCCCGTCTCCCCCGCTGCCCGGCGAACCAAGGGCCGCCGGCTGCTGCGGCGATTGCCCGTCCGCAGCCGGTTCCGGCATCCGGTCCGGACCCGACGGCGGGAACCCCGCCTCCCGGCCCGTCGGTGTCGGCTCCTGTCTGCCGGCGGTCTCCGGCGCGGATACCGCCCGCCCGGGGGCATCTGCGGAGGACGGCCGGGACGGCCTTCTCTCCGGGTGCGGCTTCCCGCTCTCGGGCGACGGCTCGGAACTCCGCCGCTGCCGGTCAACCCGGGGCGGCGGCTCGGTATCCGGTTCCCCGGCGGCCTGCGGCGTCGGTGCGCCGGCCTCCGGGGCGCGAAAGACCAGCGCCTCCTCCGCCGGGGGCAATGCCCCGTCCGCCGGCCGGGCAGGCGGCTTCCCGGCGGCCCCTTCGGCCGCACCGCCCTCCGCCGGCACGCCGACGGCCGCCCGCGGTTCCTCCGCGGACGCCGCCGGTGCGTCCCCGGCCCGCTCCGTCTCCGGTCCCCGGGGATGGGAACGCGCCCGTTCGTCGTCCGACGGCGGCACGGCAGCCGCCGCGGCGCGCCGATTCCCGTCGGCAAGGTCAATGTCCCGGCGAAGCGTCGGCCCCGCGGCGGGCGATTCCGACTCCCGGGCCGCCGGCGCTGCGGGCGTCTCCCGACGGGCCGCGGGCGCTTCGGATCCCCGGCGCACTTCTGTCCGCGCCGGGCGGACGGCGTCGGAATCCGATTCCCCTGTCGCCGGCCGTTCCGGCGACGCCTCCCGGTGCTGCAACGGCGTCTCCTCCCACTGGGGGCGGGACGCCTGTGTCTCGTGCAGGCCCACCGGTTGCCGGACTGCGTCCGGCGCTCCCGCCGGCGGCCGGCCGGCCGCCGAAGTCTCCCCGGCAGGCAAGGTATGTTCCCGCGGCAGGGCGTCCCGGCGTTCCGGACCGCCGGAAGCCAGCCCGGACGGCCCGTCTTCGCGTTCCGCGTCCGGCGCGGCCGTCGGTTCCCGGCGGAGCCGGCGAAGGTCCTCCGCAACCGTCCGCTCCACGGCCTCCCGCACCCGCCGCAGCAGGGCCTCCGCGCCCTCGCTTCGGTCCGCCGGCCGGGGTGCAGCCGGGTTTCGGGCCGCCTCCAGAGCTTCCTCCCGGCGGCGGCGCAGCACGTCGGGCAGCAGGATGCTGCTGCCCTCCCGGTGCGGCGTCTCCTGCTCTGCGGGATAACCGGGATGGGCCTGGCGCACCTGGGGCGTCCACCCGCCGGCGGCCGGGGCGGCCGCCTCCCGGCTGGCCAGGGTCAGCACCCGGGCCGACAGCGGCATCCGCCGGGCGGCCAGCTGCTCCGGCAGGGCCTCCAGCCGCAGCTCCAGCCGGTGCAGCTCCTGGCGGGTCTCCCGCAGCTGCCGCTCCCGGAGGAGCACCTTTTCCACCAGCCGCACCTGGGCCGGATTCGGGACGGCCGGCTGGCCCTCCCCCTTGGCGGGCTGGTCCAGGCGGACATCCAGGTTCACGTTCACCTGGAGGGGCGGGCGGGACTCGGCCTCCTCGGCGGGCGCTTCCTCCAGAAGGGTCAGGTCCAGCGGGTTGTACCCGCCCAGCCGCTGCTGGGTGCGACGGGCCAGTTCCTCCTCAAACAGCCGGGACAGCAGCCCAAAGGGCGACAGGCCCGAGGGTCCCTGCCGCACCACCGCCATATCCGGCTTCAGAACTCCCATCGCATCCATCAATAGCACCCGTAATAGAGCAGTTCCATGCGGCTGATTGCCAGGGCCGGGGTGTTGCTGTTCAGTTCCGGCCCGGCATACTTCTGGAGAACCGCGCCCGCAAACTGCCAGGAGCGCTGCGGATTCCCCAGGTTGTCGCGCAGCGTAATCGTCCCGCTGAGCGGCACGGACGCGCCCTCGGCGCTCCGCTGCATCAGATCCGCAACCACATCCTCCTCGTCGGTGACGACGCCCTGTTCCAGCACCAGCACCTGGGGCTTGAGGCCCTTGAAAAACAGCCGGGGATGTTGCAGGCCGCCTTCGTAAACCGTCTCATACTCCACTTCCATGCCCAAGCCGGAGACCGAGGTGAAGCGCCCGACCAGGCTCTTTTCCCCGCTGCTGAGCTCCACGTCAAAGTATGCGCCCGACAGGAACGGCGTCGTTGTCCCCACACTCATCGTTTGGCCTCCTCCCCATGGGCTTTACCAGTTCATCTCTTCCCAGAGCCCCCGTTCATTCACCCGCGCAACGCCGCCGATGGCAAACGTCAGGCTCTCCGCCAGGACCTCGCTGTTGCTGCCGTCCATGGGGCTCAGGGCATAGCCAATCGGCACGGCATTCAGCAGGCTCCAGACAATTCCCGTGGAGCCCCGGTCGTCCAGGACCACGATTCGGATGTTCCGCCCCTGGGGCAGTGTCCGCGGGCCGGAGACGTCGTTGGGCACGGCGTCAAAGAGCCAGTTGAGAAACTCGTTGTCTCCCACCACGCCCTGGCTCAGCGTCACCGGCTCGAAGCGGGTCAGGGTGGGAATCACGCTCTGGACGCCGCGCACATCGCTGCCGGCCCGGGCCTGGAGGGTGTCGGTCGTCATGCGGATCCCCGAAAACTGGGTAAACGACGCCACGACGGTCTCGTGGTTGGCGTATTCCAGTTCCACCCGGAATCGGAACGAACGGTAGGGGTCCTGCCGCCCCTTGCTGCTCTCCGCCGTACTCAAACGCCCTCACGCACCTTTCTTCAGCGCAACGGGATGGACTTTGGCTCCGGCCCGTTGAGCTTCTGGTTGATGTCCGACACCTCCCGGCACCAGCGGCGGCGCTCCTGGTGGGGCAGGTTCATCACCTCGCCCCGGGACCAGTGGAGGTAGTAGGACAGAAATGTCATCTCCTGATAGAGCTGCTCCTGGGGGTACAGGACCAGCCCTAGCTCAATAAAAAATCCAGCGGCACCTCAATCTCCTGGTTGCAGTGGGGGCAGACCACCTTGTAAACCGGCAAATCGGACATATTGATTCGCTGGTACAGGTCCTGGAGGTACGCCAGGTCCATGGTGAAGAGCCCCTCAATCACCCGGGTGTTGATGGTGCTCAGCGTTCCCAGGCGGGTGATGACCCGCGAGAGGAGGACAATCGTCAGATACCCCTGGTTCTGCTGGACCCGGGGGTCCCGCAGGGGGAGAATCTCGTCGGCCGCCGTGGCCAGGCGCATCGTGCCCCGGCGGTGGACGTCGCCGTTCTTGTCCACGTAGCCCTTGGGCAGTTCAAATTCAAATTCCGTTTCCAAACCGTTTCTCCTATTGGCCGAGGCGGCCCGACCCGCCGCCGCGCACCCGTGGCGCGGCGACAGCCGGGCCGCCGGTTGTCATCTGAACCCGTATTCCGGACGTCTGAATCAGATGGCCGAAGGCTCGCCGGCGGCGCTGCCGGCCGTGTGCTCCAGGCCCTCGTGGCACAGCTCCAGGGACTGGATGGCCACCTCGCTGCCCAGACCGTTCAGGTCGGGCACGGTGTACCCCACCGGCCAGGCGTTAATGAGAATCCAGGAGGGGCCGGGGTTCCCGGCGTCGTCGATGAGGGTGATGGTCACATCGTGCCGGACCAGGCCCGTCGGCGGCGCGTTGTTGGTCGGGGAAACGGAGTTGAGCCACTCCACAAAGTCCGCATCGTCGGAGACGCCCCAGCGGAGGGTCACGTTGCCGAACTTCGTCAGGCCGGGCAGCTTGCGGGGGGTGTTGCGCAAATCGTCGCCCTCACGGTACTCCACGGCGTCCACGGACGAACTCATGCCGGACACTTCCGAAAAACCGGCGCGGTTGATGCCGTCAATTTCGACCTGATAGCGAAATACTCTGTATGGGTAATTGATAGCCATTTGCCTTCATCCTTTCTAAAGCCGTACACCAGGCCCTTATTCGCCCGTGGCCGTTTTCTGGGTAATGCGGAAAATCACAAACTCCGCCGGCTTCACCGGCGCGATGCCAATCTGGCAAATGAGCCGGCCGTTGTCGATGTCGTCCTGAGTCATGGTCGTGGGACCGCACTCGACGAAGAAGGCCTGCTCGGGGCTGGAGCCGGCCAGCGCGCCGTCCCGCCAGCAGGTGGCCAGGAAGGTCTCGATGGTCCGGGTCACGCGGCCCCAGAGGGTCTCGCTGTTGGGCTCGAAGACGACCCAGTTGGTGTTGGCCTTGATGGACTCCTCCACATAGATGAAGAGCCGCCGGACGTTGATGTACTTCCACAGGCCGTTGGAGCTGATGGTGCGCGCGCCCCAGACCCGGATGCCGCGGCCGGGGAAGGCCCGAATCAGGTTCACGCCCAGGGGGTTGAGGATGTCCTGCTCGCCGTTGTTGTAGCTGCAGGAGAGGCCGGTGCAGCCGCGGACCACCTCGTTGGCCGGGGCCTTGTGGACGCCGCGCTCGTTGTCGCTGCGGGCGTAGATGCCGGCCATGGCGCCCGAGGGCGGGAAGTAGGCCGGGCGCTTGGCGCCGGCGTCGAACATCTGGAGCCAGGGATGGTACATCGCCGCGTAGGTGGAGTCGTACATATCCCGGAAGTTGGCCACGTCGTTCGTCTTGGTCAGCTCCATGGGGATGTCGAGGATGGCGAAGCAGCTCTTCTGCCCCTCGCAGAAGCCCACCAGGGCCGACTGCACCTCGGGCACGGTGACGCCGGGGATGGCCAGGATGGAGACGCTGGCGCACTCCTGGAAGGCCTGGAGGGCGGTGCGGCGGCCGGGGCCGTCGTCCTTGCCCAGGTAGGTGTCGGCAGTGACCTTGAGGACCGTGCCGTCACTGCCGCCGGCGAGAATCAGCACCATCTCGCCGCCCTTGCCGCCGCACAGCTCATAGGGCGTGATGCCTGCCGGTGCGGCCGGAGCCGGGGCCGGCGCGGCCTTGTCGTCCTTCTTCTCGTCCTTGGGGGCCGGGGCCGCCGCCTTGGGCGCCGCCAGGACCTCGACGCGAATCAGGTCGCTCTTGGCCGTGCGGACCGGGGCGTAGTTGAGGGCCTCGGGCTTCAGGGACAGGTTCTCATAGACCTCCACCGTCTCGTCCAGCCGGGCGGTGATGGTGATTTCGCAGGTGCGGATGTACTTGGGCGAGCCCACCTTGGTGTCGGCCACGTTGAGGGTGCAGGGGGCGTCCAGGGTGACGACCTTGTCCAGCACGCTCTTGACGGTGGCATAGGCGCTCTTGGCGCCGTCGAACAGCTCCACCACGTCGCCGGCCTGGAAGCCGTCGGCGTTCTTCAGCGTCAAATCGGCGCCGTTGACGGCGAAGACCTGGGTCTTGGCCTTGCTGGACGGGGCCACGGTGACCCGCATATTCTCCGCCCAGGCGCCGGGGTTGGCGGCCGTCAACTTCAGGACGCCCGCGGTGGCCGTGCCGGCCTTGGCGTCGGCGGGGACGGCCCGCATGATGTAGGCCCGGGAGCCGCCGTTGAGGAAGAACTGCTCCACGGCGTAAGGCAGGAACCGGGCCGTGCCGTAGCCGGCCTCGCTCAGGTATCCGCCGTAGATTCGCTTGTAGTCGGCGAAGCTGGTGACCAGCTGGGGCTGGCCCACCACGGGGCCACGCTCGGCCAGGCCCACAAAGCCCGCCGTGCTGGTGCTGACGCCCTGCATGGGGGTCGCCCCCGAGTCATACTCCTCTACATAAACACCTGGGGACAAATACTCTGCCATGTTGTTGCTTCACGCCACTGTTTGGCTGGGGGCCGGCCGTGAAGCGCCCCTCCTTTCGTCGTAATGTCTGGTTGATGGTGGATACATACATATGGGAAAGAGCCATCGCCTGGGCTCGCGCCATAAGCCGGGCGGGCCGCCGGGGCAGTCCGGCCGGCTTATGGCACGAAGGTGCAGGTGATTCTCTCGGCTCACAGGTTGGCGCCGTCCGGAGCCAGCCGGCCCCAGAAGTGCAGCAGCACGTCGGCGTTGTAGGCGATGGCCTCCTGCATCCGCAGGGGCGCCTCATAGTCGTCGGGCAGGGCCGCCTCGGTGCGGAACACCACCCGGCCGCCGTCGAGGAACATGGCCCCCTGGAGGACCCGCCCGTTCACCTCGCTGCACCGGGCCAGGGCCCGCTGCCGGTCTCCGGCGGGAAAGGGGTAGCGCCCGTAGACCAGCAGCCGTCCGTCCAGCGGGCGGCAGGCCAGCTCCAGCAGCGCCCCGCCCCGCCGCAGGCGGAAGCAGAGGCAGCCGGCGGCCTCCCGCCAGTCCGCGCCGCTGTCGTCCAGCAGGGCGGCCAGGGCCCGGCGGATTTCCGTCGCCTCCACGGTCACCCTCCCCTCACAGCGGGGACGGGCCGGCCGGCGCGGCATCCGGCGGGGCCGTCAGCAGGGGCTCCGACGCGGGCCAGTCCAGGGGCTCGGTCTCGGGCCAGGCGTCCGGCAGCGCCGGCGCTCCCAGCGCGGGCCCCCGCTCCCGGCCGGCCAGCAGGCGCAGCAGGGCGTCGTTGCCCATCCGGTGGGACAGGGCCAGGACCGACTGGGCCGGAAGCTGCTCCAGCCCGCCGCCGGCCAGCAGAGCCTCCAGGGCCGCCTGGGCCGGAAGCAGGGCTTCCCGGCGGTCCTGCCGCCGTTCAGTCCGCTCCGTCCGCCCCGTCCGGCGGCTCTGGTCCGTCTGGCGGGCGGTCTGTTGGGTTGGCATCGCTGGACCCCCCCTCCTCCTGGCCGTCCCCGTCGTCCGGCGGCGGCATGGGCGGCGGCAGCTCCTGGCCGCGGGCCAGGGCGGCCGTCAGCTGTTCCACCGTCTCCGGCTCCTCCAGCTGGGCCAGGGCCTCGCTGGCGCGGTCGGATATCCAGCGGAGCTTGCTGATGAATTCCTGTTTCATCTGGGCCTTCCGGTTTCGCAGGGCCTCGGCGTGGACGACGGCGTTCTGGAGCACCGAACGCTCCGGCCCGTTCCCGGCCCGGGACAGCTGGGCCCGGTAGCCGTCCAGCAGCGCCCGCTCCCGGCTGTCGTCCAGGAACGGATAGACCCGGCGGAGGGTCTCGGCGCCGTTGTCGTCCCCCAGGTCCCCCTGGGCCAGCTGGGCCATGGTGTCCACGACGGCCCGGGCGTCGCTGAGGGCGTCTACTACCAGGCCCACGGCCCCCTGGGCAAAACCCCGGTGGAAGATTACCCGGTCCGGCGAAGCGCCGGGCACCACCCGGCTCTTGGCGCCGCCCCGGAACAGGGTCTGGCGCTGGCGGATGGGCTCCTGCTGGTAAAGGGTCCGCTTGAGGCAGGTGGTCAGCATCATCTTGCCGGTCCCCTGGAGGACCGCGCCGGCCAGGACGCCCCGTTGGAACGCCGTCTCGGAGAACTTGGCCATGGCCGGCCGCAGCCGGTCAGCCGTCTCCCGGTCGGGCGGAGCCGTCTCCCGGCGGGCTGCCGCGCCGTCCACCCGGCCGTCCGCTTCCGTGCGGCCGTCCCAGGCCGTCTGCCCGTCGGCCGCCTCCCGGTAACCGGACGCCGTCCGACCGTCCTGCCCCTCCCGCAAAAGCTCCTGGGCGTGGCGGCGGCCCATGGCGTCGAAGGTCTGTTGGAAACTCTCGGTCACGTGCCAGAGGGGGTCCCGGTGTTGGAACGCCTCGGCTTGGGCGGCCCAGGCCAGCTGACGCTCCACGTCCTCCCGCCTGGGAACCTCCACGGGCGGCCGCTGCCGCCGGGTCAGCCTTTTCTGCACGGTCATCCCCCCGTCATCCGCACCCCAAGAGCCGGTCCAGGGCCCGCCGCAGGGCCTCCTGCCGCAGGGGGCGGACGAGGAAGTCGGCCGCGTGGATCCGCAGGCAGGCAATGGCATACCGCTCGGTGTCGTCGATGAACACCAGGCGGCAGGCGTTGTCGGTCTCCCGGATCCGCCGGGCGGCCAGGAACCCGGCCGTGTCGCCGACGCCCAGGAGGATCCCCTGGTACCAGCCCGGCCGAAACCGCGCCCACAGCCTGGGCAGGCCGTCCACAGGACAGACCTCCGCAGAAACGCCCATCTGCCGGCAGCGGGCTTCCGCCGCGCCGCACAGGTATTGCGTCTCTCTGGGGGACGCACCGCAGATTGCCAGTCGCATCGTCCATCCTCTCTCATCCCGCCGACGGCGGCGGCGCGGCAAAACCGTTCTCCGGGGAGCTGCTTCCATTGTAACAGCTTTTTGGCAAAACGGTAGGCCTTTGGCACGAACAATTTCCAACTGTCATGAAATGCATACCGTTCCGGGCAACGGCATGGTATACTATCCATAGTACAGAGGCGCGCACAGGCTGTCGCGGCCGTGTCCCGTCCTCCATACGATATGTAGCGGGAGGTGCGCCTATGGCATGGATTTCCATACGCCCGGTAGACCCGGCCAGGCCCGGGCCCTTCGGGCAGTACCTGCTGCCGGGCGTCCTGGCCGGCGCGCCGCCGGACGCGGTGACCGTCCTGGGCGCCGTATGGGACAACCTGGCCTGCGGCGCAGCCGCGGTGCGGTGGGACCGTGCGGAAATCGCCAGCCTCTTCGTGGACCCGCAGGTACGCGGGCTCGGCGTCGGCGGCCGTATGGTAGACCTGTTGCTGGAAGAGGCCGCCCGGCGGGGCGTCGAAGCCCTGGACGCCGACTACACCCTGGGCGGCGAGGAACTGGCGGCCATGGACGCCCTGTGCCGCCGGCGGGGCGGGAACCCGCTGCCCCTCTCCCGGGTCTACCAGGCGGATACCGGCCGGTTCCATCATTCCCCGGCCGTGGGATGCGCGCTGAGCCCCGGCTACCGGCCCCACCCGTCGGCCGTCCCCTTCTCCCGGCTGCCTTCGGAGGCCCTGGACGCCCTGGAGGCGGATGGGCGGATCCCGCCGCTTCTGCGTCCTTCGGCCTCCGGGGACCGGATGGATCCGGCCCTGTCTGTCGCCTGGCTCCGGGACGGGCGCGCGGGGGCTTACCTCCTCTGCGGGGAGGCCGGTCCCGGGGGCTACGCCCTGCTGGCCGCCTGGCGCGGCCCGGACGCGCTGGCCGCCGCTTTCCTAATCCTCCTCCGGGCCCAGCTGAACCGATGCTATTACCGCCAGGGCGGGGATTTTCTATACAGCTTTTCCACGCTAGGGGGCGCCGCCGAGGCCTTGGCCAAACGGATTGTCGGCGGCCGCTGCAACCGCTATGAGGAACATACCGCCGCCCTGCCGGCGCCGGTTCCCAGTGTTGAATGAGAAAGGAGTCTTTCCATGAGCTACGCCTACGCCGAACGGAAACGGGTCGGCCGTCCCGAGTCCGGCCCGGCCGCGCAGGGGCCCTCCCTGGAGGCCCTCCAGGCCGGCCGCGCCCAGCCCTCGCCCGCCCAGCTGGGCCGGCCGGTGGATCTGCCGAAAGCCATGCGGGCCAAAATGGAGAACGCCTTCGGCGCGGACCTGTCGGCAGTCCGGCTCTATGAGAGCCCGGCCGTGGCCGAAGCCGGCGCGGAGGCTGTCGCCCAGGGGAACCGGGTGGCGTTCGCCCCGGGGAAGCTGGACTTTGTCTCCCACGGGGGCCAGGCCCTCCTGGGCCACGAATTGAGCCACGTGGTCTCCCAGGCCCGGGGCCAGGTCTGCGGATCCGGTTTCCTCCATGACAGTGCCCTGGAGGCCCGCGCCGACCGCGAGGGCGCCCTGGCCGCCGCCGGGCAGCCGGTCTACGCCGGCCCGGTGACCGCCCCCCTGTCCGCCGCCTCGGCCGCGTCCGCCGCCGGCCCCATGCAGGCCTCGAAAAAAAAGGAGGCCCGCAAGGCCCTGGCCCGGAGCGAACACGACGGCCGTTCCGCCGCCGGCGACGAGTACTTCACCAAGCGTTTCGGCAGCAAGGACAACCGCGGCGCTATGACCGACTCTCACACCCTCCGCCTCTTTCTCCGCCAAAGCTACGGCAAGAGCGACGCGGAAAAGGACGACCTCTACGACCTCTACACCAACCAGAACCGCCGGGAGGAATACCTAGCCCATATCAAGGGGCTGATGGACCAGACCATGGCCATGGATATGGACCAGTTCAACCTGCACGGCGGGAAGAAAACCCGCAAGGGCTTTGAGGCGCTGCACAACGCCAACCGGGATACGCTGGCCCTGAGCGATGTCCTGAAGGACAACCAGGAGGCCCTGGGGCTCTCCGACCGCTTCATGACCGAGGGCTTCGGCGCCCGCCGCCAGTACCTGATGGCCAGCGAGCACGACACCCGCGACCGCCTGCGGGAGGTGGCCGGGGAAGCGAAAAAGGGCTCCACCAAGGCCTCCGCGCATAACAAGACGGCCTTCGGCGAGACCGGCAAAAACCAGGGCTTTGCCGCATTTCGGGAGCGGTACGTCGCCGCCCAGCGGGCGGCCGCCATGGAGAAAACCAACCGGGCGTACAACCCGCTCTCCCACGCCCGGTACAACGCCGCGACGCCGCAGCAGCGGACGGCTGCCCAAAGCTACATCCAGGATTCCCGGGACGTCAACGGTATGCTCCGCGGCACCGCCGCGCCGCCCAACGCCGAAAAGGCCGCCGAGCTGCAGCAGATGGCCGACAACATCAGCGGCATCATGGCGCCCCTCGCCCAGAAGCAGACCACCTACCGCGGCATCTCCGACCTGGGCCTGATTCCCCTGCTGCGCCAGGCCGGCATCGCCAACGAGGTGCTGCGGCCCGACGGCACCGTGGACCATGAGGCTGTGATGCGCAAACGCGACCGTCTGATTGGCACCACCTATCAGGACAAAGGCTTCGTCAGCACCACCGCCTCACAGCAGTTTGCCGACGACTGGGCCGCGGGCCTGCCCCAGCAGGACCGGATGTTCTTCCAGATGCAGGCCCTGCAGCGGCGCGGCATCTCGCAGGAAGAGCGGCAGAACCCCATCGTGAACCAAATGATGACGATGCTGGAGGACCCCGATATTCCGATGGGCGTCTCCCACCGCCAGCAGGCTTACGAAAATATCGCCAACCAGGTCCTCAAGCCCGAGGAGCGGATCCAGGCCGAAAATATCGGCCACCACCGCATGGAAATCGCCCTGCCCCAGGGGGCCAAGGCGGCCCATATCGACGCCTTCAACGCCGTCAACGGCCAGCTGAGCAACAACACCGCCGGCCGGCAGATGGAGGTGCTGCTGAACCAGGGCGGCAACTACCGGATTAAGGACATCCTGCCCAAACTGGACGACAACGGCCAGGCCATCCCCAACCAGTTCCGGATTATCATGGAGATGCTGGCCGAGGAGGGCGAAGAAGCGCCGGCCCCGGCGGTCTCGGCCCCGGCTCCCGCCCCGGCTCCCGCCCCGGCCCCCGCCCCGGCCCCCGCCCCGGCCCCCGCGCCGGACCGCTTCCAGGATGAACTGACCTCCATGCCCGTCGCCCGTCGGATGTCGATGATGCGGCGGCGCCTGGAACGGAAAAAGGAGTAATCGGTATGTACGACAACCCCGCCTCCCGCTTCATGGAGACCGGCGAAGGCCTGAAGTTCTACCGGGAGGAAGACATGCAGTGCCGGGACTGCCGCTACGCCACCGGGCAGCCCTCGTCTTGCGAGCGGTACCGGACGAAGCCCGCGGCCGTTCTGGCCGGGCAGCAGGTATGCCCCCGCTTCACGCCCCGGGACCCCTGAGCTGCCAGACAGACAACGGGGCTGCCGCTGATGCGGCAGCCCCGTTGCCGGCGGCAGGCTTTACCGTCCCCAGTTCTTCGCCAGGGACCACTCCAGGAACGCCTGCCGGGCCTCCGCCAGGCGCTTGGCGCTCACCGGCACCAGGTCCCCGTTTTCCATCTCGAAATCCCGCCGCAGCATCTGGCGGACCCAGTCCAGATTCACCAGATAGCTGCGGTGGCACCGGTAAAAGCGCCTGTCGGCCAGTTCCTGCTCCAGGATTTCCATGGTCTTCCGGAGGTCGTAGACCCCGTCCAGGGTGTGGACGGCGGCCGTATGGCGCTGCATCTCCACGTAGAGGATGTCGGCCAGGCGCACGTCGCCCGCCCCGCCCTCCGGGGCCACGGACAGCATCTGCAAGTCCGAGGAGCGCTTCCGGAGAAACCAGTCCATGGCCGCGTCCACATCCTGCTGGGCGAAGGGCTTGACCAGGTAGTCCAGGGCCTCCAGCTCGAAGCTCTCCAGGCCGTGGTCCATGCTGGTGGTGGCCAGAATCAGCGAACAGCCCGGCTCCCGCTCCCGCAGCTGCCGGGCCGTCTCCACGCCGTCCAGCCCCTCCATATAGACGTCCAGGAACACCAGGTCCCACCGGCCCGGCGTCCAGCGGGTCAGCAGCTCCTCGCCGCTGAGCACGGTCTCCACCGTCAGCTCCACGCGGCGCCGGACGCCATAGTCGGCAATCTTCCGGCTCTGGTCCAGACAGGCCTCCTCCAGGTCGTCACAGACCGCTACGGCGATGCGCACAGGGCTTCACCTCCCCCATTCCACGCCTCCAGCACGGCGCGCAGCTCGGGCAGCTGCCGGCGGCTGACGGAGATGGACCGCCCATCCCGGCGCATCACCAGCTGGCCGCCGCTCAGGGTCTCCACCGCCGACAGCCGGACAATGAAGGCCTTCTGGCAGCGGTAGAAGGGCGGGCTGGGCAGGAACGCCTCCAGCGCTTTCAGCGGGATGCTCGCCTGCATACTGCCGCCGGCACAGTAGAGGTTCGTCTCCCGGCCGCAGGCCTCGGCGTATTGCAGCTGACACAGCGGCAGGCGGATCCGGTCCCGTTTGGAGGGCAGGTCCAGCCAGCGCATCCCCTGGCGCCAGGCGTTGAAGCACCGGTCCAGCGCCTCGGCCAGCGCCCGTTCCGAGGGTTCCGCCGGCAGGAGCGCCGCCGCATGCCAGCGGCACGCCCGCACCGCCTGGCGGGGCTGGCGGGAGAGGACCACCAGTTCCGCCGCCGACAGCCACGGCGGCCGCCGCGCCGGCACGTCTTCCACGGTGTCGTTGTCCAGCAGCAGAAGGTCGGGCGCCTCCCCGTCCCGGGGCAGCGCCCCCGCGGCCGTCAGCGCTATGTCTACGCAGGCGTCTTCCGCCCAGTGGGCCAGCTGGCCCGACAGCCGCTCGGCCAGGGCCGCGTCCCGGGTGCACAGCAGGAGCCGCGCCGGCGTCTCCCGTTCCATGGGCAGCCCCCCTTCCGCCAGTTTAGCGGCTCTACTCTAGCAAAGAGTTGCTCTATGCGTAAAGCGTTTTCCCGCAAACAGTCCGTTTTATCCGTGAACAGGATATTTTACCCGCAACTGGGAACGCATGTAATTTGACAGAACCGCGAAAATCCGCTAGACTTTTAAGCGTGCAAGCCTGCGGGGAAAGGAGTCTCTCCATGCTGTATATCGCCTGCTGCGACGACGATTCCCTGTGGCTCGAGCAGTTCGTCCAACAAATCAGTCGCCTGCTGGACGGCCGCGGCGTCGCCGCCCGCGTCCGCGCCTTTTCCGACAGCCGCTCCCTGCTGCAGGCGCTGTCCGGGCCGGAGCCCATCGACGTGCTGTTCCTGGACGTTCTCCTGGGCGACGCCGACGGCATTGACGTCGCCGGCGGCATCCGCCGCCTGCGGCCCCGGCTGCCGGTCGTCCTGGTCAGCGTCTCCCCGGAATTCGCCCTGGAGGGCTACCGGGTCCACGCCGCCCATTACCTGCTCAAGCCCGTCACGGACGACGCCCTGCTGGAGGCGCTGGACTACTGCGCCTCCCTCCCGGCCGCCTCGGGCTACCTGGTTGTCCGGTGGCGGCGGGCCGACCGGGTGCTGCCCGTCTCCGAGATCCTTTATATTGAAGTCCTGGACTATCAGCTGCGGATCCACACCCGCACCAGCGGCGTCCTCTCCACCAACGGCCATCTGTCCCAGCTGGAGCGGAAGCTGCCGGAAGGGCAGTTCCTCCGCTGCCACAAGAGCTACCTGGTCAATCTGGCCTATGTCAAGGGCATCCGCCGCTATCATCTGCTGCTGTCCTCCGGCCAGAGCATCCCCGTCAGCAAACAGAACTATAACGCCGTCAGGCAGGCCTACCTGCAAAACGGTGGCCGGCACATATTCTAAAAAGTCCGGAATCCGAAACGCGGGCTGCGGACCGCTTCAATTTTCGTATTTTTGTAATTTGTAAGGAGTCATGGAACTATGAACATTCAACACCACACCGAAGGCCAGACCCTGACGATTGCCCTGGAAGGGCGCCTGGACACCACCACTGCGCCGGCTTTGGACGCGGACCTTCAGGCCAGCCTGGACGGCGTGAAGGAGCTGGTTCTCGACCTGTCCGCCCTGGACTATCTGTCCTCGGCCGGGCTCCGGGTGCTGCTGTCGGCCCAGAAGCGCATGAACCGGCAGGGGCGCATGGTGGTCCGCAACGTCTGTGAAACGGTTATGGAGGTCTTCAACATGACCGGCTTCTCGGACATCCTGACCATTGAATGAGCGGAGCCGGCCCAATCGGCCGTCGGCAGCGCTTCACGGTCGCCCTGGTGGTCAGCCTCGTCTGCCTGGGGCTGATGGGCAGCTATCTCTATCTGGTCCACCAGCCGATGGAGCCCGTGCCGCTGCCCCCTTGGGAGGAGCCGGGCGCCTGGCGGTATACGCTGGCTGACGGCGAACCCGTCGCCCTGGCCGGCGGCTCGTTTGACTTGCCGGAGGGCGAAACGCTCTACTGCACCGCCGCCCTGCCGGATGCGCTGACGGAAACTGCCGTGGTGCAGATGTACGCTTACGAGTGCGACGCCGCGCTGCTGGTGGACGGGCAGATGACCGCCGACCCCGGGCGCTGGCTCCACGGCGGCGCGTCCGCCGGCTCCTCCGCCCTGGCGACGCTCAAGGACGCCGCCAGCCGGCAGCTGACGGTGGCCGTGCGGTTCCACGGGCCGGCGGAGACCGGCTCCCTGCCCCAGCTGACGCTCTATGACCAGGTCTACGCCTACGACAGCCAGGCCCTGGCCTCCGGCGCCAGCGCCGCCCTGCCCGCCGGCATATTCCTGGCCGCCGGGCTCTTTTTGCTGTGCCTCTGGCTGTTCCGCCTGTGGGCCGGCGCCGCGGACTGGGGCCTGCTGCTGCTGGCCGCCTCGGCGCTGGCGTTCTGCCTGAAAAGCACCGTGCCCTACGCGCTGTTCGCCGCCAGCTACCTCCAGACGCCCGCGGGGATCTGGCTGACGCGGATAATCCCCACCCTGCCGCTGCTGTGGATGGTGTGGCTCCACACCTCCGGCCGGTTCCGGCGCTGGGGCTGGCTGCTGCCCCTGGCGGCCGCGGCGGGCTGCTTTTTCCTGTCCGCCGCCGCCTTCGTCGGCCCGCTGCCGGGCGCGGCGATGAATCTTGTCAGCTACTGTCTGCTGCCGCTGGCCATGGCCCTCCTGCTCCTGCGGGGCGGCTGGGAAGCCTGGCGGGGCGGCCGCTGGTTCCAGCGGCTCTATCGCCTGGCCGGCTGCCTGGCAGCCGCCGCCCTGTCGTGCGTCCTCCTGTTCTACCTGGCGGCGGGCCGCTGGCTGTCGTCCATCGCTTACGCATTCACCGCAATCGCCAACTGGGGCAGCTTCTCCTATTTACTAAACCTGGTAAACTACGATTTGTTCCTTTCCTGCTCCATCCTGGCCGTGACGGACTATATCCAGGAGACGGCGCGCCTGAAAGCCGAGCGGCAGGCTCTGTCCATGAAGAGCCAGTTTGCGGCGGAACACGCCAAAGCCCTCTATCAGACCCTGCTGGAGACCCGCATGGCCCGCCACGAAATCCGCAACCGGGCCGAAACCCTGCAGATCCTCTGCCAGCAGGGGGACTTTGAACGGGTCAAGAAATACGCGGCACAGCTCCAGGCCGCCTCCCAGTTTTCTCCCAGCCTCTACACCAAGAACCTGCTGGTCAACGGCATCATCGCACCGCGGCTGCAAACGGCTATCGACGCCGGCATCCAAGCGAAGACGCTGGTGCAGATTCCGGAATCCCTCCCCATCGACGATTTGGACCTCTCCACCTACCTGGCGAACCTGCTGGACAACGCCGTCGTGGCCGCCGCGGCCGTCGCCGACGGAACCCCCCGGCAGCTGGAGCTGCGGATGACGGTGGACGGCGGCCGGCTGCTCATCTTCTGTTCCAACAGCTGCCAGAAGCCGGTGCCGGACAACGCCGGGCTGTCCCGGCGGCTGGAGACCGAATGGCACGGCTACGGCCTGGAACATATGCGGGCGGTGGCCAAAAAATACGGCTCGCAGCTGGAAATTCTCTTCCGGGATGGGCGCTGCGCCATCACGGCACGCCTGCGGCTGCGCGGGGATGTTCCGGAGAATTTCGGGGAAAAGTCCGGGCTTTTTACCGAAAACAAGGGTTGACATCGGCGTTTTCAGCCGCTATAATTTTCACCAATACGGAAATGACTTCCTGTTTTGGGTGCGGGACATCGGAAATGTCCCCGAAATTTCCAGTTTATGAACACGGGCTTTGGCAGCCCGGCGCCCGTGGGGCACTTACATCTCTTGGAAAGCAGGTGGCAAGGGTTCATGGATTTTTGCCCAATGACGGAGAACCTCGTGCGGGCGTATTTCTCCACCAGCCAAGCGGAAATTCTGAACGTACTGGAATATATGGCGGATGGCTGTGTCATCATCGGCACAGGGAGCCATGAGTACTTTCTGGACAAGTCTCAATTCTGCCAGGCGCTCTCGGGCGAGCTGGAGGAGCGGCAGAACATCGCGTTTCAGTGCCGCGACTTTTGGTGCCGCCAGCAGTCGCTGGGCGACGACGCCTGCCTGGTCTACGGCGGCGGCCGGGTCTTTTGGGAAAGCGACGACCGCCGGGCCGCCATCGACATGGATTCCCGGTTTTCAATCATATACCAGAAGTTCCCCTGCGGCTGGAAGGCCGTTCACGTCCACCACTCTGTCCCGGACCGGGAGCAGTCGGCGGGCGAATACTATCCCAAGAGCCTGGTGGAGCAGCTCCGCCGGTCCCAGGAGGTCGCCCAGGAGATGGCGCGCCTCTCCATGCGGGACGGCCTGACGCAGCTCTACAATTACAGCGCCCTGGAGCGGCACTGGGACGGCTGGAAAACCGGCGACTGCTGGCTGTTCCTGCTGGATCTGGACTGTTTCAAAACCATCAACGACACCCACGGGCACCTGGCCGGCAACCGGGTCCTCCAGGAGGTCGCCGATATGCTTCTCTCCCTGGTCCGCAGCGGCGACGCCGTCTACCGCGTTGGCGGCGATGAGTTCGTGGTGCTCTGCCGCCAGGTGCGCAGCCCGGAGCACGCCGAGCTGGTGGCCCAGCGCCTCCTGCACTCCGCCCATGAGCGGGGCACACGGATGCCCTATTGGAGCAACATCTCCATCGGCGCAACGGACGTCATTGCGCACGACACGCTGGAGAGCGCCGTCGAGCGGGCGGACAAGGCGCTCTATCAGGTCAAGCGCTCCACCAAAAACAACTACTTGCTGTGCGGCGCCTCCAACCCCGCCGTCTGAAAGCCCCATTCCCTGCGCGCCGATTCCGGCGCGCAGTTTTTTTCCCCTCCGCAGCACAGCCTCCGGCGCCGTCCCATACCATGAGAGTGGGAAAAAAATCCGGGACGCAAGGAGGGACGGCTGTGATTACCATCAGCCTCTGTATGATTGTCAAAAATGAGGAGCGAACGCTTCCCCGGTGCCTGACCTCCGCCCAGGGGCTGGCCGACGAGGTGATTGTCGTGGACACCGGCAGCACCGACGGCACCGTGGCGGCCGCCGAGGCCCTGGGGGCAAAGGTCTTCCACTTCCCCTGGCGGGACGACTTCGCCGCCGCCCGGAACTACGCCTTTGACCAGGCCACGATGGACTACTGCCTCTGGCTGGACGCCGACGACGTCATCGAACCGGAGGACCGGAAGAAATTCCTCGAATTGAAGGCCACCCTGCCGCCGGACACCGACGTGGTCATGCTCCCCTACCACGCCGGCCGCGACGAGGCCGGCCGGCCCACGCTGACCTACGAGCGGGAGCGCCTCATCCGCCGCGCCGCCGGCCTCCGCTGGCGCGGGGCCGTCCACGAGGCCATCGCCCCCGCCGGAACAATCCACCACGGCGACGCCGCCGTCACCCACCGGAAGGAGGGCCCCGGCGACAGTGGCCGCAACCTGCGGATCCTCGAGGGCCTCCGGGCCCGGCGGCCCCTCGAGCCGCGGGAGCAGTACTACTACGGCCGGGAGCTGGCCTTTCTGGGCCGCGAGGAGGAGGCCGTGCAGGCCCTCCGGGCCTTCCTGGCGGGCGGCCGGGGCTGGAAACCGGACTGCATCCAGGCCTCCATGGACCTGGCCGACTGCCTGGGCCGCCTCGGCCGGGAGGACGAACGGCTGCCGGCCTTGACGGGCGCCCTGGCCTTCGGCCCGCCGACACCGGAGCTGTGCTGCGCCCTCGGCAGCGTGTTCATGGACCGGCAGCAGTGGGAGACCGCCGCCTTCTGGTACCATCTGGCCCTGACCCAGCCGGCCGGCAGCGGCTTCCACTACCCCGACTGCCGGGGCTATATCCCCCTGCTCCAGCTGTGCGTGTGCAGCTGGAATCTCGGGGCCCGCGAAGCCTCCGAGGCCTTCAACGACGCGGCCCTGGCCCTGAAACCGGAGTGCCCCGTCTGCCGGCAGAACCGGGAGTTTTTCAACCGATGGCATCAGGCGCACGCCGAGAGTTGACCATAATAATAAGTGCAGGCAGGGCTGCAAAGGGTTTTCCACACTGTCCACAGTTTTTTCAACAGGTACAAAACCCATGTCTTCAACAGCTTTTCGGCTTTTTTCCAAGAAATGAGACGCCCGGAAAACCGAGTTCTTTCACAAGACGATGTATCGCTTTATTTGACATAATCTCCATTTCTTCCGCGAAAATCCGAAAAATGCAGCGGGGCCTGCACCCGGCCGGACGGCCCGGAAGGCACAACTCCCCCGGAGCGGGTACTGCCTCGCTCCGGGGGAGTTCCATACATTTCCGCGTTCAGGAGGCGAACGGCCACCAGGTGGGACTCTGCTGCGTCTGGGTCTCGGTCTGGGTGGTGGGCGAAACCGTGGCCTCCTCCGGCCGCTTCTCGTCCAGCGTCACCTGGAGGGTCAGGGTCTGCCCGCTCCGGTAGACCTCCATCGAGACGGTGTCCCCGGCCGAGTGGGCGTTCAGCTGCGTCGCCAGGTCCGAATAGTTCTCCACCGTGACGCCGTCCAGGGCGGTGATGATGTCGCCCTGCTGGACGCCGGCCGTCTCGGCACAGCTGCCCTCCGTGACGCTGGCCACCAGGACGCCCACTGGCAGGCTGTAATACCGGGCCGTCAGGGCGTCCAGGTCCTGGACGGAGACGCCCAGGTACGCCTGGCCGGTCACGTAGCCATAGGTCATCAGGTCGTTGACGATGGTCATGACGTCGTTGATGGGGATGGCGAAGCCGATGCCCTCGATGGACGTTCCGGAGGAGGTGCTGCCGGAATACTTGGCGGTGGTGATGCCGACGACGTTGCCGTTCATGTCAAAGAGCGGGCCGCCGGAGTTACCGGAGTTGATGGCCACGTCGGTCTGGAGCATATTGATGGGCGTGCCGTCGGTGTTGATGACGCGGTCCAGGGCGCTGATGTAGCCGACGGTCATGCTGAAGGTCAGCTCACCCAGGGGGTTGCCGATGGCGGCCACCTGCTCGCCCACGGCCACCTGGTCCGAGTTGCCGATGGAGACCGGCTGGAGATTCGTGGCATCGACCTTCAGCAGCGCCACATCGTTGCTCTCGTCGCTGCCGATAATCTGAGCGTCGTACTGGGTGCCGTCGTACAGCGTCACCGTCACGGAGTCCGCGCCGTCAATGACGTGGTGGTTCGTGACGATGTAGCCGTCCGCCGTGATGATGAATCCCGAACCGGAGGCGGCAAACTGCGTCGGCTGGCCGAAGAAGTTGGTCGTGGTGCCGGAGGTGGTGATGCCCACGGTGGAGTTCACATACCGATTGTAGACCTCCTCCGGCGTCAGGCTCTTGTCGCCGGTGTTGGTGCTGTAAACCGGCGTGGCCACGGTGTTGTTCGCCGTACCGCCGGTGCTCTCCGCAACGGTTCCGGCAGTGGTCTGCGAGGCCGCGTCGTCGCGGAGGAAGTGGGCCATGATGGCGCCGCCGCCGGCGCCGCCCACCAGGGCGCAGGCAACGGCCAAAGCCGCTATTTTCAGGCCGGTGCGGCGATGCTTCTTGGGCGGCTGTCCGCCGGTCTGCGGCCCCTGGGCGGGCGGCGCATAGGGGACGCGCTGGCCCTGATGCTGCTGGGCCTCGGAATCCATCGGCTCAAAACTATACTGGAAAGACTCATGGTTGTCGAACATGCTTTCTCACTCCTTAACTGGCTTTCGCTTTGGATGGTTTTATGATACCGGTGAAATGTGAAAAAAATATGACGACAAATGGAACGAACTATAAACAATCTCCAAACAAATTTTAACGGCAGCCCACCCCGTTCCAGAGGGTGGGCCGCCGTCGTTCAATCCAGGGTCGGCAGGACCGAGCGGTATCGGGAATCCATGGCGTTCTGCTCCGGGGCCTCCTTCTTGTACCGGGAGACCAGCTCGGCCGACTTGGCGATGGGCCGGATGGTGCCCGCGCCGCCGACGCAGCCGCCGGGACAGCCCATGCCCTCGAGCAGATAGCCGTTGTATTTGCCGGCCCGGGCCATGCTCAACAGCTTCCGGCACTCCCGGAGGCCCTCGGCGTGGGCCACCTTCACCTCGTGGCCGGGAGCCAGCCGCTCCACGGCGTCGGCCACCGCCTGGGCCACGCCGCCGGCCACCGCGAAGCCGCGGCCGGCGCCGGTGGCCTCCATCAGGGGCTCGCCGTCCTCTATCTGGTCGAAGTGGATGTCCTTGGCCTCGAACATCCCCTGGAGCTCCTCAAAGGTGATGACGAAGTCCACGTCGCTGCGGATGTTCGCCCGGCTGGCCTCCAGCTTCTTGGCGGCGCAGGGGCCGATGAAGACGGTCTTGCAGCCGGGATACTTCTTCTTCTCCAGCCGGGCCGTCAGGACCATGGGCGTCAGCGCCATGGAGATGCAGTGGGCGTACTCGGGGTACAGCTTGGTGGCCATGTCATACCAGGCCGGGCAGCAGGAGGTGGCCATGAAGGGCTGCTTCTCGGGCACCTTGTCCAAAAAGTCCTGGGCCTCCTCAATGGTGCACAGGTCCGCGCCCACGGCCACCTCGGTCACGTGGTGGAAGCCCAGCTCCTTCATGCCGGCCGTCAGCTTCTCCGGCGTGGAGTAGGGGCCGAACTGGCCCACGAAGGCCGGGGCCACCAGGGCGATGACCTGGTCGCCCTTTTTGATGGACTGAATCAGCTGGAACACCTGGCCCTTGTCCACAATGGCGCCGAAGGGACAGTTCACCAGGCACATACCGCAGGAGACGCACTTGTCCTG